>JACQZL010000166.1:4618-14848 GCA_016213865.1 Candidatus Rifleibacteriota bacterium
TCTTCTCCACCTTGAGTTCCTTGACCTGCTCTCGATCGGCCTTGAGCACGGTCTTGTCGCGAAAGGCGAACAGGTCCTTCTTGAGGATCTCCAGGTCGCCCGAGTTGACGAGGAACACCTGGTCGGACGAGGCCAGCTTCACGTAGGCGCTGGAGCCGAGCGGATTGTCCTTGCCGAGCAGCAGCGTGTGGGACTCGGCGCCGGCGGTCCAGGTGACCTTGTGCGTGGGGCTGTCGAGCCCGTACTTGGCGGGGTCGGCCTTCTGGCCGGGGGCCTCTCCGTCGACGAGGCGGTCGGCCTTGACCTTCTCCAGGCGGTTCAGGAGGCTGTCGAGCTTCTCATCCTCGACAGCGGCCTTGAGAGGCGCGGTGACTTCCCACTTGGAGTCCTTGTTCTTCTCGAGGACCAGTTCGGTCTTCTTCGCGACCTCTTCGAGGACGACCTTGGAAATCTTGTCCTTCTCGGTCGTGACGACCTTGGGAATGGTCTTCTCGGAGAGGGGCTCTTGTTCGTAGCGGGCCACATACCAGCCCAATCCGCCGAGGATCAGGAGGGCCATCAGGGTAGGCAGGAACTTGCTCATAGGCTGCTTCGCCTCCACCAGATAAACGCACCCAGGCCGAAAATGAACCCGGGGATGATCAACATCGTGGCGTACAGGATTCGATTGGCGTAACCGGCGACCTCGACCTCCAGCTTGGGAACCTCTTCGCTCTTGGGGCGGATGCTGATGCGGTCGGTCTCACCGGAGAGCCAGTTGACGGCGTTCAAGAACAGGTCGATGTTCCCGCCCTTCTCGGCCCAGGCGTTGGTGGCGAACTCGGACGAGCCGAACACCACGCCCCGGTGCGAGACTTGTTTCTTCTCGACCGGCGGCTGCTGAGGGGACATCGGGTTGGGGGGAGGGGGCTCGGCGCCGGTCTCCTTGCCGAAGGCCCAGGCCACCGTGCAGGGGCCCTTGGTGTCCTTGCCCTGGTCGAAGGCTGCGCTGGCGGCCTCGACGGTCACCTCGGCCCAGCTCTCGGGGCTGGTCTTCAGGAGCTCGTGGAAGGTGTAGCCCTTCATCTCGGGGGTCTCGGTCGCCACCTTGATCAGGTTGGTCGACCAGGGCATCAGCACCGAGCGCTTCTTCTCCTTGAGAGGATCGACGATGTCGTGGGCGAGGAACTCGGGTTGCGGGATGATTGGCGTGCCGCCGAACAGCGGGTGCAGGTAGCGGGCCGGGTCGAGCACCAGGTTCCGCGACGACTCGATGCCGTGCTTCTTGAGCAGGTCGCGCAGCGGCTGCGGCGTGTCGGAATCGACCATGAACATGATGCTGCGGCCGTCGGCGACGTACTTGTCGAGTACGCCGAGTTCCCTGGGGTCGAAGTTCTTCTTGGGACCGCCGACGACCAGGACGCTGCAGTCGGCGGGGATCTCGGGCTTGGTCAGCAGGTTGAGCTTCTCGATGCGGTACTGGTCGCGGAGCAGGTATTCCTTCATCGCCGCCAGGCCGCCGCGGTCCTCACCCTCGGGGCTGCGCTCGCCGTGGCCCTCGAGGAAGTACACCGTGCGGACGGTGCCGCTGGTGACGTCGAGGATGGCGCTCGTGAGCACCTGCTCGCCGTTGAACGTCTGCAACCGCTGGCTGAAAGGGTTGCGGCTGTACTCGAACATCTTGTCGGGCTCGATTCGGACGTCGCGGTTCTGGGCCTTCAGGAGGGTCGTGCCGTTGAAGGTGATGTTGTACTGCTTGGTCAGCATCGGCTCCTTCTCGGGATCGATCATCTTGAACTTGAACTTCGGGCTGGCCTTCCCGTAGCGCTCGAGCAGGTTCTTGACCATCGTGCGCTCCTGGCCGGCCCGCTGTCCGCGCTGGTCGTCCGGGCTACCCTCGATGAAGAAGGCGGTCACCTCGAGGGTTTCCTTGAGGTTGCCGAGGAGCTTCAGCGTCTGGTCGGACAGGCTGAACTTGCGGTCCTTGGTGTAGTCGTACTGGGCGTTGTGGCGATAGGCGATGACGTTGACCAGGCCCAGGATGCCGGTCACGGCGAGGATGAGCACCAGGTTGTTGATGCCCAGGGCGAAGCGCTTGTGGAAGAAGGTGCGCTCGACCCACTTGTAGTTCACCGTCAGGGAGTAGCCGAGGGCGATGGCGCCGGCGGCGCCGATGCCCCAGGCCCAGCCGGCGAGGTCCTCACCCGCGGTGGCCAGCGCCACGGCGACGAACAGCAGGAAGATGCCGGCGGGCATCGCGGCCGAGTTGGCCGGAGTGCCGACACCGGTACGAGACTTGGAAATTGCGCGGTTATTGCTCATGTCAGGTTCTCCTCCCCTATCGCCACCGGTTGGCTTCCAGCATCCGGATGGACGCGAATACGGTGAGGATCATGAAGCTCACGTAGAAGACGATGTCCTTCGAGTTGAGCAGGCCCTGCAGCAGATCCTGCTGAGGCCGGTAGATGGAGACGTACTCGACGACCGGCGTGAGCCAGTCGGGGAACCAGCTCTTGGCCATCTCCATCAGGTAGAGCATCAGGATCATGCCGACGCCGAGCACCCCGGCGATGACCGCTTCGGAGCAGACGCTGCTCGCGAAGAGCCCGACGCCGACGTAGCAGCCGGCCAGCAGCACCAGCCCGGCGAACCCGCTCTTCACCGGCCCCAGGTCGAGGGGGCCGAACTTCGAGAGGATCCACGGGTAGATCAACGTGACCGACAGCATCAGGGCCACGAACACGTAGCAGGCCAGGAACTTCCCGACGACGATGCTCGTGTTGGAGATCGGCGAGGTGAACAGGAGCGCCATCGTCTGACGCTTCTTCTCCTCGGCCAGCAGACGCATCGTCAGGAACGGCACGATGAACAGGAGATAAACGCCCATGTTACCGTAGGCCGGCGACAGGAGCGCGTAGCGGTACTGGATCAGGGCGTTGAAGATCAGGCCCGAGAGCACCAGGAACGCGCCAGCCACCACATAGGCGATGGGCGAGATGAAGTAGGTCTTCAGCTCTTTCTTGAAGATGTACCAGGTCTTGAACATGGTCGACTCCTTACGGCTCGCGGTCCTTGTTGGTGGGGGCGGCGTCCCGGTCCTCGAGGAACTGGGCCACGGGACCCAGACGCGGCCGGTAGGCTGACGAGCCGCCCGCGTCCGAGACGTCGTCGCCGGGCCCGTCGGCCAGCTCGGGATGATGGGTCAGAGCGCCCAGCCGCCGCGTCTCTTCCTCGCCGGCGGTGAGCTTGATGAACACCTGCTCGAGGCTGACCTCGGGCGGACGCAGTTCGAGCAGCGGCCACCTCTTCTCGGCCAGCAGCCCGAAGATCGCCTCGCGCGGATCGCGCTCCGGCTCGGACTCGACGACCAGGCTGCACAGAGGGCCGTCGCCGTCATCGATCGAACGGACCTTGCGCACCCCGGTGATCTTCGCAAGCGCGTCGCTCACCGCCTCGCGGGGACCGCGCACCTGCACCTGGTAGTGGTCGGCTCCCAGCACGGTGCGCGAGAGTTCGGCCTCCGTGCCTGCCCCGACGATGCGGCCCTCATGGATGACCAGGATCTTCCGGCAGGTCATGTGGACCTCGGGGAGGATGTGGGTCGAGAGGATGACCGTGCGGTCCTGGCCCAGGCTCTTGATCAGCTCGCGGATCTCGATGATCTGTTTCGGATCCAGCCCCACCGTGGGCTCGTCGAGGATCAGCAGCTTGGGGTCGTGGACCAGGGCCTGCGCCAGCCCCACGCGCTGCTGATAGCCGCGCGACAGGTGCGCGATCAGACGGCCGCGAACGTCCCAGGTGCCCGTCTCTTCCAGGGCGCGGCGCACCTTCTTGGAACGATCCCGGCCCGGCACTTCCTTGAGTTCGGCCACGAACTCGAGGTAGCTCTGAACCGTCATCTCGGAGTACAGCGGCGGCACCTCGGGCAGGTAGCCGATGAGGCGCTTGACCGCCATCGGCTCCTCGAAGATGTCGTGGCCTCCGATCCAGGCCCGGCCGAAGGTGGCGGGCATGAAGCAGGTCAGGATCTTCATCGTGGTGGTCTTGCCGGCCCCGTTCGGTCCGAGCAAGCCGACGATCTCGCCGTCGCTGACGTCGAAGGTCAGACGGTCGATCGCCTTCATGTCCCCGTAGAGCTTCGTCAGATTCTCTACTTTGATCATCGTTGTCATCTTCGCGACATCCTCTCAGCGTTTCACCGGGGGAAGCGGCCAGGAAAGAATCCCAGGTTACAGCAACTCAGAAATGGCTCCAAGGGAAACCCCGACGGTGCCGGGTGCATTGCACCAGCTTCGCTCGTGGCCAAGAGTCACCTCGCAGGCAGCGACGCGCCCCCGGGCATGCAGCATGCGGCTTGTGCGAATCCAATCCAGTACCGCCTTCTCTCGATCCGGCCGCGGACTCTTCCGGCCCCTGAGAAGGAGAACGGCCGAACGATTAGCACTCTTGTATCATCGCTGCTAAACGATGTCAACCCGGTTTCCGCGAGGGCAGCGCAGGCCCAATCCGGTCGTGCCGGAACTCAGGAGGATTCCCTTCGATGCAGGGCTCGTACCGGGCCCTCTGATGTCGGGACTTGCCGCTTGCCGGTTGCTGCGATACATGAGGGGACGCGGATGCCTCGTTCACATCGCTTGCGGCTAGGGCTGGTCCGGACGATGTCATGGTCGCTCCTGGCGGTTGCTCTGGCCGGCATCTTCCCCGTCCACGCGGCCCCGCCCGGGACCCTTTCCAAGGTCCAGCAGTTGCTCTCGCTCTACCGCCTGGCAGAGGCCGAGGCAGCCGTGCAGCCGCTACTCGACGGGCCGCAGGCGAGCGAGGAGGTCTTCCTCGCCGCCGGCCGCATCAAGGAGGAGATCGGCGATCTCCCGGAGGCCCGGCGCTTCTTCGAGAGCGCCGTCGGCGCCAACCCGGACAGCGTGGCCGCCCACTGTTTCCTGGCCAGAGTGCTGCTCGGCTCCAAGGACCTCCGGGGGGCGGCCCGCCAGCTCCGCGCGGCAGTCAAGCTGGCGCCGGATTCGGTCCTGCCGCTGGCCATGGGGGGGCTGTACTACCTGCAGAAGGGCAACTACTCCATGTGCCAGAGATATCTGGACAAGGCTCTCGCGGCCGACCCGGGCTCGAAAGAGGCGCTCCTGGCGCAGGCGGATCTGCAGTTCCTGAAGCGCGATCTCGACGGGGCCCAGCGGACGATGCAGGGGCTCCTGCGCTCCCACCCGGCCGACCCCGACGGGCTCTACATGCTGGGGATCGTCCTCTTCAACCAGAAGGACTACAAGGGCGCCCAGGGTTGCCTGGAACGGGCGACCTCGATCCACCGATACGCGGCCAACTTCCTCAAGGATCTCGCCCAGGTCTACGCCCAGAACGAGCGGCTCGAGCAGGCCATCGCCAGCCTGGATCGCGTGCTCCTGCTGGCGCCAGGCGACGAGTCGGCCCTCTCGCTTCGCAGCAACCTGAAGGAACGCCAGGCCCTCCTGGCGACCGGGGTGCGGCGCGCCGTCGGCCCCTTCCGCTTCGTCCACCCGAGGGGCCTGCCGGAGTCCACCTTCCTGGCAATCCTCCAGGTCTTCCAGTCGGCGTACGAGTCGATCTGCCGGGAGACCGGATACCACCCGCCTCAGGTGCAGGTCTGGATCTTCGAGAAGACCGGCGCCCTGCTCCCCGCGTTCTACAGCCACGTCAGCGACGAGATCATCATCTCCAGCTCCTACTTCTCGTCGATCGATACCGAGGAGAAGCGCAGGTTGGGCCGCCACCTGATCTTCCACGAGTTCTCCCACCTGGTGCTCTACCAGTCGCTGGGACGGCCCTCCTTCTCGCCGATGGCGCTCTGGTTGATGGAGGGCCTGGCCGAAAAGCAGGCCGGCGGCTACGACTACACGTCGGTCGATTACGACAAGACCTTCGGCGCGGGCCTGCTCGACCTGCCCGAGCTGGCCGACTACCTACCGGTCTCTGCCATCGGAACCGGCGAGAAGCGCGAGAAGGCCTACATCCAGGCCTATCTGATGGCCGACTTCCTCCTGCGGCGCTCCGACGGGCTCGCGCTCATCAAGAAGATGATCCTCGCCTACGCCGGCGGCCAATCCGACCAGGAGGTGCTCGAAGGCTCGCTGGGAATCACCCCTGCCGACTTCCTGGAGCAGGTCGGTCAGTTCATTCGGGGCAGCTACATCGATTGATACTTCCGGTTGGAGTCCGATCCGGGGACGCTGTCCCCGGACCCCTGCTGGAGCTCTGCTCCAGGCCTCGCCAGGGCGGTAGCCCCGCCCTGGACCCGGCAATGAGAAGAGGAATCGAGGCCTTACCGTCACTTTCGAGGACTCTGAGCTGCGAGCGAGGGCAAGACACTCTCCAGCCATCGGGGGGTCCAGGGGAGAACTTCTCCCCTGGCGTGGGTTCGGGAGCGGAGCTCCCGACAGGGGAATCAGTTACGATGAGCCGGTCCCCCGAAACCACTCGAGCGGCCGCTGACCGGCGCGGCGCCGGCGGAGTCGTCATCGCTGCTTCCGAAGATCTTCGCCAGAGGCCCACGCCGGCGGGCGGGCGCCGGGCCTTCGGGCTCGAGGTCGATCCGAGGGGTCTCGCGGGAGGCTTGGCGGCTCGGGGAGCGTCGGAAACGGCTCGAGACTGCCGGGCTTTCGCCGGTCTCCCGGACGTTCGCGCTCTTCCACTTGGCCCTCATCTCCTTGGCCTGGGTCTCGAGCGGCTCCATCTCCTCTGACGGCGCGCCTCTCCTGCGCATCGAGGAGAGCTGACGCTCGAGGACGAGCAGGTTCCGGGTGTTCGAGGCGGCCGGGGCGGCCTCGGAGCGAAGCTCGTCGTCGCCGGCGTTCGGGCGCTGGCGGGCGGAGCGGGAGCGGGCCGGGCCTTCCGGCTCGCCGCGCGAGGTCTCCCTCACGGCATGGCGCGGGTCGAAGCCGGCGGAGGAGCGTTCCTTCTCGCCGTCCGGATCGTCCGAGAAGGGGGCCATCTTGCGGGTCGAGGTCCGGGCCGACGGGCTTCTCCGAGAGCGCATCGGGGCGTCCTCCGGCTCCTCGACCGGAGCGCGCTTCGTCATCCTCGGGGCGGGTCTGTCCTCGGTGGCGCGATGTTCCAGCCGCTCCATCTCGTCCTCGACGCGGCGCACCTCGTCACCGATCTCCCCGCGGGCCAGCGCCTGTCTCCTTGCCGCGGAGAGACGGGCCGTTTCCGAGCGGGCCAGCTCCGGATCGGGCCCCACCTTGCCGCGCAGACCGCGCTGCTCGCTCTCGTCGTCGTATCGGGGCTGCCGCCGGACATGTTCGGTGCGAAGCGAGTAGGCGGGATCCTCGTCCTCGAAGAACTCGTGGCGCGAACCGGACGAACGCGAGGCTCGGCTGCGGGACGAGACCGGGTCAGGCTCGCCCCATTCGTCGCCCACCGAGCCTCCGACGTCGTGGGTCTGGCGGATGGAGGAACGATAGCCGCCCTCGACGGTCTCGCTGCGACCGTAATCCTGGGCGGCGGCAGCTGCGGCCAGCCCTCCAAAGCCAAGGGCCAACAGGGCGAGGGTCCTCGCGTTCACGGGGCGACTCCTTTCGAAGACATGACGGTGTCATGTCGAGGAATCGGCGGAACAGGCGTGAGGCTTGAGTGGGGACACTTACCTGGCCCCGAACGGCTCGCATCCCGCTTGCAGAACGTCAACTAACGGTCTCTTGCCCGTTGGCGGGTTCGCAGCCTCGAACCCGCGATCAGCGCTGGCTACCACAGCTGAGACGAGCGTTCGGGGTCAGGTAAGTGTCCCCGTTATCCGTTACAGCCGGAACTTGTTGATCAGCTCGTGCAGCGAGCGCGAGGCGTAGATGAGGCCCTCCGAGGTGGTCTGCAGATCGGAGGCCTCCTTGGTGTTGGCGTGAGCGATGCTCGACACGCCTTCCATCGAGACCAGCACGTTCTGGCCTTCCTTCATGTACTCCTCGGCCTGGCGCATGATCTCCTCGCTGCGCTGGCTCTGGTCCCGGCTGAGCACGGTGATCTGCGGCGTGTACTTGTTCAGCTTCTGCACGTTGTTGCTGATCGCCGTGATGTCTTCGTACTGCTGGTCGGTGACCTCGGAGTTGGTGAGGATCAGCTTGGAGACCTCGACGACACCGGTGGTGATCTCGCTCAGGATCGAGCTGGTCTGGTAGACGTCGTCGACGCCGGCAGAGACCTTCGCGAGGCTGTCGTTGATCAGGTTGGTGATCTCCTTGGCGGCCTCGGAGGTGCGCTCGGCGAGCTTGCTGATCTCCTCGGCGACCACGGCGAAACTCTTGCCCTGTTTGCCGGCCCGGGCCGCCTCGATGGCGGCGTTGAGGGCGAGCAGGTTGGTCTGTTCGGCGATCTCGCTGATGATGGTGCTGCGCTGGCTGATCTCCTCGGCCGATCGGCTGATCTGGGTCATGCCGTCGATCGCCTTCTGCATCGCGTCGGCGCCGAGCTGGGCGTCGCTGTTGACCTTGGTGACGAGCGAGGTGGCCTGCTTGGAGTTGGCCAGGATGGCTGCGTTGCGCTCCACGAGGTTGTTGACCTTGGCGGTGGTCTCGACCACGCGGTCGGCCATCAGCCCGGTGTTCTCGGCGTTGGCGCGGGCGCCCTTCTGCACCTCTTCGGCGCTCTGGATGATGCGGCGGAGCCGTTCGGCCGAGCGGTGGATCGATTCGGCGGTCGCGGCCACGGCGACCGACTGGCGTTGCGTGCCCCCGGAGATGTTGGTCGCGGTCTTGCGCACCTCCTGGCTGAGGATCTCCAGGTAGTCGGAGGACTCGCGGATCTTCCCGATCATGTTCGACAGGTTCGAGGCCATGGTCGTGAAGCTCTCGGCGAGGGCGCGGATCTCGCGGGTGTTCTGGCGGCCGGAGAGCGCGATGTTCGACAGGTCGTTGAGTGCGATGCGCGTGGAGATGCCGCTCAGCTGGATCAGGGGCGAGGCGATGTGGTGGGAGAAGATGGCCGAGAAGAGGATGGCGAGCACCAGCACCACGCCCAGGATGGTCCAGTTGTACAGGAGGATCTCGGAGGTCTGCTCGGTGACGAACGCGAGGGTCACGCCGATCCGCAGCCAGTGGACCGTGCCCGAGGCGCCGGAGACGATCGTGGTGAGGTGCTCCTGGTGGCCCTGGTTCGCGACGACGAGCGGCCGGAAGACCTTCTGGGCGAAATTGCTATCGATGTGGTTCTTCTGGAGGATCTGCAGCAGGTCGAACGGCGGGGCCTGGAGCTTGTTTGGATAGTGCAGGACCTCCTTGCCGGCCGTGTCGTAGACCGCGACGTAGGTGACGTCGTGATAGTTCTGTCGCTTCTTCTCGTCGAAGAAGTGGTCCATGACCTTCCCGTAGACCTCCATCCGGGACTCCGGCGCGCGGTGCAGGATCTTCTCGGACTGGAAGGTGATGTCGCCCAGCAGGCTCGCGAAGTGCAGCTCGGCATTCTCCTCCAGAATGCGGCGCTCTAGCCCGTACGACGTGAGAACCGAGGCGACCGCCCCGAAGATCACGAAGATGACGATGGTGAGCGCTATCTGGTGGGAGATCTTCATGGGGGCCTTCCCGGGTCGTGAGTATAGCACCGACCGCGAAACCGGGGACACACGACCAATCATCGCCTTGATGCCGTGTCTTCACGGGGGGGGGGCCGGACCGCGAAAACTGGTCGGGTGTCCCCAACTTCGGCCGCTTGCCGGCCGGGGCCCTGGCGGACTATCATGAGATCGGCATTGGAAGCGGAATGACAGGGTTCGGTCCGGCCGGGTCGCCGGCCCGCTCCGGATCGTCGTCTCCGAACGGAAGGGCGAGCAGGATGACAGCAGTGCGACGCGCCGGAGCCGGACTCTGGCTGGCCAGCCTGGTTCTCTGGCTGGCGGCCGGGCCGGTGGCCGCGCAGAACCGGCCCCCGGTGGCGCGCGCGGGGCCCGATCTGGTGGCTGCCTCGGGAGCCTCGGTCTTGCTCGACGGCCGCGCCTCGGCCGATCCGGACGGTGCGGTGATCACCTACTCCTGGTTGCAGAACTCGGGCCCGGCCGGCGTCACGCTCAACGGCGGCAACACCGCCTCCGCCACCTTCACGCCGATCCTGACCGGGACCTATCAGTTCACGCTGACGGCCCGGGATCCCTCGACCGCCACCTCCACCGACATGGCGGAGGTGATCGTGATGGACACGGTCAGCGGCCCCGACCTGGTGGTCCGCGGTGTGGCCTTCACGCCCGCCCAGACGGCGACCCAGCACGTTTTCCAGGGAGTCGCC
>JACQZL010000167.1 GCA_016213865.1 Candidatus Rifleibacteriota bacterium
GGAGGCCCCTTCGGGGGAGTGCGCGTCAGGGTCTGCTTCTCGGGGTCGACCGAGTAGCGCACCAGCTCGCGGACCGGGTTGCCCGACGGGTCCAGTCGTCTCACGACCAGCACCAGCGTGCTGCGCCCCGAGTCGCCCTCCTGCACGACGTAACGCGCGTGGAAGAGGTCGTCGGCCATCACCTCGAGGAACTCGGTCAGCTCCAGGGCGTACTGCGCCCTGGCCGACGAACCCGCCGAGCCGCCGTGAACGGCCACCACGAGGAACCAGAGGCAGGCCAGCACGATCGTCGCCACCGCCGCGCCGACGACGACCTCGACGATTGTCACGCCGCCCTTCGGATTGCGGTCCTTCTCACCACGAAGGCACGAAAGGGACACGTCTGGGCTCATTGCTTCCTCTCCAGGAAGCGCTCGGGGGGGGCTGTGGCCGCCAGCCGGTAGAAGCGCTTCCAGGTCTCGCCGTCGGAGGGATCCGTCCGAGGATCGTAGACGAACCTCTTGGGACCCGAGTTGGCCAGGAACTCGGGGAAGTTGTCCAGGTCGTGGCAGACGACGCTGCCGTGGATCTCCAACCCGCCCAGCGCGGGCGGATGGACCTGCCCGCGCGGCGCGACGAGGCAGGCGTGGATCGGTCCCGGAGAGAGCAGTCTGATGCTCCCCCCGAGGCTGACCAGCGTCAGCATCTCGCACGGCGCCGTCAGGATCGGCCCTTCGAGGACCAGGTCGCCGTCGGCCACGAGCGTGCCGCTCCCGACGACGCGAACGCCCGGCACGTGGAGCGGCGACTGGCTGACGTGGACGATCTGTCCGCGAAGGTCGAGCTCCGGCAGGGTCGGACCCTTCCGGAGGAACGGCCCCAACAGCGGCTGCGGCACGGGCCCCGGGCGGGGCCACTTTAGCGTGACTCGCGAGCGCATCAAGGCGTCATATCCGTCGAGTTTGCCCGGATCCCCGGTGAAGAGGACGCTGGCGCGGCCTTCGCTCCCAACCCTGCCAAGGCGGATCGGCGCCGCCGCGACGGGACCGCCCTGGGGCGCCGGATAGAGGAAGAGCGGGTCCTGCACGGCCGGCGCCAGGACCGGTTCCAGGCCTTGCTCGTCGAGCAGGAGCTCGGGGATGGCCGGCGTCTTTCCCGGGTCCAGACGGCTGCCGGCCGGTCCGGCGACTCGCTCTTCCGAGGTGACGAGGTAATCGTGGGAGCGGTTGTAGGGCTCCTCGACGACCCTGGCCATGACGCGCTGGTAGGCATCGTAGCCCTGACCCGTCAGGGTCTGGAAGGCAGCGCCGACGCGCGCGAACTCCTCGGGGGTCTCCACGTGGACGAAGCTGGTGAACGGGCCCGAGTCACCGCGGCGCACCTTGGAGAAGCTGAGGAACCGCCGGAAGACCGGCCCCAGGACCACCGTCGGTCCCGGGCTGCGGGCGTTGCCCGAGAGGTGCAGGAGCGAGGTCCGCTCGCTCACCTCCTCGCCGGTCGAAGGGCTGCGCCACCGGGCCCGCGCTCGCCCGAGCATGGCCAGCTCCCCGGCGCCGCGCGCAAAGCCGAAGAAGTAGATCTTCTCTTGAAACCCTTCGCCCAGACTGGACCCGGGCAGCACGTAGGCCGCCCGTCGCAGCAGGCCGTGCTCCTCGAGCGGGTTGAGCAGGCCGGCGCCCAGGGTCAATTGCAGGAACCAAGGGTCCGGTCCGCCGAGGTACACCCAGCCGGAGGTACGGGCCGCATCGAGCGGCTCGCCGGAGGTCGAAGCGCCCGTCCTGGGGACCACGCAGTCCAGTTCCTGATCGCTGCCCGGCGAGACGGACTGGGAGAGGCCCGTCGCCGCGCCGCAGACCTCGAGCGGCCAGGAGCGCGCTCCGGTCGAGGCGTCCCTGAACAGGGCCTTCTCGGAGTCGTAGTCGAGGCAGTTGATCGAGCGAGCCGCGGAGCCGCTGGAGCAGACCATCAGGGCAAACCGCGACACCAGCGGCGGGAGCACGTTGACGATGCGCGAAGGCGTCCTGGAACGGATCCGCCGGGTCAGCTCGCGCGTCGTGCACTCCGAGAGGACCTCGAGCCAGGCCTCGACCTCGGCCGGGTCCGGCGCCAGGCCACGGACGGGGCTCGACCTGAGAACGGGCTTTCCGGTGAAGAGACGCAGCCGCGCCGCCACCGTCGCACCCGGGAAGCCGGCCGTGAGGAGCGCGAGGCCCGGAAGCTCGAGCTCTTCCTCGAGCACGACCAGGTTGTCCGCCGGCGAGCCCGAGCTCCCCAGTTGCTCCACCGCGAGCTGAGTCATTCGCGTCACCAGCGCTCGGCCCTCGTCCGAAGAGAGCCACGAGTTGGCCAGTGCGAGACCGCCTTCAGCCAGGTAGACGGCCTCCTGCCCGACCCGGTAGGCGTGGCCCCGGTGGTACTGCGTGCGCATCAGGTAGTTGACCGTGAAGAGCACCGTCAGGAGGATGAGGAGCACGACGGGCACCAGCACTAGCATGGAGCCTGCCAGACGAAGGCGAGCGGGGCGTGGGCCCCGGTCCTTCGCAGGAGACACGAAAACACGGGGGTTTACCCCGGAGATGTACATCCGTCGGTTCAACTCAAAACGGTCTCTCGAAACCAGTATGGATACACTACCATTCCCATCGCCGGAGCGCCCCTGTCCCCCCGGGGTCCGGGTGCGATGCAGACAGATGGGAGGCCGCACCGCGCGATGGGCCAAGGAGACCAAACCACGAAGACCCAAAGACCCGAAGAGCAGCACAAAGGGCCTCCTTCGAACACGCTTCTCTTCGTGCAGCCCTTGGTGCCTTTGAGTCTTGGTGGTTCATCTTCCCCGTGATCCGTCGTCGCTCCCCCAGGCCCTCTTCACGGCCGCGTCTCGAACTCGCGACTTCGGGAGACGAGGGTCTTGCCGGTGACCGTGGTCAACCGCAAGACGAAGCTGTAGCGCGTCGCGGGGGTCAGCTCCGAGACCCAGGTCGTGTGGTGCGTGGACGGCGTTGACGAGACCACGAGCTCGCGTCGGCCCTGAGGGCCTTCCAGCACGAGCGCGCCGGTGGCGCTCTCGGCGGTCCGGAAGCTGATGAGGGCTTCGCGGGAGCCGGGGTCGACGACGATCTGCAGCTCCCCGGGCGCGGCGGGCGCCTCCTGCGAGGTGACGGGCGCGGGAGCCGGTCGGCTCTTTACGACCAGCATGCCGACGGCCCCGGCCGCGACCAGCGTGGCGGTGACCGCCGCGATTGCGGTCGGGCTGACTCGGCGGAGCGGCTCGACGGCAGGGCGGGGCGGAGTGGCGGGTTTTCCGGCCAGGGGGATCCGCCTGGACGCGAGCGGCCTTTCCAGCACTCCCTTGCGCGCGCCCGCCAAGGCCGTACGGAGCTCCGAGGCGGTCTGGTAACGCTCGGCCGGCTCGACCGCGAGGCATCGCAGGACGATCCGATCCAGGGTCGCGGGGATCGTCGGGTTCATCGAGCTGGGCGGAGGAATGGACTTGTTGATCCGCGCCGTCGCGATGGCGTAGCTCGCGTCGAGGTCCTCGAAGGGGATGTGCCCGGCCAGCACCTCGAAGAAGATGAGGCCTGCCTGGTAGAGGTCGCTCCGGTGGTCGACGGTGCCCCCCGTGATCTGTTCGGGAGCCAGGTAGGCGGGCGTGCCGATCACGGCCCCCGAGGCCGTCATCCGGGAGGCGGCCGCGACGTGCGCGAGGCCGAAGTCGGCCAGGAGGACCTCTCCCTGGCGGTTGACGAAGACGTTGGCGGGCTTGAGGTCGCGGTGCACGATGCCGCGAGCGTGGACGTACTCCAGGGCCGCCGCGAGGCCGTCGGCCATGCGGTAGAACTCCTCGATGGTGGCCACTGCCCGGCCTTCCAGTTCCCTGCGGTCGATCCGGTTGGCCAGCGTCTCGCCCTGGACCACCTCCATCGCCAGGTAGGGAAGGCCGCCGACCTCGCCGAAGTCCAGGACCCGGACGATGTTCGGATGGGCCAGTTGCGAGACGACCTCGATCTCCCGCAGGAACCGCTTGCGGACGTCCCCCTCCAGGCCAGGGTGCAACCGCTTGAGCGCGACGACCTGGTTCTGGGTGCGCCAGAGGGCGCGATACACGGAACCCATGCCGCCTGACCCCAGCCGGTCCGAAAGCTCGTACTCGCCGAATCGTTCGGGCACGGCTTCAGCGTACCAAAAAGCGGCCCGAAGTGAGACCCCCAGGTCACAGCCGACCGGGTCCCGGTGACGTGGAAGACACACCCGGGCTCGAGGCTCGAGGCGTGAGGGCAGCCTGCAGCTTGTAGTCCGCGCGGTCCGGATCTTGCGATAGACTTAACGAATCGGACCACCCGTAAGCGAGGAGGCAGGACGATGTCACGGCGGAATCGAGGTTTCACTCTGGTAGAGGCGCTGGTCGTCAGCGGCGTCCTGCTGGTCCTGCTCGTCGTCGTCAACGCGCTCTACGTCGGCAGTTTCAAGCAGGGCCGCGCCAGCGACGAGCACGCCACCGCCGCCGAGTCGGCAGCGGCGGCCCTCGAGTTCATCCTGGAAGACATGCGGCAGATGGCCGTGCGCCCTCGCCCCGAGCCGCTGGCGGAGACCTTTCGGCTGTCCAAGGACCGCAAGAGCATCGCCTTCCTGCGGTCGATCCCGCGCACGGCCGGCATGACCGACGGCGCGGTTTCGGTCGTGACCTTCCAGGTGGGCCTCAGCTCGCACGACACCGGCAACTACGTCCTGGAGCGGCTCGAAGAGCGGGACGGCGTCCCGCCCAGGAGTCGCGTTCTGCCCGCCGTGGTACTGCGGGACGTCGACTACGCTCCGATGAAGCAGGACGGGAAGGACTTCCTGCGCGTGAGCCTGACGGCGCTCTCGCGGGACGACGACCTGCGCGTGGTCGATCCTCAATACGCGCCCAAGATGTACAGCGTCAGCTCGCTCTTCGAGGTCCGGAGGCCCGATAGCAAGACCCAGTTCACGGACGGGGTCGCAAAAGTGAACGTCCTGGGGGCCGTGACCTCCCAGCCCATCGGGGCCCCGGCGACGTCGACCGGTGCGGAGGCGCCGGCCACGCCCCCGGCGATCGTGCAGCCCCACGACGTCCCTCCACCTCCGCCCGCGCGGACCAGGCTTGCCTCGAACGACCCGACCGATTCTGCGACCGACACCGCCGCCACCACGCCCTCCGGCCCGGGGACCCCCGGCGGTCCCGGCACGCCGCCGTCCAACCCGCCTCCGGGCGGTCCCGGCACTCCCGGCCAGCCCCCCGGCAATCCATGGGTCGCGACCGGCGTGCGGCCGCCCTTGCGGGACCCCATCCAGCAGCTCCTCGATCGCATCCGGGAGGACTACGGCGCCGACTTCCACGGCCGCATCCGCGGGTTCGTGATGGGCCGTTATGCCAACAACGGGTCGAGCGCCGGCCACCGCGACGGCGAGTTCACCGAACGTTACGAGATCGACTTCAGCGGCAACGGGAGCCTCGATCCCGGAAAGCAGATCGAGCGGATCCTGGAACGGATGGCCCGCGTCAGCGCCGACGCCGTCGAGCAGTTCCTCCGCCAGCACGGCGTCGAATCCGATCCGAGCGAGATCCAGCGCTCGCTTGGAGTCGGCTCGGCCGACAGCGACGACGATCGGTCCGAAGGGAGTCTGAGAGGCCGGTGACGACGTCCTTGCTAGGGAACCGTGCGTTCCCTCCAATCCTGATAGCCTTTCTGAGCGTGGCCGCCGGCACCGTGCCGGTGGCCGCCATGACGTTGCAGTACCTCACGCCCGCCGAGCGGGTCCGCCTCTCCGAGCGGATCGTGCGAGGCAACGTCACCTCGCTCGAGGGAGTCTCCTCGCCCGAAGGCGGCATCGAGACGCGCGTGACGGTGCGGGTTTCCGAGAGCTTCAAGGGGCCCTCGACCGCCGACGTCACCTTCACCGTCCCCGGGGGCACCGATGGGTCCGTGACGACCCTCGTTCCCGGCGCGCCGGCCTACGAACGCGGCCAGGACGTCATCGTCATGCTGCAACCCGTGTCCGACGGGACCCTGATGCCCATAGGGCTGCCGCAGGGTTCCTTCCACGTCAGGAAGCAACACGACGGGACCGCCGTCGTGGTCCCCGACATCAGCACGGCCGACCTCGATGACGCGCCGGGAGTCGGCGAGGACGTGCTGGCGGCCCAGCCCCTCGAGCGGTTCCTGGCAACCCTTCGCCTGCTCGTCAAGCAGGGGCCCGCCTCGCCGGAGGGTGGGCGCTCGGGCCTTGGCTCCGCTTCGCCCAGGGACGTCGCTCCGCCCCCGCCGCGGCCCCAGGCGCAGTTCCCGGCACCCGACTCGACGGGTCCCGCGGGCGGTCCTGCCCGGGCCCTCCGATGGCCCCTCGTGCTCGGCCTGGGGCTGCTCGTGGTGCTGGCGCTGGTTCTCTGGCGGCGGCGGCGCTGAGGACCTCCGGACACCGCGAGCGGCAGTCAGTACCCTGTCTCGGCCAACTGCCGCGCGATCGCCTCATAGAGGCCGCGGGCGTCGAAGGTGGTCAGCCAGCCCATTTCATCCAGGTGGTCCGCATCGAGGTCGCCCAGGTAGGCCCCGTGACGCACCGACGACATCGAGACCAGGCCGTCGGTCTTGCCCACGAGCGAGGGGACCAGCCAGTCCGATGGCAGGCTGCGGAGCATCCGGCGGAAGCCCTCTCGTGACAGGGCGAAACCAACCCCGTGCTTCTTGGCGAGCGCTTCGACGGGAGCCAGCTCGGCGGCTGAGAGCGCCTGCCCGGCGAGCGTCTTCTCGAGTCCCCGCAGGACGAGGTGAGTGGCCGCCAGCGGCGGCAGGTAATGACGCAGCTCCTGGGAGCCGGCGAGCGTGCGGTAAGAGACTCGCGGATCGTCCGGCGTCCTCGGATTGAACTCGTTGACGATGTGGGCGACCGCCAGATCGCGGAACCCCCCGGTGTCGATTCCCAGGGCCCGCAGGAAGCGCTCGACGCCGGGCACTCTCTCCGCGCCCCAGTAGACGGCCCAGTCGGAAAGGAGGGTCCCGTGGTTGGGTGTGCCGATCATCGTGAGCGAGGCGACCCGGGCGCCCATCCCGAGCCTCGAGATCATGAAGCGCGAATCGAGGCCGCCCATGCTGTGGGCGATGAGGTTGACCTTGCGTCCCGGTTGCCAGGCCCGGATCTGGCGCGCGAGTGCCTCGGCCCGGCGGAGGATGCTGCCCGTGGCGGGGACCTCGGTCGTGAGGACTTCGAAGCCGCAGGCCTTCAGGTGGGCCTCGATCCGGTTGAAGTACCGGACCTCCACGGGGCCCCACTTGACCCGATCGAAACCGCAGATCCCATGCGCCAGGACGATCGGGTGACGCGTGCGGACGGGCACCTGCTCCGGCGCGTCATGGAGCTGCCGGAAGAGCCGGGTCCTCAGGTTGAAGACGCCGAACAACTCGCCGGCCCGTACAGAAGTGACACTCGAGAGGAACCAGACCAGCAGCAACCCGGTCACGAACCATCCGCGCATCGCGTCACGCTCCCAAATCGAATCTTCGCCTCCGAGGGCGGCGGAGACGATTGTACCCGAGATCGCTGCGGCCGGCAAGGGCGCGGGCCCCCTTCGACAAGCTCAGGACATGCTTGTGGCCCGCTCGGGTCGAGTCGCCGCTCCTCGCTTCGTTGGGTGCATGTCTCGTAGGTGGTCCCCGACGTCCATCGGATGACAAGACGAGGGAGACTCGAGGGGTCGCGGCGCCTGCGAGCGAGGCAGAGAGAGAGCCCTCTGTGCCTCTGTGTCTCTGCGTCTCTGTGTTTCTCTTGCAAGGGGGGGCCACCCACGGGACACGCACTCTCGCTTCATTGACAGGTTCGCGTGGCTTCCTGTAGCTTGCCAGCGTCTTCAACCGGCTACTGAGAGCTCCCGTTGGCCGGCCAGTTCGGATTGGCGGCAAGTCAAAGGTGGAAGGAAGGCGTGATGTCGCAGCTCTTGCAGCAGAACGGGGACGATCATCCGGAAGCCGAGGGCAAGCACTTGGCGGATTCGCAGACACTGCTGCAGGCCTCGTGTGCTGACGGGGCGGCCTACCTGGCGGGTCATGTGCTCGAGTGTGCCCTCCAATCGCTCATCATCGCGGTGAGGGAACATGAAGGCTGCCATGTCAGTCGCCTCGGTGGGTGGCAGGACCTGCGAGGAACGGTACTCTCCAGGGGGAACCCGTGAACTCGAACGATCCCATTACCCGGGCCTTGGCACTTCCCGGCGGGGCACGATTCTATCGGTGTGCCTTGCAGGTGAACCCGTACGCGTACCTCCAGCGACATGGCCGGACGACACCGTTCGTGTCAGAGGAGGCCTACAACGAGGCGATGGTCCAGGCCTGCCTGGAGCTGGGCATCGAGGTCATCGCGGTCACGGACCACTTCGGGGTCGGCACCGCTGAGGGCCTCCGGCAGACGGCGCGCTCCCGGGGCCTGCACGTGTTCCCGGGATTCGAGGCGGTCACGAAGGAGGGGGTCCACATGCTCTGCCTCTTTCCCATGGACCGCGAGACCGCCGCTCTGGAGCGCGTGCTCGGCGACTGTGGCATTCTCGATGACACGCTCGCGTCTGGCCCGGGCAAGTACGATGTGCTCGAGCTGCTGGAGGCCGCGCGGCAATGGAGCGCCCTCTGTGTCGCCGCTCACGTTGCCGCGAAGGACGGCCTTCTCGGGAAGCTCTCGGGCCAGCCGAGAGTGAACGCCTGGTGCTCGCCGTTGTTGCTAGCGTGCTCACTTCCGGGCCCTGCTTCCGAAGCACCCCAGGGCCATCGCGACATCCTGGAGAACAGAGACCCCGCGTATCGTCGCGACAGGCCCATTGCCATCGTGAACGCGCAGGACGTGCAGTCCCCGGAGGGCCTCGCGAAGCCCGGTTCGTCCTGCTGGCTCAAGATGTCCCAGGTCTCGCTCGACGGGCTGCGGCAGGCCTTCCTCGACCCCGAGTCGCGAGTTCGCCTCTCGAGCGATCCGGCTCCGCAACCGCACGCCGAGCTCGTCGCCCTCTCGTGGCAATCGGGATTCCTCGACGGCGAGGCGATCCACTTCAACGAGAATCTCAACGTGCTGATTGGGGGCCGCGGGACCGGCAAGTCGACCGTCGTCGAGAGCCTTCGGTACGTGCTCGGACTGGAACCTCTGGGTGACGAGGCCCGAAAGGCGCACGAGGGGATCGTGCGTCACGTCCTGGGTAGCGGCACCAAGCTCTCGCTACTCCTCCGGTCCCATCGACCCAAGAAACACGAGTATCGAATCGAAAGGACCATCCCGAATCCAGTCGTCGTCCGGGACGACGAGACGGGCGACGTTGTCAGCCTGAGTCCTGCGGACCTCATGCCGCGTATCGAGGTCTACGGGCAACACGAGATCTCCGAGCTGACGAAGAGCCCCGAGAAACTCACCCGACTGCTGGGGCGGTTCGCCAGGCGCGATCCGCAACTCGCAAGGCGCAAGGAAGAACTTGTGCGAGAACTGCAGCGCTCGCGTTCGAGGGTGTCGGAGCTTCAAAGGGATGTGAAGGCGATCGACGAACGGCTTGCCGCGTTGCCCTCCATCGAGACGACCCTGCGCGCCTACCAAGAGGCGGGTCTCGAAGAACGCCTCAAGGACCGCAGTCTGCTGGTCCGTGAAGAGCATGTGCTGGAGACCGCCGGGGAGCGAATTGCGCGGTTCGACGAACTGCGGAACCGGCTTCGGCACGAGCTTCCCATCGACCGCGCCTTCCTGGCACCGAAGGCGCTGGAGGGACTCCCAGGCCGCGAGACGCTCGCGCGGGCAGATGCGGTCCTCGATGGTCTCGAGCGGGGGCTCTCGAAGGTCGTGGCAGACTTGGACGCGGTCATCGCTGGCGCAAAGGAAGCCCTTGGGGCCGTGCGCGAGGTCTGGGGACAACGTAAGCGCGAAGTGCTCGAAGGGTACGAGAAGATCCTACGGGAACTTCAACGCTCGAAGGTGGACGGCGAGGAGTTCATTCGACTGCGCCAGAGGCTCGAGGAGCTTCGCCCCCTGAAGGAGCGCAACGACACCATGCAGCGCGAGCTTCAGGAGCACGAGGTCCGGCGACGAAACTTGCTCGTCGAGTGGGAGGACCTGAAGAGCGCGGAGTTCCGTGAGCTCAAAGGTGCTGCTGAACGGGTCAGCCGCGGACTCTCCGGCATGGTCCGGGTCAACGTGACGTTTGCAGGCAACCGCGAACCACTGTTGGCCCTGTTGCGGGACGCACTGCCCGGGAGGCTGTCCGAGGCCATCGAGGCCCTGAGGAAGCAGCCGGACCTGTCGCTCGCCGGGTTCGTGGATGCCGTTCGTACCGGCCGAGGCATCCTGACGCAGAAGTTCTCCCTTCCTGCCGCCCAGGCCGAGCGGATTGCCCAGGCCCCGGCAAGCGTCTTGATGCAACTGGAAGAACTCGACCTGGCCCCGACAACGGGAATCGAACTCAACGTGGCCCCGGAGGGTAACCCGCCGGAGTGGCAAGCACTGGAGAACCTCTCGACGGGACAGAAAGCCACGGCGGTCTTGCTACTCTTGCTGCTGGAATCGGACGCCCCGCTCGTCGTCGATCAACCAGAGGAAGATCTGGACAACCGCTTCATCACCGAAGGAGTAATCCCCAAGTTGCGAGAGGAGAAGCGCCGGCGGCAGTTCGTGTTCGCCACCCACAACGCAAACGTGGCGGTGCTCGGAGATGCAGAGCTCATTCTGGGCCTCACCGCCCGCGGCGAGGCCGGGCAAGGCCGGGGCCATCTGGCGCGAGAGCACATGGGTTCCATCGACGCTCGGCCCGTACGGGAGTTCGTCGAGGCGACCCTGGAGGGCGGCAAGACGGCGTTCGAGACCCGAAGGCTCAAGTACGGATACTGAGGGAGCCGGGATGACAAAGACTGAACTGCTCGAGCTGATTCGCAACGGGGAGACGTCCGGCGTTGACTTCAAGCGGGACACGCTAGACAACCGCGCGCTCGCGAAGGTGCTCGTGTCTTTTGCGAACTTCCAGGGCGGGCAGGTGCTCCTCGGCGTGGACGACGACGGCTCCATCAGGGGCACCACGCGCGAGAACCTCGAGGAATGGGTGATGACGACTTGCAGGGACAAGATCCGCCCCGAGCTCATCCCGTTCTTCGACCGGGTCCGGGACGTCGAGCCGGGGAAGGACGTGGCAATCGTTCGGGTCGAGCGCGGATGGACGGTCCATCATGTCTGGCACGATCAGCACGCGACGTACTACATCCGAGTTGGAACGGTCAGCCGCGAGGCCAGCCGCGAGGAACTGGAGCGCCTGTTCCAGCAGCGCGGCGCCTTCAAGGTCGAGGCCCGCCCCGTGTCCGGCTCGACAATGGCCGATCTCGACCGGCGTCGCTTGAAGGACTACTTCGGGCGTGTCCGGCAGCAGGCCGTTCCCGCGGACGACGACGAGACCGGATGGCGAACGTTGCTCGCCAACACCGAACTTCTGGAGAGCGAAGCCCTTGGCTCGAGCGCGACCGTCTCGGCCATCCTCCTCTTCGGGACCCAACCCAATCGGTTCCTTCCTCAGGCTGGCATCGACGCGGTCGCCTACTGCGGCCGAGAGAAAGACTATGCAGCCCGCGAGCGCCAAGCGCTGCGGGGCCCGCTGCTCCCCTTGATGAACGCTTCCGGCCAGCTCATCGAAAACGGGCTGGTGGAACAAGCGGTCGAGTTCTGCCGGCGCAACCTCCCGATCGAAGCAGTCCTCGAGGGTGGAGCCCGCAGGCGCGAGCGATGGCCCTATCCCGAGGAGGCCCTTCGCGAGGCGATCGTCAACGCCCTTGTTCATCGGGACTATCTGCTCTCGGCGACCGACATCGAACTGTCGCTCTACGAGGACCGTCTGGAGGTCATTTCTCCCGGCCGCTTGCCGAACGGCATCACGCCGGCACGCATGCGCGCCGGTTGCCGGGCGTCGCGTAATCAGATCCTCAAGGACGTGATGCGTGACTGCGGATACCTGGAGCACATGGGGATGGGCGTGCCGCGCAAGATCGTGAAGCTCACGGTCGAGCAGAACGGCCGCGAGCCCGATCTCGAAGAGGACGTCGAGCGTTTCACCGTCCGACTGTGGCGGCGTCAGGAGGCGAACGGGTGACGGCCGAACCCTCTCTGGCCCCCTGGCAGCGCTGACGCACCACCCCGCGGTCGCGCGGACGCCCTACAGCCCCAGGCTCTTCATCCGGCGGTAGATGTGGCGCCGCGAGATGCCCGTCTCGCGCGCGACCTCGCTGATGTTGCCGCCCAGGCGGCGGATGGCGGCCCTCAGGAACAGCCGCTCGAACTCGTCCTTGGCCGATTCGAAGTCCCTGGGCAGCGACTCGAGCTCGAGGACCGTCGGGGCCGGGCCCGCGGCGGCCGCGGCCAGGAGCGCCTGCTCGTCAGCCGAGTCCGGTCCGTCCTGGGCGGCCGGCGGCTCTTCCGGCAAGACCGCCCGGCCGGTGTTTTCCCTCACCGCGGCCGGAAGAGCGCCCCCCGCGAGGTCGAGCGGCAGACTCGATGGGGTCAAGAGGTCCGTCGGCTCCAGAACGAACGCCCGTTCGACGACGTTTCGAAGCTCGCGCACGGTGCCCGGCCAGGGATAGCGCTTCAGCAGCTCCAGCGCGTCCGACTGGACGCCCCGGATGCTGCGCCCCATCTTCTGGTTGAAGATCCCGATGAAGTGGCTGACCAGCAGCGGGACGTCCTCCGGCCGCTCCCGGAGCGGCGGGATGTGCAGCGCGAAGACGTTGATGCGGTAGAAGAGGTCCTCTCGGAAGCGGCCCTCGGCAACCTCGCGGCGCAGGTCCTTGTGGGTTGCGCCGAGGATCCGGACGTCGA
>JACQZL010000177.1 GCA_016213865.1 Candidatus Rifleibacteriota bacterium
CACAGAGACACGGAGACACAGAGGGAGAGTTGACCACGGCACCCAGAGTTCCGGGGACACGATGATCCATCATGTCCCCGGAACTTCCTCTCTGTGTCTCCGTGATACCTGTCCTGGTGCGGACGCTCACCTTCGATCGAGCTGCAGGCAGTTGCAATCGATCTCGGTCAGGAACCGGCTGACGGTCTGGAAGCTGTCGCGCCCGTGGATGACGCGGAAGGCGGCGTAGGTCAGGAACAGGCGTTTCATCGCCCGGGTCATGCCGACGTAGGCGAGCCGCCGTTCCTCCTCCAGCTCGTGAGGGCTCGAAAGGGCGCTGGCGTGCGGGAAGATACGCTCTTCCATCCCGACGATGAACACGTAGGGAAACTCCAGCCCCTTGGCGTTGTGCAGCGTCATCATCGTGACCTGGCCGAGTTCCTCGTTCATCGAGTCGACCCCGGCCGCCAGCGTCACCGATTCCAGGAAGTTCTCGAGGGTCGCCTCGACCCCGGTCTGGGCCAGCTGGCGCGTGTAGTCGCGGACCCAGCCCTGGAACTCCTCGACGATCTCGATCCGGTCGTCGCGCCCCTGCTCCTTGAGATGATCTTCGTAGGCGATGCGCTCGACCAGCTCGGAGACCAGCTCGGGCAGCGAGAGCTTGGCGCGGGCGTCCCTGAGCGCCACCACCAGGTCCCGGAACTTCTCGACGCCGGCCTTGGCCTTCCCGGTCACGCCCTGCAACCGCTCGATGAGCGACCACACCGGCTCGCCGCGCTCTTCCGCGGCCACCACCAGCTTGTCGAACGAGGTGTCGCCAACCCCACGGCGGGGAACGTTGATGACTCGCTCCAGGCTGACGGTGTCGCGCGGGTTCATCAGCACGCGCAGGTAGGCGAGCAGGTCCTTGATCTCGACGCGTTCGAAGAATCGGGGGCCGCCGAAGACCCGGAACGGCACCCGGGCCTGCACGAAGGTCTCTTCCAGGATGCGCGCCTGGGCGTGAGTGCGGTAGAAGACGGCGAACTCGCCGAACGGCACTGCCTCGCGCCGGTGGATCTCCTCGATCTTGTCGCGCACGTAGGCCGCCTCGGCCCGATGGTCGCGCGCCGCGAAACAGGTGACCTTCCAGGCGCTCTCCATGTCGCTCTCGAGCGGCTTGGTCTTGCGGTGGCCGTACTGGTTGTTCTGGATGAGGCTCTGGGCCGCCTGCAGGATGACCCTGGGCGAGCGGTAGTTGCGCACCAGGTGGAAGGTCTTGATGTCGTCGCCCTGGTAGTCGGCCTCGAACTCCAGGATGTTGCGGATGTCGGCGCCGCGCCAGCTGTAGATCGATTGGTCTTCGTCGCCGACCACGCACAGGTTGTGGTGCTTCGCGGCGAGCGTCCGGGTCAGCAGGTACTGGGCCCGGTTGGTGTCCTGGTACTCGTCGACCAGGATGTAACGCCAGCGTTCTTGATAGTGCTCGAGGGTGCCGGGGTCCTTCTCGAACAGATGCAGCGGCTGGGCCAGCAGGTCGCCGAAGTCGAAGGCGTTGGCCCGGGCCAGCTCTTCCTGGTAACGCCCGTAGACCTTGCGGATGATGCGCTCGAGGAACGTGGCGTCCTCGTCGGGCGGTTCGTCGGGATGGCACTTGTGGTGTTCGATCCAGTGGGTCACCTCGCCGGGCGGCACCCGCTTCGGGTCCTGGCCCATCTGCTTGAGGATGCGCCTCACCAGCCGCGAGGAATCGTCCTGGTCGTAGATCACGAAGTCGGCGGTCCGCTCCAGGACCTCCGCATGGCGCCTGAGCAGCCGCGCCCCGAAGGCGTGGAACGTGGTGACCCAGAGATCGCGGCTCTCGCCCCCGAGCAGGCGATCGACGCGCTCGCGCATCTCGCGCGCCGCCTTGTTGGTAAACGTCACCGCGAGGATCTCGCGCGGCTGCACCCCGCGGGCCAGCAGATAGGCGATGCGATAGGTGATCACCCGCGTCTTGCCGCTGCCGGCGCCGGCCAGGATCAGCACCGGCCCGTCGGTGCGCGACACAGCCTCGCGCTGCACCTCGGAGAGTTCCTCGAGCAGCATCTCGGCCGCGGGATTCGCAGGAAAGTCGAACTCGCTCATGGCCCCCCATCGTGGGCCATTCGAGCCGCCAGTTCAACCGTGATCAGACGGACAAGGGGCACAACCTGACCGACCCAGAAGTCGTTCCGGAGCGGTCGCGCAAGAGATAACCAATCACAGAGACACAGAGGCACAGAGACACGGAGGGGGAGTTGAGCTCGGTCAGGCTACCCAGAGTTTCGGGGACACGATGATCCATCGTGTCCCCGGAACTCGCGCTCTGTGTCTCTGTGTCTCCGTGTCTCCGTGTCTCTGTGTCTCTGTGATACCTGTCTTCCTTGGCGGCTCGGCTACCCCCGCACCTTCCTCAGCCGGAAGCCGCCGCTCAGGTTCCGGGCGTCGAATCCGTGCTGCCGCAGGATCCGCGTCGCGTAGTGCGCCCTCTGGCCCATCGCGCAGTGCACCCAGATCTCGCGGCCCTGCGGCAGCTCGCCGAGCCGATCTCTCAACTCCGGGAGCGGGATGTGCATCGCGTCCTCGACCAGCGCGCCGCCCTGGCGCTCGGGCAGGTTCCGCACGTCGAGCACCAGCGGCGGCTGACCGCCCGCGG
>JACQZL010000178.1 GCA_016213865.1 Candidatus Rifleibacteriota bacterium
TCGCCCTGAGCCGCCGAGCGTAGCGAGGCGAGTCGAAGGCATGTCCTGAGCTTGTCGAAGGGGCGGGAGAACTGGCTCTGCGAGCCGTGCTTCGACTCGGAGGCTCTCCTGAGCCCGTCGAAGGGTCGCCTCCGGCTCAGCACGAACGGGCCCCAGGATCCCCATGAGCTGCGAGCGCACCCCCCGCCGGCATTGTCCTGGCCGTGCCGGGGGTGTATGTTCGAGGCATGAAAGAGCCGACAGCCTCGGACCAGGCGGCTGAGAACGCCGACTACGACAGCCCCTGGAAGGAAGCCCTGGAACACTACTTTCAACCCTTCCTGGCTCTCTTCTTTCCGGTGGCTCACGATGGCATCGACTGGAGCAGGGGGCACGAGTTTCTCGACAAGGAACTCGAGAAGGTCGTTCGCGATGCAGAACTGGGCCGGCGGCTGGCCGACAAGCTTGTCAGGGTCTGGCGCAAGGACGGGGAAGAGGAGTTCGTCCTCGTGCACGTGGAGGGCCAGGGCAACCGAGCCGGCGACTTCGCCCGGCGAATGTACGTGTACAACTACCGGCTGTTCGACCGCTATGATCGCAAGGTCGCCAGTCTTGCAGTCCTCACCGACGACGACCCCCGATGGCGTCCCGATCGGTACGAGTACGAGCTGTGGGGAAGCCGGGCCGGCCTGAGTTTCCCAATGGTGAAGCTGCTGGACTTTGCCGCTCGCCGCCACGATCTCGAGGGGAGCCGAAATCCGTTCGCGATGGTGACGATGGCTCATCTCTCAGCGCTCGAGACGGCCGGAGATTTGCAGGCCCGATGCCGCTCCAAGTCCGAGCTGGTCAAGGCGCTGTACGAGAAGGGTCTCGGGCGAGGCGACATCTTGGAGTTGTTTCGGTTCATCGACTGGATGATGGCGCTTCCGAAGGAGCTGGACGACCGGTTCTGGCAGGAACTCAACCGCTTTGAGGAGGAGAAGAAGATGCCCTACATCACGAGCGTGGAGCGACTGGGGATCGAGAAGGGGATCCAGCAGGGAATCGACCAAGGCCTCAGCCAGGGGCAGCGCCGGACCTTGCTGCGGCTGCTCCGAAGGCGCTTCGGGGACGAGTTCGTCTCCAAAGGAGAGGGACTTCTGGCACGCCTGAGCGAGCCTGAGCAGTTTGACCAGGCGCAGGACTGGATTATGGAGTGTGCGACCGCAAACGAGTTGTTCGAGCGGCTGGAAGGCCTGTCTTTGCCGAGACCCTAGCGGAGTGCACCGCTATGGGGTTCCCCTCGAGCTCTCGGCGGGCCTGGTCGCGCTCGACCCGGGCCATGGCGGCAGCCCTGTCGGCCGGCGGTGATCCAGCGGTCAGCTCGACAGCCGGATATCTCCTGATGGTGCCGCGCGATCCGCGCCGGCTGGCGTTCGAGGGCCACCCGTGGCCGCTAGCCGCCCCGGAGACGCCGCCGCGCCTGGCTCAGGTCCAGAGGGTCGCAACGCCGTACGGCTCCAGCCGCCTGTCGTGCGTCACCAGCGTCAGATGCTCGAGCTCAGCCTGGGCGAGCAGCAGGCGGTCGAACGGATCGAGATGATGAGGGGGCAGGCGAGCTGCGGCCTCGGCGTGTGAAAACAGGATTGCCAACTTCTCGAAGCCGCTCTCCTCGACTCCGGTTTCGATGAGTTCCGGCAGCCGCAGTCTTCCCAGGGCAGCCTGGATGCCGGCTTCCCAGGCCGAATGCAGTCTGCTAGGATGTCGGGGAGACTCCCGAGACCCGCCACGAAGGCCTCGCTCTCCTCGACCGTGCCCGACCAGACCCATCGCCTTCCCGGAGACCAGATTGGGGTTCCCTGCCTCCAACCCGACGACGTGCGGGTGCTCGTGGAGGAGGGCCCCGACAAGGGCTCGACGGCCGGCCTGGAGGGCGAGCGGCTGACGCTCGGTACGGCGCCGGACAACGGGCTGGTGCTCTCGGACCCGAGCGTCTCACGGCACCACGCGGAGCTGGTCCGAGGGCCGGAGGGGCTCCTGCTGCGCGACCTGGGCTCGACCAACGGCACCTTCCTGGGCGCCCACCGCGTGAAAGAGGCCTTCGTCGGCGCCGGCGTGCGCGTCATCCTGGGGCGCACCGTCATCCTGCTCGCCCCGGCCGAAGGCATGCTGCTCGCCTTCCCGAGTGAACAGACCAGCTTCGGTGAGCTGCACGGCCAGAGCACCGCAATGCGACGGCTCTTCGGGGTCCTGGCGCGAGTTGCGCCCACGGAGATCACGGTACTGATCTCAGGCGAGACGGGAACGGGAAAGGAGCTGGCCGCGCGCGCCTTGCACGCGAGCTCCCGGCGTGCGACGGGGCCCTTCGTCCCGCTCGACTGCGGCGCGCTGGAACGTGAGCTGGCCGGCAGCGACCTCTTCGGCCACGAACCGGGTGCCTTCACCGGTGCCGCGGGCCGCCGCCCGGGCATCTTCGAGCAAGCCCGCGGCGGAACGGTCTTCCTCGACGAACTGGGGGAACTGCCCCTGGAGCTGCAACCCAAACTGCTGAGGGTGCTGGAGCGGCGCGAAGTTCGCCGGCTCGGTGCCAGCAGCTACCTTTCCGTCGACGTGCGTCTGCTCGCGGCCACTCACCGCGACCTCAAGGCGATGGCCGCCGCCGGCACCTTCCGCGAGGACCTCCTCTACCGGGTGGCCCAGGTGTAGGTGCAGGTCCCGCCGCTTCGCGAGCGGATCGAGGACTTGCCTCTCCTGTGCGAGCGTCTCGTCGCTCGCGCCGTCGAGAGCGGCCTGGCCCCTGACACCCTCCGCGGCGTCTCGCCGCTGCGGCTCTGCTCCGGCAACAAGACCCGCACGGCCAAGGTCCTGGGCATCGTGCCCAACACGCTGCGCGAGAAGATGAAGCGTTACGACATCCCCGGCTGACCGTGGACGATCGCGAACGGCCAGACCGTTGCGGCGAGCAACCTGTACGCGTGCAGAGCGCTGCTAGTTGCTCTTGGCGGAGACGGTGGAGGTGTCCTGACGCGGCAGCTCACCGGTCGAGTTGTTCGAGAGGACGACCCGGTTCGGGCTGGTGCTGCTCGAGGTCGGCTTGATGACCGTTCCCGTGGCGGGGGTACTGCCGCTGCCGCTCGACGGGGTGGACGGCGAGGTCGTCGACCCGTTGGTGCTCGTGCCGGAGGACGTGCCGGAGGTGTTACCCATGCTCGAGGCGACGCTGTTGAGCGCAGTCGCGACTGCCTTGAGGATCTCTCCCGGGTTGCAGCCGGCGTTGGTGAAGGACAGCGCCGCCATCAGCAGCACCAGGGCACCATGCTGGAAGCGGGAGCGCCGGCCTGGTCCGTGGTGACCGGCCGTCGCCTGCAGCCACCGGGGCCCGAGTCCAGCCTGGCGGCCGACGAAAACCGCGGTTCCCTGGGCCTGGATGCCTGGCTCGTTCATCTTGCGACCTCCTGAGGTCCTACCTGGATGCTCTCTATCCGGTTCAGTTCGACTGACGCGACCTGGCGTGACTTCTCTCGGTATGACCCCCGGGCCGCCCCGCCGTCGACGGCCCGCGGCGATACGACGGCCTGCAAGTGGCGCAGCACGGTCTCCAGCACGACCAGAAGGCCGATCCCTCGTCGATTGGCCTTGTGAGCTGTCGTCATCGTCGTCAACCTCCGCGTGGCCGGACATTACAATCCCGATGCCATCGGCCCGGGGAACGCGGTTCCCGCCTGACTGCGCGCTCCAGAACGAGTGCCTGACGATCGGGGAGGTGGTCCCGCTCTGGGGTCCCCCGGGCCCCGGCGCTCGAGAACTGCCCGGTGCCCCCGCCCGCCGCTCAGGAATCGAGCGATGCCGGCTGGAGCGACGTTTCAAGGCCTCGTCGTGACAAGCTCTTCCTCGGGCTCGGGTTCCATGGCAGATCGTGTCTACTCCTGGCCGCGGCGGGTGCCTGGTAGCCGGTCGATAGCCACGGGCGTCGTTCAGGTCTGCAGAGGGCGA
This sequence comes from Candidatus Rifleibacteriota bacterium, assembly GCA_016213865.1. Next base: position 3,952 of record JACQZL010000178.1, read on the forward strand.
TTAGAGAGAAGAGGCCGGGCCAGGTGGTTGAGGCCGGCTCGGCAGGTCATCTCGTGGGGGGCAACGCTCGCCCGGGTCAGGCTGGCGGCTCTTCGGTGAGCACGGCTCGGAAGCCGGCCTGGAGGAAGTGCTGATCCGTGGTGAGTGCCGCGGAGACGCCGCGGGCGGTCATCAGGACGAAGCTCGCGCAGTCGGTCAGGCCCCAGTCCTTGTCGGGCCGCGAGCGGTACAGCTCGAGAGCTTGGCTGCGCAAGGAGGCGTCGAGAGGGGCGATCTCGACGATCGGATCGGTCGTCAAGCGCTCCAGAAGCTGGATTCCGGTGATTCTGCGAGCGGGCCGAGCGAAGCCGTCGCCGATCTCGGTGAGGATGCCTTCGTGAGTGAGGAACCGGGCATGGCGTTGCTCGAGCCACCGGGTCCAGGCCACGGCGATGTCGTGGTGGTCGTCGTTGGTGGTTACGAGAGCCACGAGATAACTGGTGTCGAGGAGAAACAGAGCGGGGGCAGCCACGGGTCAGAGCCTCCGTCCCGTGAAGTCCGCGATAGGGGTCGAGAAGTCGGTGCGCTCTAGCTGGATGGGGTTTTCCAGGCAGTATCGAGCCCA
>JACQZL010000175.1 GCA_016213865.1 Candidatus Rifleibacteriota bacterium
GAAGCGATCGGATAGGGGTACCGAGCAATCTCTCGATCGTCCATCGGTGGCTACCTTCGAGCTGAGCCGCCGTTGACTCTTGGCACCCGCCGCCCCGCAACCTCGGGCGGGCATGACCGCTCTGGCCGAGAGCTCCCCGAGCACCTGCGGTTCGTCTGTCGCATCCACCTTGCCCCAGTTTGATCCCGCATACTCACAGACGTGTGTCCGCGCCCTTACGAACGGCCTTCTCAGCCGCCCGAACCGCGGACACACCGGCACCGGTTGAGTTATAACCGGCTAGGAGGGGAGACGTCAAGAGCGAGCACTCCGATGGGTGCGCGCGCGGCTCATGGGTCAACAACTGCAACTGGCCTCGCCAGTAGTGTAGCGCGGGGGCTTGTCCCAATGGCATTAAATCCAGCGTCAGGAGAGGCATGACGGGCGTCGGAAAGGTAGAAGCGGCATCTTGCCGCTTCCACAGGTCCGGCCAAGTCGCCGTCGCGTGACCGGGCGCCCAAAAAGCGGCTGGAAGCCGCTTCTACCTTGCGGCGTGGCCATCGTTACGGCCTCGCCGGCAAATCCATGGCAGGAGATGGGAACCATGAGGATTTAATGCCATTGGGACAAGCCCCGCCCCTACGTCGCGGACTGTGCGGCCAGTGAGGTCGGATTCGACCGGTGCCACAGGGCCCTTGCGGACGGTCCTCGCAGGCGGTCCAGGGTGGCCCGAGCTAGTCGTGCCGTCGCCCGGAGAACTCAGTGGGATTGGTCTTGGGTGCCCGCTCCAGCGTCTCGAGTGAGCGAAGCGTTCCCCTCAGCGTCGTGCACGTGGGGAACTCACGAACCGCATGTCTCAGCAGAGCCAGGCCGCGAGGCAGGTCTCCCTCGACGGCGTAACGGCGACCCAGGGAATCGAGGGCCTCGAGCAAGGCGTTCGCCGCGGTGCCGTTGTCCGGATCCAGTCGGCAAGCCCGCCGCAGGTCGTCGATTCCCGACTCCAGGTCGGCCTGGCTCAACTTGGCAAGTCCCGACACGGTCAGCTCGTACGACCGCCGCTCATCTTCGGTGACGGAATCCAGAGTCTGCTCCAGCTTCTCGAAGGTCTGGTCCAGCGCCTCCCCGTGCCGCGGGTCCAGCCGCACCCATGCACACTTCAGAAACTCGCGAGTCTCAGGAAAGCCCGGGAAGGCGGGCTCCAACTCCTCGCTCTCGCGGAGAAGCTGCTCAGCCTCTTCGAGCAGCTCGCGGGCTGCCTCCTGGTGACGCTCGACCTGGAGCTGAATCGCCGAGTGGATCAAGGCGCAGCACAGGTTGTCGCGAATTCGAGAACTGGGGCGCACCAGCTCGAAGGCTTGCCTCAGGTCCCTCGACGACTCGTCGAATCGCCGCTCCTCATTTGCCAGAGCCACCGCCCGGCCAGTCAGGGTTTCGGCCAGCTCTCGCGTCAATCTGCCCTCGGGCGCGTCGCCGAACTCTCGTAGGGTGCCCTCGAGCACCGAGATCGCCACGCCGAACGACGACTCCCAGTTCGTCCGGTTGCTCCGGAAGGCCCCCGCCCGGTGGATGGCCTCCTCGCGGATTCGCGCCAGAATGTCGGCCGAAGCCCCCAGGTGTCCGGAGAGGTCCAGGGCCTCCTTCCACCAGCCCAAGACAGCAGAGACCTCGGGAGAGGCTGCACCCAACTCCTCGGTCGCCATCGAAAGCCGCGCCTCCATCGCCACCGAGCACGCGTCCTCTCGAAAGACCGCGTGCCGGTGGCCGAGCCGACTGTGGGCTGGGTTGATGCGCGGAAACTCCGGGCAACCGGGCTCGCACAGTCGCGGGCACAGGGTGGCCGGTGCTCGCGAAAGCCACTCGTCCCGAGTGTCGGCGGAAACTTGGAGACACTTCTCACATGCCAGATGCGAAAGCGCTGCGATGGCCGAGCGAGGCTGCCCCCGCTCGAGGTACATGGCGGCCATCGACAAGCGCGAGAAGAAGCGCCGGACCTGGCCCAGCACGGCAGGACCCGGCCGCGACGCAAAGGCGCCGTCATCCGGGTCGAGCGCCTCGTTGACGAACCTCGCCCTCCGCTCCTCGGCCGGCTCCGGCTCGAGGCCCTGCATCAGCAGGCCGACCTGGTCTCCGAACTGGTTTTGGGTCACGAAGCTCGGCCCTCCGGTCAGCGCCTCGGCGGATGGTTCGTTCGCCCGGATTCCGCCTGCTCGCCGCAGCCAGAAGGCGCCGAGTCGCTCGACCGTCCAGGTGTCCTTCAGAGCTGCGAGCTGGGGCCTCCGCTCGTTTCGCCCGGTCGCGTCATGATGCTTGCTCCAGGCCTCCCACCGCTGGTGCAGGTGTTCCTCGACACCGGTCCTGACCTCGCTCCAGAGGCTGCTCGTGAGGGGTTGGCGGTAGATGGCCGCCTGGCCCGAGAGCCAGGCCCGGGAGAAGTCCGGTGTCTCCAGGACCCGGGCCAGGTGGCTCAGGGCCATTTGCCACGCATCGGTCGCGCGGCCGAACTGGCCGGTCTCCTCGAAGACCTCCGCCCTGCCCAGATGGGCCAGCGCCAGATCGTGCGACAGTCCCACGTCCTCCATGCGCCGGTGTTGCAGGCGCTCCCAAAGGGCGATCGCTCGTTCGTGCAATCCGAGCTTCATCAGGACCAGTCCAGCATCACGGTCCAGGGTCGAGGCGAGGGTTTCGTCCGATGGCATTTGCGGCACCGGCCCGAGCCCCGCGACGAAGGCTCGCAGCCGGGCCGGGAGCGCCGCTCGATGGAAGAAGAAGTCGACTTTCAGCCGTCGCTCGGGCAAACGGAGCCGATCCTGGGCCGACCGCAGTTCGTGGGTCCGGGGGCCTCCTTGCATGAGGGTCTCCGAGATTGCGAGCAGGTCTCCCATCGAGCTCATCCGATGAACCCCGGCGAAGGCCAGGAGCTCGTAGGCTTCCGTGCCGGAGGAGGAACTGTGCGGGTTCGGCACCGGACCGTCGGATGCAAGTTCCAGGACTGCTCCGCGAAGGCGGCGTGACGCCTCCAACTGCCGCGCCTGTTCGATCCGGGCCGGCCAGTCCTGGCTGCCCGGGAAGTCCGGGGCGGCCTCGTGCAGCCTATGGAACGCCGACAGGGCTGCCTCGAGCTCCCCCGCCTCGAAGGCCCGCCGGCCCTCGACGAAGAGGCCTTCCGCTGCCCGATGCCCCTCGATGCGGGTCTGGAGCTCCGCTGAGGCACCACAGCCGGGCTCGATGGCCTCCACGTCTTGCAGCAGACGGTCTCCCTCGTCCCAGAATCCGCCCTCGAGGGCCCGGGCTGCCTGACGCAAGAGCTCCGCCACGCGCAGCTTTCGGCGGGCCCGGCCCAGTGTTGCGCGCGTGGCCGAGTCAGAGGGCTCGGTCTCGAGGACTCGGGACAGCAGCTCTTCTGCCGCCGCCCAGTCCTCGGCACGCGCCGCGTCAGATGCCCTCGTCTTCAGTTCGTCATGGGTCTTGCAGCTACCCGAGGACGAACGGGTCGCAGACTCGGTCGGGCATGGCTCGGCCGCATCCGGCCTGTCGGGGTCGGGCGGGCCCATAACCTCCAGGCGACGCATGGGGCCGACAGAGGGGCCTCGCTTCCCGCTCAGGAGGTTGCGCAGGCCTCGGTGGGCCGACGCCACCGCACCCCCCTCGTCCAGCTCCGAAGCCCTGCAGCAGTGCCCATCAGGAGAGGCTTCATACATCGACTCCCCGTCCGCCCGACCCCGGTACCCAAAGACGTGGCGGGCCCCGCACGGACACTTCGACACCAACCAGAAAGGGTCCATCGAGAGCCCGTCCAGAGCCGACGGGTCGGGCCGGCTGCCGGAAGCTCCCTCCCATCCACGGAGGACGAGCAACTCCGTGGACGGGCCGGGCCAGGCGGCTCGTTCCCTCAACGCGGCCGGGGACGCGTCCTTCCGGGATGTCGGTGCATGGTCGCGGGCTGCTCCACTCCCCTCCCTCCCCCTCCGGGGGAGGGCAACGGTGGGGGGAACTCGGTCTGACCCGGCTTACGCCGGGTCAGGACCGGCAGGGACGCCGGTCCTACTGCCCTCGCGTTGCGCTCGGGCTGACCCGCGGTCGGTGCAGGTCCAGCCGCCACGGCACCGACCTGCCGCAGGACCGAGCGCTCCCAGGGTCGGTGACAGCTCAGGGCCGCTCAGGATCTCCAGACTCCACGCAGGCAGACCCTGGTCGGGACTTGGGGGGTCTGCGGCCGTCGACCGATGGGCCAGCGTGTAGCGCGTCAGAAAATTCGCACCTTCGAGCAGTCGAGCGACGGTCGATTCGAGCCTGGCCACGCTTCGCCTTTCATTGGCCTTCGGGGGCTCCGGCGCTCGCCCCTCGGAGGAGGGCCACCCGCGCAGTAGGCTCTCGATCGCCCTGTGAAAGGCCGTCTTCGCCAGGCGCCCGGCGGACCTGCACTCGTCCGGCGGCGAGAAGAGGCTGAGCGGCAGCTCGGGCATGAACAGCGGACTTCCCTTTCCGCCTCGCGAGGCCGCCAGGTGCACCGACAGAAGTGCTCTCGAGACCTCGCTCAGAACTACATGGGTGCTGGCGACATCAAGGCCCCCAGCCAGGTAGTCCTGGATGGACCGATCCGCGGCCTGTCGCTCCGCAGTGCCGAGGGCAGTCCGCGAGGCCGCCAGGTAATCCTGAATGCTCGCGGCGGCCAGAAACCGGAGCAGAAATTGGACGGCAGACACCAGATGTGACCATCTCTCTCGCGGGCTCTCGGCCAGCTCGGCCTGACGAAGGACCGACGCGATCGGAAACGGATACCGACCCAGGTCTCGGAATTCCATGCTCACCCTTGTCCTTTTGCCGCGCCGTCTCGGCGGCCGAGCGGCTAGCCCGAGCGCAACGCGAGGGCAGTAGGGCTGGCGTCCCTGCCGACTCTGACCCGGCGTCAGCCTGGCTCCAATCATAGCAAGGTTGGCTGGCTGTTGAGTGCCCGAGCAGTCCATCGGGGTGCGCGCACGATTCGTGGGTGGGCAGGCCGCTCGTCCTGCCACGGTGAGGCCCCGCCAACAAGACTGGATGGCGGGGTCTTCCCCCATAGGTGATAACCCAAGGCCGGTTTTTTGTGACTCATGGCACGTTTGGCATGACAAACCACTGGCTCCTTCATGAACACGCCTACCAGGGAAGCTGATCTTCGGGGTTACTGCATCCGTGAGTTCGCCAGTTACTGATTCAGAGTGGCTTTCCGCCAGGTGGCGTAGGGTTTGCTCACTTAGCTTAGGTTAGTGCTTATGGGGCCTTCCCCCTCCGTTCGTCCTGAGGAGCGCTCCGCAGGAGCTGACAAGCGCTCCTCAGTGTACGAGCGCGTCTCGAAGGACGGACGGAGGGGGCCGCCATGTAGTGTGAGCCCGTCCAAGACTCAACAACTCTCGGAGTGGCTCGAGCCACCCTTCGCAAGGTGCATCTTTCGCAGGGGGTCCCCTTGCCAGCGGAACCCAAGTCTGTAACCCCGGATGACGATAGTGTCATCCGCGAGCCGAGCTGCGCCGCCCGCGGACCGTGGTTTCGCCGCGCCAACCTCGACTTTCTGCATCACGACAGGGATGGCACGGAAGTAGCTTCACGGGGCGGCACCGGTGACTTCTCGACGGAAGGTGCCGGTGTGAGGAGGCCCGCTGCATGGAGACCCAGACTCGTCCGTTCGACTTCCTCGGACCCCGGCAGATCCTGTCGACCCTATCCGGGCCCGAACCCTACATAGCGCCCGCCTTTCGCCAGAAGGTGACCTTGCACTTTCTGTCGAACTTCCTGGCCGAGGAGATGGCCGAGCTCGGGATGCCGACGCCGCTCTTGCTCGGAATCCAGGGCTTTCCCGGCGACGGCAAGAGCTGGCAGACGCGGGTCGTTGCCGCGCAGCTCGGCGTGGGGTTGGTGCAGTTGTCGGCCAGTCCTGCTCGACGCCTACCGCTTCGCCGCCGCGCAGCAGACGCCGCGGTGCGTGCTGCTCATCGACGACCTGGACACGGGCCTCGCGGCCATGCGCGACAACACCACGTACACGGTCAACTCGCAACTGCTGCAGGGGACTCTGATGAACCTGTGCGACGACCCCTGGCACGTGGGCGGCAAGACCGGAAACCGCGTCCCGGTGGTGGTCACCGGCAACGACTTCTCCGCCCTCTACTCGCCCGTCACCCGGTTCGGCCGCATGTCGGTCTTCACCTGGGAGCCGACCCTGGCCGATCGCCTCCACATCGTCCGGCGGACGTTCCCGGAGGCCGAGCTGAGCGACGCCCAGGCGAGGGCCCTGGCCAGCCTGGAGACCGGCTTCAACGGATTCCGGCGCGCAGTGCCCGTGGCCTTCTTCGGCATCCTCCGAAGCCACGTCTTTCGAAGACGGCTCGAACCGCTGGTGCCGTCGGGATGCTGCAACCTGCGCGATCTGGAGGACGCCGTCCTGACAGGTCTCGAGAAGAGCCCCCCGTTGCGGTCGTACGACGAGATCCTCAAGTGTGCCCGGGAGCTGGCCTCGAGCCACCGTCCGGAGGACTTCCTGGCGGAGGCGGCATGAAGACGAGAAAGAGCGGCGGCCCGGGCTCCGTCACGGTCACTCGCACGACCGGAGTGACGCAGGTGCTGGCGGCCCTTGCGGCGGACCTCACGGGCCTGGACCTGGCCGAGCTGTTCACTGCCTGCCTCGCGCTCAACGTCCGGCTGCGAGAGGCCGCATTCGTGCTCGGCGGTGAGGATGGCGACCCCGTGTCGACCTTCGTGATGCTGCCGCTCGACGGTGGGCGGCTGGTCGGGGTGCTGTCCGGGCGGGTCGAGCTCGTGCTCGGCGAGGCCGCCCTGACGCCCGAGGAGGTGCGCCGTCTGTCGGAGGCCGTCGCCGGCTTCAGGTCGCGACTCGAGGCCGAGCGCACGGTGCCACGGCTCCTGTTGCGCTTCCAGCGAGGCACCATCCCCCGCTTTCCGGCGAGCTATCAGGTGACCTCCGACGGAGAGTGGTGCGACGTGCAACTCGGGCCGGCCGCCGGCGGCCAGACGGAGGGGGCGGAGATACTGCCCGTCCTCGAGGGCCCGGTCAGCGTGCACTGACGCCCCGGGTCGGACTGACGAAGGAGGCTGACCATGAAGAGAACAAGCAAACGTCTGACTGCCGTTCGCGCTCAGGAACCGGCCCCGGAGACGCCCGAGCCTCCGCGGCCGCAAGACCCGCGCGTCGGTGCGCTGGAGTCCAAGTACCGCGATTTCTTCAAAGAGCTGGGGCAAGAGGGAGAGGCCGTGGAGGCCGACTCCCTGGAGACCGTCGTGACCCGGAGCCTGGAGCGTGAGGGCTGTCGGCCCGGGGGCACGGGCGTCTCGGAGGTGCTCGACCTCCTCCGGGAGATGATCGACTCGCGCGAGGAGGGGGACGGGATCGTGGTGCGGTTCCGCGTGGGTGGCAAGGACGTGGAGAGTTTCAAGATCGGGCGTTGAGCCGCCGGGCAGGAGGAGCGAGCGGCTGTCTCGAGGAAGGTGAAACGTGAGCGACGTATCCGTGAAGAGTCGGGTCGAAACCGTGACGCGCACGGAGCTGCTGGGCCGTTTCCTGCAGGAGGTGACGAAGCGGTTGACCGGTTACATGAGCTGCTTCTACGCCGATACGATTGCCAAGGGCGTGATCCAGCGCCAGTACATCGGCACGATCCTCATCTCCTACCTCAAGCAGGAGAAGCTGGTCGGACGGGTGCGCGTCGACATCGATTACCACCGCCACCGCTTCAACATCGAGGGCAAAGGGGTCGAGGTCTCGCTCGACCCGGGGGTCAGTGTGGCTTCCCAGGTCTCTCCTTCGCTGGACCGCTTCCTGAGCTTCTTTGCCCGCGTGCTGCAACTCGACGGTGTCACGGTGGAGCTCTCCTGGTACTGGTACCCGGGCATCGACGTGACAGAGGCCAATCGCTGGATGAACGCCCGGGACGGCCAGTTTCGGGACTGGCTGGGAGGGGGGCGCCAGAACGTCGACAACGGGTTCCTCGGGCTGGGATTGGACGAGCTGGACCGCGACCCGGACCTGCCGCCGGCCGCCGTGATCGCCCAGGTGAACCACACTCCGGGGGCACTCGACGAGGTGTCCTTGCACGGCCAAGTTGTGCTGGACGCTCTCCAGCGCGGAAGGAAGGAAGAGAGAGATGGCGAGTGACAGAGCTGAAAGTGGGGTCGCCACCGCGACCCGGGCCCGGACGGCGGTCGTTTCGCGCACCGGTTTTCTGGGGCGGTTCGTCCGAGAGATCGTCCTGGACCTGATGGGGAAGGCGGCCCTTCTCTACGGGCTGGACGACATCGTCGACCGCGGCATCGTGGAGGAGCAGAGCGTCGGGGCCGTGACGGTCGAGTACACCCGTGACGAACGGCTGATCGGCCGCGTCACGATCGAGATCGACTACGAGCGCCACCGCGTCAATTGCCGGCGCCTGGGCGAGACGGTGACCGTCGACCTGGAGCGCAGCCACGCCTCCCAGGTCTCGGAGGCCGTGGCCAAGCTGGTCACCTTCTTCCAGAAGTTCCGAGAGGTGACCCGTGCCGGCGGCCGGCTGCTCTGGTCGACCTGCCCGGGCAAGGACAACGACGAGGCCCTGCGCCGGGTCGGCGGCGAGGCGGCCACCCCGCTCGACTGGGTCGACACCGCGCAGGAGTCGCTGGGCTCCGACGAGCTGGAATACGCACTCGAGGTGCGGGCGGAGAAGCTCGACGAGGTGACGATCCGCGCGCGTCACGTGGACCCGCGCTGCGTCAAGAAGGAGGCAGACGGTGAGTGACGACGTGCAGGCGTTGGTCGATCGTTCGGGCTGTCCGCTCGGGACGCGCGTCAATCCGGCCGTGACGCAGAAGCTGCACCGTCTGGCGGCCATGCTGCTGGCCGATGCACTGGGAGACCCGCTGGACTTCCTCGAACGTCCGGCGTCCTATGTACGGGTGTTCTACTGGTCGGGTGGCCAGCAGGTGTGGCTGTTCTGGCTGGCGATCGACGTGGTGTTCCACCGGGTCCACCTGCAGGTCGCCGGCCATCGGACCCAGGTGCTGGAGCCCCTGACCGAGCCGCGTCATCGCCTGGCGCGCAAGGTCGACCTGTTCCTGCAGGAAGTCGGTGCCGAGCGCCTG
>JACQZL010000176.1 GCA_016213865.1 Candidatus Rifleibacteriota bacterium
GGACAGCTTCGGCATCTCCAAGAGCAGAGAACTGACCGCCGAAGCCTGCCTGTTCCTCGCCCGATTCGGTCACACTCGGCGCGATCGACCTTACGCCGACGCCTGAGCCCCGCCCACGCGGAGGTTTATGCGTCGGCTCTCGAGAGAGAGGGGAAGTCCTCGAGGATTTCCTCTGGGCTGGCCCCCTCCCCCAGACTCGCCAGGACGGTTTTGAGGGTAACCCTGGTCCCGGAGAAGACCGGCTCGCCACCGCAGATCTTCGGGTCTCTCACAATCCTGTCGTCGAATCGCATCTGTCCAACCAGCCTCCGGGCAGCTCAGCAGGTCACCCTGCCATCGAAGGTACCCCTGCGGGCGGTAGAACTCAAGATCGACGGGGACACGGGAGCGCACGCGGTTCGTCGGCAAAACCTGCAACTGGCCTCGTGGGTGGGGTAGCGCGGGGGCTTGTCCAAATGGCATCAAATCCCTTACCACGAGAGGCATGACAGGCGTCGGAAAGGTAGAAGCGGCATCTTGCCGCTTCCTCGGAGCCGGACGTGAGCCCGGCCGCCCTTGCAGCGGCTGGAAGCCGCTTCTACCTTCTGGCGTGGCCGTCGTTGCGGCCTCGCCGGCAAACCCATGCCAGGAGATAGGAACCATCACGATTGGCACCGACCACTTTGGCCGCAATCCTCCGCACACTTGGCTCCAACGGATGTAGGGGCGGGGCTTGTCCCCGCCCGCTCTGGGCCAGGCTTTCGGGCGGGGGCAAGCCCGAGCAACGCGAGGGCAGTAGGACCGGCGTCCCTGCCGGTCCTTGCCCGTGAAGCGGGCAAGCCCCGCCCCTACGGAGCGAACGGTGCGGCCCAGCCGCTCGGACTTGGTCGGTGCCTCACGATTCAATGCCATTGGGCCTGTCCCCCGCTTGCGGAGCGCCGACTCGACCCGGGCGGCCACAAGCATGTCCTGACCTTGTCGAAGGGGGCCCGCGCCACAACTCCCTGGACCACGCCCAGGGTCATGCGCCTCCCCGCGTTCCGCGCGGGCACCGAGGCCACCGGTGACGGGCCACCCGGCTGCGAGACTTTCATGGCTTGCGCCAACGCCCGGCCGGTGCTACGCTAGACTCGACAGACAACGAGACGGGTCATCGTCAGAGCAGGAAGGAACACCAAGGTGGGCGCCAAGGGGAAGCGGATGTTCGGGCCGGACCCCGAACCGGACTGCCCGGTCGCAGGCCGCGTGCCGGCAGGGTCTCCCGTGCCGGCAAGCCCCAGCCGTCCTCCGGGTGCCCCGAGAGCCGTCGGGGTTGCTGGGTTGCCCCGAAGCGGCTGCGGGGGGCGTCCCGCGGTGGACGCGGGCGAGCGCGGTGCCCGGACCGTCTGCTGTTCGGGCCGGGGTGCGGCCCGCAGGTGTCGTCGGATCGAGCCGAAGGGTGCCAGAGCGAGGAGAGTCGAGATGGAACATAACCAGGGGCGTTGTTCATCATCCGGGCGGAACGAGAACTGGGGTCGACAGCACGGTCTGGCCCCCCGCGGCGGGCCGGGCGGCATCCTCGGGGGCGTGTGGCCGTGGCGGCCGGCGTGGCTGCTCCTTCTTGGCATGTTGCTTGCGGGGGGGGAAGTAAGCCAGCCATAGCCGACGGCGTCCCGTTCAGCGTAAGCGGGAGCGTGCCGAGCACGTGGGGGTGGGTGAGGAGGGACGCTCCACTGCCTCCCGGGCCCAGATACGGCCATGCAACCGCCTTTCGCGCAGATGCTGCCTGCCTGGTGATTTTTGGTGGCGGACCAACGCAGAGCAACACGTGGGAGTGGAACGGGATCACCTGGGTGCAGCACTCCAGCGACATCACCCCACCTTCTCGGTCCTTCACTGCGATGGCCTACGACGCGGCCCGTCGACGAACGGTTCTCTTCGGGGGCGACAGCGGGCACGGTCCGTTGGGAGACACGTGGTTGTGGGACGGCACGAACTGGACGCAGGCAACTCCTGCAGTGTCCCCACCTGCGCGGTACTGGCCGACACTGGCGTGGGACAGCTTGAGGCAACGTGTCATTCTCTTCGGAGGCAATAGCGACGGCTCCACGTTCTACAACGATACTTGGGAGTGGGACGGGACTTCTTGGTGCCAGAGGGTCCCGTTGCATTCGCCGCCCGTACGCAGAGCGAACGGCATCGCGCACGATCGACACAGGCAGCGCACAGTGATATTCGGGGGGGGACCACTACGCGGCCCTGAATGACACGTGGGAATGGGACGGGACCGACTGGACGGAGAGGACGATGTTGGTCAAGCCGCCTTCGAGAGCGCAATGCGAGCTCGCCTTTGATGCCACGCGCCAAGCAACCGTGATGTTCGGAGGAGTCAATGCGGAGACCGTAAGTGGCGATACAAGGGAGTACGACGGGGCTGTCTGGGTTCAGAGAACACTCGTCACTTCTCCTCCTGCCCGCAGTTGTGCGTTTCCCGTGTACGACGAAGTTCGCCAGCGCGTGGCGATGTTCGGAGGGTACACAAGTCCAGGGGGCCTCTCCGACACCTGGGAGTACGACGGGACGAACTGGAAGCTGGTGGCCGTGCCTGCTGTGACAACGCCACCGCTGAGCGGTGGAGCCTGCACGTTTGACCATGCGCGATCCCGGGCAGTTCTGTATCAAGGCACCAACTCAACCTCCGAAACATGGGAGTGGGATGGTGTGGAGTGGCGCATGAGAAGTTCCTCGGTCCCCACGCCCAGGGGGGAGTGTGGCCTGAGCTACGATCACGCAAGACGTAGGACGCTCATGTTCGGAGGTCGAACGAGCGGAAGTGGTTTCAACGACACGTGGGAGTGGGACGGGGCAACCTGGGTTCAGATGACGCCAGCCTTGGCCCCTTCGGGAAGGAGTGGGCCCGCTGTTGCATGGGACGCCGCAAACCAGAAGATGTTGCTGTTCGGAGGTTCGCCGTGCTGCGGGCTGGTGCTAGGCGATACCTGGTCTTGGGATGGATCAGCTTGGTCTCAGCTTTCGCCGGCAGCATCGCCCCCCGCACACAACTGCGTCTCAGCAGCCTCCGACATAGACCGTCTACGGACCCTTGTCTACTGGTCGGGGAACTTCTTCGAGTGGGACGGGGTTAGCTGGCAATCAAAGACGTCAAGTCCGGGACCTTCTCCACGCTGCGGGGTCTACTACTCCTTAACATATGATTCTTCCAGACACCGTACACTGCTGTTCGGCGGGGGGGACTGTGAGTCTAGCGGCATCTACAATGATCTTTGGTCCTGGGACGGTCGCGCCTGGAGCCAGGATGGACCAGCAAACGCACCTAGCCGAAGGACGGACGCTTCTGTCACGTATGACAGCAGCAGGAAGGAAGTGCTGTTGTTCGGAGGAGCGGGATTGACCGATACCTGGACCTTGCCCTCGAACCGGCCTCCCCGCGTCACCGCGGCTGTCTCCCCTGCCGCCCCCATCCCCGGCCAGGCTGTCACCCTCGCCGCCGCCTTCACCGACCCCGACGGCGACACGCCGACCTGGCGCTGGATGCAGACCTACGGGCCATCCGTGGCCCTCCAGAACGCCACCTCCGCCGTCGCCACCTTCGCCACCTCCATCGCGACCTCGTACGGCTTCGAGGTCGTCGCCGGCGATGGGCATGAGGGGCATGCGTACGCGCTGGGCGACGTGACGGTCTCGACGACGGCTGTAGCGGGGCTCACGTACCTGTCGACGAACGAGAAGGGGTACCGGGAGTTCCGGAACGACAAGGACGGGTCGGTGCTGATCGAGGTGCCGGCGCAGGGTGTCACGCCAACGTTCTTCATCGGGAAGTACGAGGTGACGAATGCCCAGTACCGGGCCTTCCTGGCTGCGACTTCGGACCCGAAGGGACCTACTCAGCACGCAGGACACGACCTGGCCGAGGGGGCTGGGTACGACCACACTCCTGGGGGAGGGAGCGGGGTGGACTGGCCGCCATACAGCGTGGGCGCAGACCATCCTCCAGCAGGTGTCTCCTGGTATGACGCCTATGCCTATTGTGTGTGGGCTGGGTTGGAGCTGCCGACGGAGGCCCTGTGGCAGTATGCCGCCCAGGGGCCGGACGGGCGCATGTATCCGTGGGGCAATCAGGCCCCCGACGCGGGAGGGGTCTACCGGGCGAATTACTATGTCGGCAGCAACGGCACGGCCGATGGTTATCAGTACACGTCACCCGTCGGCAGCTACGGTCCTGGGGCAACGCCCCCCCCGGCTGACGGCAGTGCCCCATCCGGCGCGCTGGACATAGATGGTAACGTGATGGAGTGGACCAACGACTGGTGGTCCGGGACAGGTCCCGACCGCGTCTTTCGTGGCGGCGGCTGGTCCGGCACCTACGAGTACTTGCAGGCCGCCTACCGCTACAGCTACCAGTTCCCGACGTTCCGCAGCTACGGCATCGGCTTCCGGGTGTCGCTCTCTCTGCAGGCACTCGTCAACTCGTCTCCGGTTGGCATCACCGCCCTCGCCTCCTCCCCCCGCGTCCTCCCCGCCACCCCGGTCGCCCTCACGGGCACCGCCACCGACCCCGACGGCGACCCGCTCACCTACGCTTGGGCCTTCACCTCACAGCCCTCCGGAGGCAACGGCAACATCACGAACCCCTCGACCGCGACGCCCACCTTCTCGGCCACCCGCTCCGGCACGTACGTCCTCGGCCTCACCGTCTCCGACGGGCGCGGCGGCTCTGGCACTGCCTCCGTCAGCGTCGTCGTCAACACGCCGCCCACCGTCAACGCTGGCGCCGACGTCAGCACGCTCTCCGGCGCCAGCGTGACCCTCACGGCCATCGCCACCGACGCCGATGGCGACCCGCTCGGGTACTCGTGGCTCCAGACCTCCGGACCGGCGATTTCGCTGCCCAATCCGAACGTCCGGGCCATCACGTTCACGCTCCCGGCCATCGGTGCCTACGGCTTCACCGTCACCGCCTCCGACCCGAACGGCGGGACGGCCCAGGACTCGGTCTCGATCACCGCCACGGCGCCTCCGCGGCCCGACCTCGAAGTCCTCTCCGTCGCCACCGGAGCAACCCGCATCGAGCTCGGCCAGTCCCTCCCGATTGCGGGCTCCGTCCGCAACTCGAGCGCCGTCACGTCGCCGGCTTGCCAGGCGACCTTCCAGCTCAGCCTCGATGCCACGATCCAGAGCGGGGACCCGCTACTCGGAACCGTCAACGTTCCCGGCCGGGCCCCGAACGTCACGCAGACGATCTCGACGACCTTCGCGATACCCGGCTCGGTCGCCGCGGGCTCGTACTTTCTGGGCCTGACGGCGGACAGCGCTGGGGCGGTGGCCGAATCGAACGAGACGAACAACGTCAAGGTCACGGCCTTGCCCATCACGATCACCCAGCCCGCCGCCCGGCTGCCCAACCTCGTCGCACGCGCGGTGGCCGGGCCCTCGACCGTGCGGGCCGGTGACACGTTCACAGGCGCCGCCAGCGTGGAGAACGCCGGCACGGCGGACGTCACCTCCACCTTTGCCCTGGCTTACTACCTCTCGCGTGACGCGGTCCATGACGCGGGCGACACGCTGGCCGGCACCGAGAGCTTGCCCTCTCTGGCCGCGGGCGCTCGCTCCGACCGTTCGCCCTCTCTCGGCGTGCCGGCGGGTACCGCGGCAGCTCCGTACTACCTCTTGCTCCGGGTCGACCCGTCGAACGCCATCCCCGAGTCCTCCGAAGCCGACAACGCGGTCCCCTCGGCGCTCACGGTGCAGGTCACGACCCGGCCCGTCGACACGACCCCGCCCACGGCCACTCTTGCCTACGGCCCCGGCGCGACAGTCACGACCACGGGCACGCTGACCATCACGGCCAGTTTCAGCGAGGCCCTCGCCGGCCCACCCACGATCCAGCTCTGCTCGGGCTCCGGGCAACTCCTGGGCGGCACGATGTCGGCGGCGGGTGGTCCCGCGGTCTACACGTTCCTGCAGACGTTCACTGCCACGAGCAACGGCACCTACACGGTGTCCCTGCGCGGTGCCGACGTGGCCGGCAATCCGCTCGTGACGCAGCCCGGCAACAACTCCGTGACGGTCGCCATCGTCTCGAACCGGCCGCCGGTAGCGGACGCCGGGCCGGGAGTGACGGTCGCGCCCGCAACGCTCGTGCGTCTCCAGGGCTCGGGAACCGACCCGGACGGCGACACGCTCACGTACCGGTGGATCGCGCCGGGGGGCGTGACGCTCTCCGACCCGACGTCGCCCACTCCCACGTTCACACCGGCCACGGCCGGTACGTATCACTTCGTCCTGCGGGTTACCGACCTCCACGGGGCCGACTCCGAGGACACCGTGGACATCGTTGCCGGTCAGGTGACGGCCGGGCTGCGGACGGACCTGCTGGTTGTGCGCGGCGTCGTGCGGCTCGAGAGTGGAGAGTTCCCGCCCGCGGGCTCACGGCTGCGGGTCCTGA
>JACQZL010000025.1 GCA_016213865.1 Candidatus Rifleibacteriota bacterium
CCTCCGTGCCGGCCCAGGAAGCCGCGCCAAGACTGGCGAGTCCGGAAACCGGCCAGCGGCAGGGGAGATAAGATCGCCGACGTGGCAATGCGGCTCCCCGCATCTCGCGAGCGCACCCGACGCCCGCCCCGCTACTCCCTTCAGACGGCATTTACGGTAGATTCACAGACTCTCAGTGAGCCCCTCTGGGGACGGCGACCCCGTGCGGGAACCGCCGGTACGCTTCGTACCAGTTCTCCCACGCCTCGAGGCTCGGACCCAGGTCACGCACGCCGGTGATCTGCTCGAGGGCCCTGGCGGCGACCGCCGCGCGCACCGGTTCGCTGTAGCCCAGCATGTCGATGAGGGGCCGGATCGCCTTCGTATCGCCGAACTTGCCGAGCGCGACCGCGGCCCGCTCGCGCACGATCGGGTTGATGTCCCTGAGCGCGCGGATGAGAGTGTCGCGGCTCGAATCCTGTCTGGTGCGAGCGAGCTCGTCCGCGCCGGCCATCCGTTCCCGGGGATTGCCCTCCACGGCCATCACTTTCGACAGCTCCGAGACGCGGTCGAAGTGGCCATTGAGCTTCCTCGACTCCGCAAAGGGGCCGTCGCGCCCCAGCCGGTACCGGACGACGAGGCCTCCGGGCACTTCCTGGGGAACCGTCGGATGGTCGACGGCCTGGCTCGTGAGGTCAGCCTTGAGCGCCGGGACCATCGGCGGCGTTGCCGACAAGAGGCCGGAAGCCGACCCGAGAGAGGCACTCGCGACCAGCGACAACGCAAGGCAGAGCCGGGGCAACGCGACTCGCATCGACTCCGGGGTTAACGCGGAGGTCGAGAAGCGTCAAGGCATATGGGGAGAGAGCGGCAGAGAGACGCTCGACACAGAGACACAGAGACCCAGAGACCCAGAGAAGAGAAGAAAAGACAAGGAGCCAGCGCTGGGGCAGCCGAACTCGAACGACCGGGCATCATCACCAGAGAAGAGAACGGGCCCCTCCGTGTCTTCGTGTCTCTGTGCCTCCGTGTTCGCTATGGAATGGGTAGCCCCGCGCCTAGCGCCCGTACTGGTTGTACACCCACCGGACGAAGTCGCCGTTGACCGAGCCATTCTCGTAGGTGCCGGACGGGGAGGCGTCGGAGGTCGGGATCCAGCAGAAGTCGGGATGGTTGGAGGCGCTGGCCCCGGTCCAATCGCCGCGATTGACCCGGCCCGACGAGTCCTGGTACAGGTCGTACGTGTAGGTCCGGGTCATCGTGTTGGTGCCCACGAACTGGGCCGTCTTGGCGTAGTCGGTGAACGTGCACTTGGTGACGATCGTGTACTTGCGCTGCGACGGCTTGTAGGTGGCGTTCGACTCGAACTTGAAGAGCGGGTGGTTGTTGACCGACTGCTTGGCATCGATCTCGGCCACGATGGCCATGCCGTTCTTCTTGACGAATTCCTGGAGCAGCCAGTGGAAGTAGTGGGGGTAGATGTCCTTGAACGAGCCGTCGTTCGGGTCGATGACGTCGCGGTCGTAGCGGGTCCCCAGGATCTTCTGGCTGTAGAACTGCTGGGTGTTGCAGGTCATGTAGGTCTCGGACAGCAGCCCTTTCATGTCCGCGACCGAGAGCACCAGCGACTTCCCGGGGTTGGACAGGACCCGGTAGTCGGGCTGACCGTCACTGAACAGATATTCGCGGGCCGAACTGGCCCTGCCGGTGTTCAGCTTCACCTTGACGGGCCGATTGCCCAGGGGGACGGTGAGCGACTTGCGCGGTTCGGGAACCAGGATGGCCGCTGCGGCCAGGCCGTTGCAGTGCCCGCCCCAGTTGACGCCCGAGGCGCCGGCATAGTTGTGGCGATGGACGGGATCGGCCTCCCACGCTGCCGCGCCAGGCAGGCGCCCGTAAAGGCTGGCGACGATCGAATCGTACTTCTCCAAGGGAGAGAGGCCTCCGCCGAAATCGCCGAAGGCGAGGTCGCACCGGCTGCGCGGCCACCACATCCCCGACCAGGGGACGTACTGGGTCGGGACCGAGGCGTCCTGCTTGATCGACTGGGCAGCGGCCACGGGCGCAGCCGCCATCCGCCGCCCGGAGGCAGAGTCCGAGCCGTAGTAACCCGTGTCCCCCGCGTAGATCGGTTCGTCGCGGCCCGTGGCCAGGTCGCCGTAGAAGTCCGAATCGAACCGTTCGTCCGAGCCGAAGCTATCCTGGGCCGAAACGGGGGCCACCGGCGCGGAGAGGAGCAGAAGGGTTGCAACCAGCGCGAGGCACTTCGTGGTCTTCATGTCGGGCCTACCTCCAAGGGACGCAGCCGAATTTCCCGCCGCAACGGCGCCTCTCGATTCGAAGAGGGCTGCGCGAACGAATCCATGATGAATGAAGATCGCCGATCCGACAAGCCCCCATGAAGCCGGAGCCTACGATCTCGTGCTGTCCCGCAGGTAGAAGTGCGGCAGAGAGCGCAAGAGGAGCGCCCAGGCCAGAGCGACGACCGCCAAATAGATGGCAAGGGCCCACGCCGACGTGAGCAGCGAGTGCATGACCCAGAAGACGCCACGGAACGGCACCTCCAGGAACGGCGTCTGCATCAGCAGCAGCAGGATCAGGAACCCGTAGGGTTCGATTTGGGCCAGGAAGAGTGTCTGGCGCGAGTCGAGGTACTCGCGGAGGACCCAGGCGCCGTCCAGTGGTGGGAGGGGAAGCATGTTGAAGACCGCCAGCGCCAGGTTCGTCGAAACGATGGCCGTCAGCAGCAGGGCGATCCTGCTGGTGGCCACCGCATCGAGCGCGCCCGGGAACCAGACCATCGCCGTCTCAAACCCCCACAACAGCAACGCCCCTACGCCGGCCAGCGCGAGGTTCATCATCGGGCCTGCGATGCCGACCTTCATCATGTCCCGGATGGGGTTTCGAAAGGCGCCTGCCCGAACCGGCACCGGCAGGCCCCACCCGATCACCGGCAGCGACGTCGTGAAGGCCAGGATGATCAGCAACGAGCCGACCGGGTCGAGGTGGTCCAGCGGATTGAGGCTGAGACGGCCCTCGTCCTCCGGGGTGGGGTCGCCCAGTCGGACGGCCACATAGGCGTGCGAGAACTCGTGCAGACCGATGGCCAGCAGAAAAGCGGGCAGGTGCAAGGCGACGAAGATGAACGTCTCCATCGAGCTGCCGCCAGGCAGCCCGGCGGCCCAGGCGGTCCCGGCCAGGCCCGCCAGGCCGGCCGCGATCAACCCCAGACCTCGACTGTAGAGACTCGTCATCAGCACGCGCACCGCTGGAGCATGGACTTCAAGATAGCAGCCAAGGCTCGCTGTGCGAAACGGGTGAGCTGTCCGAAACTCACGCCTTGCGGAAGGCCTTCCCCACGCACGCTTCGGGCGGATACCGGCGGCTGTTCTTGTCCATCTTGGCCAGGAACGCCTTCTCGAGATCGAATCCCAGCACCGAGGAGAGGCTCAGGCAGTAGGCGAGGATGTCTGCGACCTCTTCCTGGACGTGGAGGAACCGCTCCGGGTCTGCCTGGAGGGTCTCGGACCCTTCCTGGTCGGACCACTGGAAGATCTCCATCAGCTCCGCCGCCTCGATGGCGATGGACATCGAGAGGTTCTTGGGCGTGTGATAGCGGACCCAGTCCCGCTCGGCGACGAAGCGGGCCATGAACCGGGTGAGCTCGTCGAGGTTCAATCGAGGTCCTCCCGGAGGCGATGGTCAGGGTCCAGAAGACCCAGTAGCCGGTCGTGCAGCTTTCCGTTGCTGGCCAGGATCTGACGCCCACGCAGCCATCCGTCGCTACCCCGAAGGTCGGTCACCGTGCCCCCGGCCTCGCGGACGATCGCGGCACCGGCGGCCACGTCCCACGGCGACAGGCTCAGCTCCCAGAAGGCGTCCAGGCGCCCCGCTGCCACGTAGGCCAGTTCCAGCGCGGCGGACCCTCCACGGCGCACACCCTGGCAGACCCGCAGGAGGCGGATGAAGTTGCGGAGGTTGTCCGGGGCCCCCTGGTGGCGCATGCTCGCAAAGCCGGTGCAGTACAGCCCGTCTTCCAGGACCGAGGTGCGGCTCACCGACAGAGGCCGGCCGTTGAGCGTCGCCCCCTGGCCCCGAGCGGCGCAGAACATCTCGTCCAGACACGGAGCGTAGATGGCTCCCAGGAGCGGCTCGTCATTTCGGGCCAGCGCGATGGAAACGCAGTAAAGAGGAAACGAGTGAACGAAATTCGTCGTCCCGTCGAGCGGGTCGATGAACCACGTATAGCCCGATGGCGAGTCGATGCGGCTGTCCTCCTCGGCGAAGACCCCGTGGTCAGGGTACCGCCTTCGGATCGCACCGACTATCAGGGCTTCGGACTCGCGGTCCACCCGGGTGACGAGGTCCGTATGCCCCTTGTAGGAGACATCGGCTTCCGAGAGGACGCCCATGTTCCGGAACAACAGCAGACCGGCTTCGCGTGCCGTGTCGCGGGCGAACTCGAGCATGGATTCGAGGGAAGCTGGCATGGGGAGTGCGGATTATAGCATGTTGCGAGGCTGAGCCGTCCCTCGTGCAGGTTACTGGCATCGCGACGGGTCTCGAACCATGGCCGACGACTTCTACCACCAACTGGGGGTCACGCCCCGGGCTACCCAGGAGGAGATCGCGAGGGCCTTCCGGCAGTTGGCCCTTCACCACCACCCCGACGTGGGCGGCGATGCCGCGATCATGGCGGAACTGAACCGCGCTTACGAGGTGCTCGGCGATCCTGTCTCTCGCCAGGTCTACGACGACCGTCTGGAGCTCCAGGCGCTCCAAGAGCATGACACCTTTGCCGCGGGCGTTCATGCCGCGCAACCCCCGCGAGGCGAATCGACCGCGCCCGGTGCGCCCGGAACGGCGCCGGCGCAGGACCACCCCGCGACCCATGTGGCGGCGCAACCGCGATGGGCTCTGGGACTGCTACGAGGCCTTCTGCGACTGTCGGATGCAGTTGCTCTTCTGCTCTGGAGGGTGCTGGCTTCCGACAGTCTGCCGTGGCTCATCGGCTACTTCCTGGTCCTTTTGGCGATTGCGATTGCGGTCAAGAGCCTGGCCGATAGGCTGTGGGGGCTCTGAATTGGCGCCTATCTGGGTGCGGCATCCATGCCGCCGCCATCACCACGAAAGGCGTTCTGGGCGGGTTTTGGGTTGGCATCCGGGTTGCTTGGACTGGCAACCGTGAGAGAACCTGGTGGAAGGAGGTGAGAACGAAATGATGAAGAAGATCCAGAAGTTGCTTCGGCAGCGGGATGACGAGGGTCAGGGCCTGGTGGAATACGGCCTGATCCTGGGTCTGATCGCGGTTGTGGCCATCGCAGCGCTGAACGCCACGGGTACCAACGTGAACTTGATGCTGCAGCGCGTGGCCAACACCCTCGACACGGTTAGCTGAAGCCTCGCTCCCATGGGGAGCACCGGCTGCAGGACTTCCTGCCGCCGGTTTCTGTTTTGCGGGGACCTGACGCGTCACCTCGAGCCCCGCCCTGTCGGACAGGCTCCCCGCCAGAGGCCGCATTTGACGTTGGCCGCCAGACCGTAGGTGCCGTTCGCCAGGTCGGTCCTGACCCACTCGGGGTTCCCGCCCGCGGCGGTCAGCTCCTTGCGCAGGCGCCGGACCAGCCCGTGGACGTTGGCCGTGTGGCTCTCGGGGTTGAAACGCCCACCCCAGACCTCCTCGAAGATCGCCTGCTTGGTCCAGCAGCGGCCCGGTTCGCGGACGAACACAGCCAGCAGCTCCAGGGGCCTCGCCCGCCCGGCGAGACTTCGCCAGCCGCGGCCGGCGACGTGAAGCCTGCGCCCCTCGAGGTCGACCCCCAGTTCAAGCGCCTCGAGGCCTCCGGGGCCGTCGGATGGCACCGTGGCCACCGCCGCCGAGCGATCGGCCACGACCAGGTACTTCGTGTCCAGGTCCGGACCGGTGAAACCGAGGGCCTCCATCCATCCCGCGGAATCGTGTCCGCGCGCTTGCCGTTGCGCGGCCCAGCGCCGCGCCTCCGACTCGCGCCCCAGCGCCCCCACCACGACCTCGAGCGCATGCAGGACCGCCGTGAACTCCTGGCCGGGGAACGCGTCCCCGGCGGTGAACACTCGGGAGAGACTACCGCCCCGGGCGCCGCGCGGTCAAGGCGAGGGAAGACTGCGGATCGCAGGACGCGGCCTGC
>JACQZL010000244.1 GCA_016213865.1 Candidatus Rifleibacteriota bacterium
CACCCGAAGATGCTGGGGCAGACGCTCAAGAAGGCCAAGAAGGCCCACAAGAAGAACGGGAAGACGCTCGATGCGCTCCGCCTGTGCCAGGGCGACGCCACCATCTTGCCGTTCCACGAGGGCTCGTTCGACGTGGTGATGTCCGGTTTCATGCTGGTCCACTTGTCGAAGGAGCAACGGTGCACGGCAGTCGGGGAGATGCGGCGCGTTCTCAAGGAGAACGGTCGGATCGCCCTGCTGGAAAGCCCCGGCGAGCTGACCAAGCGCTACGACACGCGGGAGCAGTGGGAAGAGGTACTCCGGGAACTGAACCTGGTCGAGCCGGTCTTCGACGACATCTACGACGTCTACCGGGTCATCTTCGCGCGAAAGCCCGCCTCGAACGGGCACTGATGGGCCGGGTGGGGCGCCGTCGCGACCGGTTCGCCCCGAGCACCGGAGCCTGTATTCTCAATCTGTGGACGCTCCGCGCGACAACGCAAACGAGATGCGCCTCCTCGGGCTGGCCTTCATGGTCGGGACGAACCTGGTCTCCTGTCTGGTCGTGGGGGCCGCCGCGGGATTCGGGCTAGACTGGTGGCTGGGGAGCTCGCCCTTCGGCGTTGCGGGGGGAGTCCTGCTGGGGATGATTGCCGGATTCGTCCAGCTCGCCCGGACGGCGAGCGAGCTCTCTCGGCGTCAGGAGTCGAAGCCGCCCAAGGGGCCACCCCCGAAAGGAAGCGGAGCGTGAGCCAGGGCACCGCATCCGGGCCGGCGGACCCGGGCGGGCTGGAAGCGCTGTGGCCCGGGCTGCTGGCCGAGATCTGGCAGTGGTCCGGCTGCGCGGCGATGCTGGCTCTGGTTGCCATGCTGCTCGCAGGCGAGGCGACCGCGATGCGGGCGTGCGGGCTGGTCGTGGGCTGGGCCGTGGGAGTGGGACTGCTGGTGCAACTGGGCCGAGAGGTCGGCCGCAGGGTCGAGGGGGCCCGACAGGGCCGGCGGCCCCGGGTGGCCCTGCGTCTGGCCCTGGTGAAGTATCCGATTCTCTTCGTCGTACTCTATCCGTTTTTCGTCTGGGAGCTGACGGACCCGTTCTTCTTCCTCGGGGGGTTCGTTTTGGTGCATGTGGTTTTTTTGTACAGAATTGTTGACACCGTTCGGAGAGTAGGGCAAAATCCTGCGGAGGAATCGGGACCGGAGAGCCCGGTTCCCAGGATGTAGTCAAAGCATCCAGCGAGGTTCTTGCATCCGTTGACTCGCTTGACGAGGTGACCCCCCTTGCCGGTCCTGTATGCATCCGAGATCGCACCCGAGGCGGCCGGTGCCGCCGGGGCCGCTGCGCACGCCGCACATGCCGCGGAAGAGACTGGCCACGCTGTTCATGCGTGTGGCCACGCCGAAGGCAGTTGGCTGCACCCGTTCAGCCACGCCACGGGCCTTCCCGACTACATCCTGATCACCTGGCTGCTGCTGGTGCTGCTGGTGGTCGTCTCCGTCGTGGGGACCCGCCGTCTGCACCTGGCGCCGCGAGGGCTTCAGAACGTCCTGGAGTACATCTTCGAATCGCTCGAGGGTTTCGTCTGCGGCATCATGGGGCCGGAACGGGGCCGAATCTTCACCCCGTTGCTGGGCACTTTTTTCCTTTTCATCCTGTGCAACAACCTGGCGGGCCTGGTTCCCGGGTTGCTGTCGCCGACGGCCTACCTCAACACGACCTTGTCGCTGGCCATCGTGGCGTTTCTGATGGTCCAGTACCACGGGATCAAGGCGCACGGCGCGGGACGTTACTTCGCGCACTTCATGGGCGAGCCGCTCTGGCTGGCGCCGCTGATGCTCCCGGTCCACCTCATCGGCGAGTTTGCCAAGCCTCTCTCGCTGGCCATCCGCCTCTTCGGCAACATCTTCGGCGAGGACAAGGTCATCGCGATCCTCGTCGGCTTCTCGCCGGTGCTGCTGTTCATCCCAGTGCCGGTGCAGTTCCCGATGATGCTGTTCGGGATCTTCACCAGCTTCGTGCAGGCGCTGGTCTTCACGACCTTGACCGCGATCTACCTGACCGTGGCCACGGAGCACGCCGAATCCGGCGAGCACGCCGTCGCCCACGGCCACAACTGACTCTCGACCGCTCCTTCACTTC
Source organism: Candidatus Rifleibacteriota bacterium (assembly GCA_016213865.1). The sequence goes on from JACQZL010000244.1 coordinate 2,117, forward strand.
CTCACACTAGCCAGTCGCGCTACCAACCATCCGTCCCTCAGGAGGAACGTAAATGAACTACTTCATCGCCATGGCCATCGCGGCCGGTTTTGGCCTTCCGATCGCCGTTCTTTCTGCCGCCAGCGCCCAGGGGAAGGCCGCCGCCGCGGCACTCGAAGGGATCGCCCGCCAGCCCGAAGCGGCCGGCAAGATCCAGTTGGCGATGATCATCTCGCTGGCCCTGATCGAGTCCCTGGTCATCTACGCGCTGCTCATGTTCTTCATGCTGTACGGAAGCCTTCCGTCCAAGGCCCAGATGCTCGAGCTGGCGAACAAGCAGGCCGCGATCACGGCCCCCGCCCAGCACTGACTCGGCCCGCGTTCGTCTCGGAAAGGCTCGAACCGACATGCTCGAAAACCTAGCGATCGACGGCAAGCACCTGCTGGTCCAGCTCGGCGGGTTCTTGCTCCTGTTCTGGCTCCTCTCCCGATACCTGTTCGGGCCGCTCGGACGGGTCATCGCCGAGCGCGAGCAACGCGTCAAGGAGAAGATGGACGAGGCCGAGCGCAACTCGCTCGAGATGCAGACGATGCGCGACGAGTACCACCGCCGCATCGCAGCGATCGAGACCGAGACGCGCGACCGCATCCAGGGCGCGATGAAAGAGGCGCTGGCTGCCAAGGATGAGCTCCTCGAGAGCGCACGAGAAGAAGCCGAGCGCGTGCTGCAACGCGGGCGGCAAGAACTGGAACGTGAGAAGCACATGGCCCTCGTGGAGACCCGCGACGCCATCGTCGACCTGGCCCTCATGGCAGCCGAGAAGCTCATCGAGCGCAACATCGACTCCCGGGTCCACCGGGCCCTGATCGACGACATCATCGAGCACGGAGTGAAGTCCGCATGATCCCTCTGGGACTGGCGAGACGGTACGCCCGGGCCCTCTTCATGGGCGCCTCGCGCTCCGGGGAGACCGATGCCGTCGAACAGGATCTGCAGCTCATCGATGCGACGCTCCGGGCCACGCCGACACTGGGCGAGCTGCTGGGCCAGCCTCGGATCCCCACCGAGGAGAAAGACGGGTTGCTGATGCGCACCTACCAGGGCCGGATCGGCGAGCGCACGCTCGAGTTCCTGCGGCTGGTACTGCGCAAGAAGCGCCACGAGGTGCTCCCGTTCATCGAGCCCGAGTACCGCCGGATGATGGAAACGCAACGCAACCAGTTGCGAGTCCACATCACCTCGGCCTTTCCCCTGGAGGACGGCGAACGCGGCTTCCTGACCGAGAAGCTCTCCTCCCTCACGGGGCACCAGATCCTGCTCGAGGAAGCTGTCGAGCCCCGCCTGCTCGGAGGCATCGTCATCCGCTACGGAGACAAGCAGATCGACGGCAGTTTGCGCAGCCACCTCGACCGGTTGCGCCTCGAGCTGAAGGAAACCCGCGTGATCGGCTAGCAGGTCCGAAGCGCGCCGGATCGGGACCCGTTCGTCCCGCCCGCACACATCCCCACAGGTTGTCGTTACGGAGCAAGAGATGGCAAACAGACCCGAAGAGATCACGTCCATCCTGGCCAAGGAACTCGAGAACTACAAGAAGGACCTGCACCAGGTCGACGTCGGCACGGTCACCGAGGTCGGTGACGGCATCGCGCGCATCTACGGCCTGGAGGGTGCCATGGCCGGAGAGATGCTCGAGTTCCCCGGAGGGGTCTACGGCATCGCCCTGAACCTCGAGGAAGAGAGCGTCGGCGCCGTCATCCTTGGCTCGGACGAGCACATCCGGGAAGGCGCCCAGGTCAAGACGACGGGGCGCATCATCGAGGTCCCCGTCGGCGAGGCGATGATCGGCCGCGTGGTCAACGCGCTGGGCCAACCGATCGACGGCAAGGGCCCGATCGTCACCGATCAGCGCCGCAAGGTCGAGCTGAAGGCCCCCGGCGTCATCCAGCGGCAGCCGGTCAAGGAGCCGCTGGAGACGGGCCTCAAGGCGATCGACTCGATGATCCCCATCGGGCGCGGCCAGCGCGAACTGATCATCGGCGACCGCCAGACCGGCAAGACGGCCATCGCCCTGGACACCATCATTCACCAGAAGGACACCGGCGTCATCAGCATCTACGTCGCCATCGGCCAGAAGCAGTCGACCGTCGCCCAGCTCGTCCACACGCTCGAGCGCTTCGGCGCGATGAAGAACACCATCGTGATCGCGGCCACGGCGACCGAGCCCGCGCCCCTTCTCTACATCAGCCCGTACTCGGGCGCGACGATGGGCGAGCACTTCATGGCCCAGGGCAAGCACGTGCTCATCATCTACGACGACCTCTCCAAGCACGCCAACGCCTACCGCCAGATGTCGCTGCTGCTGCGCCGCCCCCCGGGGCGCGAGGCGTTTCCGGGCGACATCTTCAACCTCCACTCGCGGCTGCTGGAACGCGCGGCCAAGCTCTCGGACGCCCTCGGCGGCGGCTCCCTGACGGCCCTGCCGATCATCGAGACCCAGGCCGGCGACGTCACGGCGTACATCCCGACCAACGTCATCTCGATCACCGACGGCCAGATCTACCTCGAAGGCGACCTCTTCTACGCCGGCATCCGGCCCGCCGTGAACGTGGGCCTTTCGGTGTCGCGCGTCGGTTCGGCCGCCCAGAGCCATGCCGTCAAGGAGATCGCCAAGCGCCTCAAGATGGATCTGGCCCGCTACAACGAGCTGGCGGCCTTTGCCCAGTTCGCCAGCGATCTGGACCGGGCGACCCAGGCCGAGCTGGCGCGCGGCGAGCGCATGGTCGAGGTCCTGAAGCAGGCCCAGTTCGAGCCTCGCACGACCTGCGACCAGGTGCTGATCATCTTCGCCGGCAACAACGGGTTCCTCGACGACGTGCCGGTCAACCAGATCGGACGACTCGAAAAAGAGCTGCTCGACTTCATGCACCACCGTTTCCCCGAGATAACGGGCGAGTTGACCAAGACGAAGAGGCTCACCGAGGAGATGGCCGGGCGCTTGACGGCGGCCCTCACCGACTTCAAGGCCAACCACTTCAAGAAGGATCCGGCGGCGGCTGCTGCCCAGCCGCTGGCGGCCGAGACGCCCGCGGGCGCGCCGGTCCAGACCGCGGCATGAGGTGAGCCCGAAATGGCAGTCCTCTCGCTGCGGGCCGTGCGCCGCAAGATCCGCACGGTCAAGAACATCCAGAAGATCACGGCCGCAATGAAGATGGTCGCGGCGGCCCGTCTGCGCCGCGTCCAGGAGCGCGTCACGTCAGGCAAGCCCTACGCGCTCAAGATGCACGAGCTGGTCGAGTCGATCAGCCCGTACGCGGCCGGCCTGCAGCACCCGCTGCTCGAGGTTCGCGAGGCGGCCCACGCGGCCGTCGTCGTCATCTCGGGCGACAAGGGCCTCTGCGGCAGTTTCAACAACAACATCCTGCGGTTGGCCCAGGCCTTCATCGACGCGCACGGCGGCCCCCGGGTCCAGGTCCTGACGATCGGCCGCAAGGCCACGCTCTACTTCACCAAGCGCGGTTACCGGGTGGTCAAGAGCTTCCCCCAGATCGGCGTCAACGCGCCGCTCTCCGAGGTGCAGGTCATCGCCCGCGCGATGACCGAGGTCTTCACCGAGAAGCGCGCCGACCAGGTCCACGTGGCCTATACCGAGTTCCTCTCGGCGATGCGTCAGAAGCCGCAGATAGTCGAGTTTCTCCCGATCCGGCCGAACGAGGGGGCCCGCTGCGCCGCCGGCACGCAGGACTGCATCTTCGAGCCGGACGCTGCCAGGCTGCTCGAAACGCTGCTGCCGCGCTTCGTCGAGAACCAGGTCTACAAGTTCCTGCTCGAATCGATGGCAAGCGAGCAGGGCGCCCGCATGACCGCCATGACCAACGCCACGGATTCGGCCGGCGACCTTCTGGGCGACCTGACCACCACCCTCAACAAGGCCCGCCAGTGGACCATCACCAAGGAACTGCTGGAGGTCGTCAGCGGAGCCGAGGCCCTCAAGGCGGCGCACTAGTAGAGCGGTTCCAAATCAACATGCCAAAGGCTGG
>JACQZL010000245.1 GCA_016213865.1 Candidatus Rifleibacteriota bacterium
GCGTCCAGGTCGGCGAACCCGGGGATCTGGGCCACCGTCAGCCCGGGCAGGTTCGGGTTGGTGATCTCCAGGGTCCGCCTGGCCAGCTTGGGCCTGGAGCTGGCTTCGGACGCGGCCAGTTCGGCCAGCTCCTTCCGCGGGTCGATCCGGAAGAGCGCCTGGAGCAGCAGCATCGCGGCGATGATGCCCACGATGCCAAAGGGGTAGGCGACCGCGTATCCCAGCCCGGGGAGCTTCGTCGCCTCGATGGCGGCTGCCTTGGCGGCGGGCACGGCAGAGGCCGGCAGCCGGGATATCCGGTCGGCGTCACGCTCCTTGAGCGCCTGGACCGCCGCTGCCAGCGAGGGCGTGTTGGTCGTCGCACCGCTGAAGAGACCGACTGCCGCCGGGGTCTCCACACCGGCAAAGAAGTGAACGGCAACCGTCAGCGCGACGCCCAAGCCGACGACCGAAGCCGCCATCGTGTTGAGGATCAGACCGTGGCGCCGCAGGGAGTCGACGAAGCCGGGTCCGACCTGCAACCCGATCGAGAAGACGAACAGGATGAGCCCGAACTCTTGCACGAACTCGAGGACCTCGGGGGCAGCCGTGAGGCCGAAGTGACCAAACGCCAGGCCGGCGAAGAGGACACCACCCACGCCCAGGCCGACCCCACGGAACTGCAACTGCCCGAGCGCGAGGCCGGCGGCAGCCACAATCAACAGCACGAGGAGGTCCCCGGCGACCGAGTGACTGCCCAGGAGGTGGGTCAACCAGTCCATCGAAGGAGTTGCGTTAGCGCCTCGACCGCGGCAGCGGATTCGAGGACGGGCATTTTCACCGGTCGCGACGCCGTGCGTCAACCCCTTACGCGAGGAGGGGAGCGATGGCGGAAAATTGGGAAGACGACCGGTCGTCGCTTTCCTGGTTTGTAGCGCGGGGGCTTGTCCCCCGCTTGTGGAGCGGATCTACTCGCCTGGCGGGCTGCCAGGGTCCGCAGAGGTTGACGGACCGTTACCCGAGCGGGGGACAAGCCCCCGCGCTACCTCACTCACGAGGCCGGTTGCGGCCGTTAACCCACGAAGCGCGCCCGCCTTCCCCACGGCTTCGGGCCCGAGCCGCGCCGGAGCTGCTATCCTTGAGGTGCAGATGTCGCGAGAGCGTAGTCGTCACGCCCCGGAGATCTGGAGGGATGACTGGATGAAGAGCTGGATGGTTGCGGCGGTTCTCTGCGGGGCCTGGCTGGTGCCGGCCGCCGCGCCGGCCCAGGACGATCTCGGCCTCCCGCCGGGACGCACGACGTGGACCTTCCACGGCGACCGCAAGGGCCAGGCGCCCGACGACTTCAAGTCGATTCGGGTCGGTGGCGCTCGCGACGGCCGGTGGCGCATCCAGGGCGAGAAGGGGGCGCCCAGCGGCTCGAAAGTCCTGATGCAGCTCGACTTGGACCCGGCGCCCGGCCGGAACCTCTTCGCGCTGGTCCGCGACCTGACGTTCCGCGACGTCACCCTGTCGGTGCAGTGCAAGGCGGTCTCGGGGCAGACGGCCCGTGCGGCCGGTCTCGTGCTGCGATACCAGGATGAACGGGGCTACTACCGAGCCTGGGTGGACGCGCTCGAGGGCATGGTGCGGCTGGATGTGCTCAGGGCCGGAAAACGCCGTCTGCTGGCGGAACAGCAGGTGGAGGTCGCCCAGGGCACCTGGAGCCAGCTCCGGGTCGACGCCCACGCAACCGACTTCGACGTCTTCTGGAACGGGAAGCACCTCCTCGAGTGCCAGGATGAGACGCTGACCTACAGCGGACAGATCGGCCTCTGGACGAAGGACGACTCGGTCTTCGCCTTCGACGACGTGTCCGCAGATCCGACGGGCCGATGAACATGCCGAGCGCTCCGGCCAGAGCAGATGGCACGGGCCTCTGTGGCCTGCCAGGCTGGCAAATCCGCTCCAGAAGCGGGGGACAAGCCCAATGGCATCAAATCCATCACCGGGAGAGGCATGACAGAAGCCGGTAGGGTAGAAGCGGCATCTTGCCGCTTCCTCGGAGCCGGATGTGAGCCCGGCCGCCCAGAAAAGCGGCTGGAAGCCGCTTCTACCTTCTGGCGTGGCCATCGTTGCGGCCTCGCCGGCAATCCCATGGCAGGAGATGGGAACCATCACGATTTGATGCCATTGGGACAAGCCCCCGCGCTACCGTCCGTGAAGCGCAGGTCCCGTGAATTCCGTGGATGGCTGAGAACGCGCGGCTTCAGCTTGATGGAGATCCTGGTCGCCGTGGCCA
>JACQZL010000190.1 GCA_016213865.1 Candidatus Rifleibacteriota bacterium
CGCCGTCAGGCTCGGGATGAGGTTGTAGAACTGGAAGACGTAGCCGACGTGCTCGCGCCGGAAGCGGGTGAGCTCCGCGTCCCCGGCCGTCGTGAGGACATGGTCGCGGTAGAGGACCTCGCCGGCGGTCGGCACGTCAAGGCCGCCGAGGATGTTCAGCAGGGTCGACTTGCCGCTGCCGGAGGGGCCGAGGAGGACGACGAACTCGCCCGTGAAAAGGTCGAGGTCGACGCCCCGCAGGGCGTGCACCTCGACCTCCCCCATGCGGTAGACCTTGGAGATCTTGTGGACGTGGAAGACCGCCTCGCGCGGGCCTGGCGATCCTTGAGCCTGTGCCACGGAACACCCCCCCCGTGCGGGCTGCGGATCCTGACGCTGCGGACCTCCCCTCCGCGCCACCCCTGCGCCCAGACCGTGGGACCGTTCGTTCCCGTGCTGGGCGCTTACACCGCGGAAGCGATTCCCTCAACAACAGGCTGATGCTCTTTAGGTACTCCCGGGACGTGGGGCTGTCAAGCGGCCTGGGACGCGTGCACCGCCAGCCAGACGCAGGGCGGGTCCTCGCTCGTCGCTTCCACGCGGTGCCGCACGTGCGCGGGAATCAGCAGCCAGTCCCCCGGGACCAGTTCGGCGATGGAGCCGTCGTCGAAGCGCAGCGTCGCGCGGCCGGTGAGCAGCGCAACCCACTCGTCCCCCGGCTGGTCGTACCACTCCCCCGCCGGCGTCGCCTGACCCGTGGAGACGATCCGCTCGACGCGCGCACCCGGACGATCGAGCAGAATGTCCGTCGTTTCACCCACGTTGTGGTTGGCACGCACGGCCAGCACCGCGTTCATGTCGACACCACCGCCGTCGGGGAATCGCCACCGGCCATCCGGTCCGCTCATCGTCACGTCGCCGGTGAGTCCGGCGACCGACTCGTACTCCACGCCGAGGGTGGCGAACCAGCGCGGCGCGAACGCCCAGGTCGCCGCCACACCGAGCCCGACGTAGGTCCCTCCGGTGAATTCCCCCTCGAAACGCGTGTCGCGGAGATTATGATAATCGCTGTCCGACGCCGAGACCAGCGCGCTCAGCAACAGATGGCCGTCCACGGAAAGGGTCGGCGTCGTCCAGTCCGCGCCGATCCCCAGGTAAGGAATGGCGTACTGCTGCTCGTATTCGATGACCTGCACGCCGCTCTCGAAGCTCCCCGAGGAGTCCCGGAACTCGGCAACGGAGTAGACATATGTCCCCCCGCGCGCCGACCAGCGCCAGAGATCGCTCTTGAAGCCGAAAATGCCGCGCAGGGAAAAAGGTCCAGAATGCAGGGCCAGAACGCTCAAGTTCAGGTCGAACATCGTCCCCGCATCGACGCTGGTGTCCGGGTGGAGCGACTCGTGCGTCCAGTTGTCATCACCCGGGTCCAGGGACAGGGTTTCGGCGTCGTCATAGATCCAGTCACGATCGACCATCATGCCGCTGCCCTCGTTGATCGCCGACCAGACGCCGAGATCGACGCGCCACCGGCCGCCGAAGCCGGCGGAGGCCTGTACCCCGGCCACGGCGATATCCTCGAGGTCCCAGGTCAGCTCGCTGATCTTGAACTTCCGGCCGAGCGGATAGTCGAAAACCAGCTCCGAGGCGGTCCCGGAGAACTGTCCGACGGAAACCCCGAAAGAGACGAAGCCCCCGTCGCCGGCCGTCCGGAGCGACCAGGGACCGGTCGCGCCCGAAGCGTGCATTGCCAACGCGGGCTCCGCGGCGAACGCCCCGAGAGCCGAAGCAACCAGAACGCTCACCAGCCGGGACCGGTATGATCGGCGCATCAGGACCCCTCCCACGATCGTTGCCCCCGCTGCGGAGAAGCCGGGAAACGCGGCCTCTCCGCAGCTTCGCGGTTCACCCTCAATAGCGATAGTGATCGGTCTTGTAGGGTCCGTTCTTGGGCACGCCGATGTAGGCGGCCTGCTCGTCGGTCAGCCGGGTAAGGTTCGCGCCGATCTTCTTCAGGTGCAGGCGCGCCACCTTCTCGTCGAGGTGCTTGGGCAGCACGTACACCTGCTTCTTGTACTTCGCCGTGTTGTTGAACAGCTCGATCTGCGCGATCGTCTGGTTGCTGAACGAGGCGGACATCACGAAGGAGGGGTGCCCGGTGGCGCAGCCGAGGTTCACGAGGCGGCCCTTGGCGAGCACGATCAGCTTCTTGCCGTTGGGGAAGATCACGTGGTCGACCTGCGGCTTGATCTCCTCCCAGCGATACTTCTCGAGCGATGCGATGTCGATCTCCGAGTCGAAGTGGCCGATGTTGCAGACGATCGCCTCGTTCTTCATCCGCTTCATGTGCTCGTGGCC
>JACQZL010000191.1 GCA_016213865.1 Candidatus Rifleibacteriota bacterium
CGCTACCCCGAGTTCTGGCTCTGACCCTCGCGCAGCGGGGGACACGATCAGGCGCCGTCAGTCCGTGGCATCCTCCCGCCGTCCCAGGCCGAGCACCGTGCGAACGGCCCGCCGCAGCTTGGGCGGCGTCAGCGGCTTCGCGAGGAACGACAGCCAGGGGCGGGCGATCCCCGCGGCGGCGACTGACTGGTCGTTGTAACCGGACATCATCAGGACTCGCAGCGCAGGCTTTTGCTTCTTCAACCGATCCGCGAGCTCGTACCCGTTCATGCCGGGCATGATCACATCCGAGAGGAGCAGGTCCACGGCCCCCCCGGCAGCCGCGAAGGCCTGCAGCGCCTCCTCCGCGGTTCCGGCCTCGATCAGACGATAGCCCAGCGGCGCGAGCACCTGGTGGATCAGCTCGCGGATCGGGGCTTCGTCCTCCACGAGCAGGATACTTTCGGTCCCGCGCTCGTCGATCGGGGCCTCGCGCGCGGGGATGACCTGCGCGCTCCGGTCGACGGCGGGCAGGCAGATACGGAACGTGGTGCCTCGGCCAGGCTCGCTCGAGACGGTGATCGTCCCCTGGTGCTGGACGACAATACCGTAGACGGTGGCCAGCCCCAGCCCGGTCCCCTTCCCCTGCTCCTTGGTCGTGAAGAAGGGGTCGAAGATCTGCTCGAGCACCTCTGGCGTCATGCCGACGCCGGTGTCGGACACGGTCAGCAGGACGTGGGGGCCTGGCGGCAGAGCGGGATTGAGCCGGGGGTCCCCGGCTTCGAGCTCCAGGTCGGTGGTCTCGATCGCCAACCGGCCGCCGCCCGGCATCGCGTCCCGGGCGTTCACGGCGAGGTTCATGATGATCTGGCCGATCTGGACGGCATCCGCGAGGATCGAGCGCGTCGAAGCCAGATGCAGCTCCATGACGATGTCCTCGCCGATGATCCGGGTCAGCATCCTGATGATCTGCTCGATCACGGCGTTGAGGGGCACGACCTGGAGCTCCAGGACCTGCTTGCGGCTGAACGCGAGGAGCTGGTGGGTCAGCGCCGCGGCGCGCTCGCCCGCGTCCAGGATCGCCTTGAGGGAGGACTGGAGCGGATCGCCGGCCTCGATCCTGGCGGCTGCCATGTCGCAGTGGCTGAGGATGACGGTGAGCAGATTGTTGAAATCGTGGGCGACGCCACCCGCGAGGCGGCCGAGCGACTCGAGCTTCTGGGCCTGGAGGAGCTGGGCCTGCAGCCCGCGCCGGTCCTCATCCGCGCGCTTGCGCTCGGTTGCGTCGCTCAGCGCGGCCATCATGCAGATCGGCCGGCCCTGCTGATCCTTGACGACCGTGGCGGTGACGTCCACCGGAAAGGTCGTACCGTCGCGCCGCACTCCCTCTCGCTCGCCGCTCCAGACGCCCACGCTGCGGATCTCCGCCATGACGTCCTCCGAACGCTCGATATCCTTCCAGAGGGCGGCGCAGGTCTTCCCGAGGACCTCACGCTCGCTGTCGTAGCGCCACATCCGCAGGAAGGCCGGATTCACGAATTGCAGGACGTGCCCCAGGTCCTCGAAAACAACGCCGTAGGAGGAGGAGCGTATCGCCCAGTCCTTGATCTGCAGGGCCCGCTCCGCCTCCCGCTGCGCGGAGATGTCGCGGACGATGCCCACGAGGGCGATGACCTTGTCCTGCTCGTAGGTGACCTGTGTCGTCGCGAGCAGGACCGGGAAGGCGTGACCGGCCCGGTGCACGCTTGTGATCTCGCCCTTCCAGCTCCCCTCCGAGAGGGTGCGCCGCAGGATTTCGTCCCAGTGCCCCGCGAACTCGGGATCGGGCTGCATCAGCGTGATGTCCTTGCCGATCAACTCCTCCCGACTGTACCCGAGATAGGTGGTGGCCTGGGGATTGACGTGCAGGATGCGCCCGGCGGGATCGGTGATGATGACCAGATCCATGCTTGTCTCGAGGGACTGGGCGAGGATCGCCACCTGTCGGTGATTGATCGCGTTGTGTACCGACACCGACAGGAGATCCGCGACGGCGCCGAAGATCTTGACGTCCTTGTCGACAAGCCGCTTCCCCGCGGGGAGGTAGAGCGAGAGGACGCCGAGGATCCGGTCGCGGGACCGCAGCGGCAACAGGAGGTGTCCGTGCGGGGCGCTGCCCGGGTAGTCTCTCGTGTGGCGGGGATCCTCCGTGCTGTTCGTGGAATCGATGGTCTCGCCCCGCTCCAGGCACAGGCCGCACAGGCACTCGCCGCGAGGGACCACGGCACAGGCCCGGGCGTGATCCGGCGTGAAGTTCAGCGACGCCGCGAGCCGCAGGGTCCGCCCGTCCTCGTCGCAGAGGAAGACCCCGGCCTTCTCGAAGGGCTTGAGCTTCTGTAGCGAACCGAGTACCTGCTGCAGCATCCGCTCGGGGGAAAGCGACCTGGCGGCGGCCTGGCCGACCTGGTGCAGGACGTTCAGCTCCTCGAGATGTTCGGTTTTTTCGCGGAAGAGTGTCGCGAGGCTGTGCGCCATCTGGTTGAAGGACCGGCTGAGATCGCCGATCTCGTCGTGGCCTCTCACGTCCGTCATGACCTCGAAATTGCCCCGCTCGAGCTCTGCCGCGGCCCGGCGCAGGGTTGTCACGGGCGCGATGAGCGTCCGCCGCACGAAGAGGACGACCAGCCCCATCATCACGACCAGGAGTCCGAGGGCACCGAAGCTGGCGATGGTGAAGTTCCTGATCTCATCGTCGTGATGGCGTTCGAGGTTCCGAACGAAGGTTTCGATCTCGGGGAACTTCTCCCGGATCGCGGCGTGACAGCGCGTGCAGTTTTCTGGATTGCGGTCCGGCGTGCGCATGATGTCGCGCAGCAGCGGGCGCTGGGTCCCCTGCCAGAGCTCGATCAGCAGGTCGAGCTGGCCGCGCGTGGGCTTGTCGTAGGGGTGCACCGGCTTCAGGCCGAGCTTCGGGTTGCCGTCGCGCAGACTGAAGAGCATGGCCTCATACTCGTCCATTGCCCGTTCGGCGCCACGGATATGGTGCTCGCGGTCGGAGGACAAGGTGTTGCCGGTGATGAAGTGCAGGTGCGAGGAGAGATCGAGGGTCAGCATGCGCTGGCGCCCGGCGATGTTGATCTTGCGCGCGTCGCCCGACATGTAATTGATAAACAGGAAGCTTGCGACAAGATAGGTGGTGAAGAAGACGAGGAACAGCAGGCTGATGAAGGTGTATTTTCGGCCCAGCGTCCTGAAGATGACCATCACCCCTCCCGACCACCTTACTTACAACTCTACCACCCTGGCGGCACGGTGATCACCACGATTCGACTGCAAGGGGTAAACCAGTCGCCGCCTCGCATCTAGTGCGCGTGCGCCGCGGGCGCCGCCCCCTCCGCGTGGTGCGACGGCGGGTGGGCCGCTGCCTGGTAGATCCGCTCGCCGTAGTGGATGAACTCAACATACGAGGCGACGTAGGCCCGGCCGTGCTCCACGTCGTGCTCCGCATGTTTCTTGCGCTCCACCGTTTCCTCGAAGCGATGCCGGATGCCCTTCTCGACGGTTTCGACCACCAGTTTCACCAGTCCGTCGACCTTGCCCAACTCCTGCGCCTCTTTTCCCTTGCCGCGCACGACGAGCGTTTTTACGAACGCGTCACGGACCTCCCCCTCCTGCTTCGCCGGAATCCACTTCAACACCGGCGTGATGTCCCCTTTGGCGAGGGCGGCCTTCGCGTCGACGACCACGGGACCCTCCAGCGTGTCGCAGTGGCCCCAGACGAGCGGCGGCAGGGCCAACAGCAGCGAGAGCAGCAGACCGGCGGCACCGAGAGAGATTTTCACCGTTTCCATGACCAGCCTCCTCCTTTTTCCCGCCTCAGCGGCGGGGTTGGTTGACCTCGACATGAGCCCTCCTCAGCGAGTCGCAGCGGTCTCCACGAAGAGCTTCCAGGCCCGCTTCGCATGCCGGGCGACATCGAATCGGCCATCGCTCAGGTGGCCGAGCATGACCGCGGGCTGCACGATGCCGAGAAAGTGCACGGCCAGGGTCGGCGCGTCGATGTCGGTGCGGATGCTCCCCGCCCGCTGCCCTGCCCGGATGATTTTCGCGACGCGCGCCAGATACCCGGAGATCAGCCGGAAGAGTCGCTCCCTCTTCCCGTCGCTGCAGAAGACCTCCCCCGAGAAGAGCAGCCGCGGGATGCCGCTGTTCTCCCGCACGAGAGCGATGTGGCGTAAAAGCAGGAACTCGAGACGCGACAGAGGTTTTTCCGAGGCGCGGGAAGCCGCGGCGACGTTCGCTTCGAGGCGGGAGCCGATGAGGTCGATGACGGCATCGAGTATCTCGCCCTTGCCGGGGAAGTGCCGGTAGATCGCGGATGTCGCAAGGCCCATGCGGTCCGCGATCCGGGCCATGCTCAGCTCGGCGAGACCGGACTCGGCCAGCACCTCGAGGGCCGCCTGGGCGATCTGCTCACGCCGCACCGCGGTCTTCAGCCTGAGTGCCACCCGTGCCCCCTGTCCGCGCAATGTGAATACCTATTCGCATAACTTAGGCGGCA
>JACQZL010000192.1:0-14340 GCA_016213865.1 Candidatus Rifleibacteriota bacterium
GGGAAAGACCCGCCATCCAGTCTTGTTGGCGGAGCCCCGCCATAGTAGGGCGAAACGACACGGAGATGCGTGGCTGACTGAGGCGTCCCGCTCGCCGAGGTCAACGAAAAACCCCCGGGGCGAAAGCCCCGGGGGTGAGGTAACTGTCCGGGCTGCCTTGCGGCAGCTACCTGTTACGGCAGGGGAACGAGCAACAGGCGGTTGTTCGACGTGTCGGCGACCCAGACGTTGGAGCCGTCACTGGTGAACACACCGTTGTTGCTGTTGAGGCCGTACTTGGTCACGGCCGTCTGGCTGGTGGCCGACGGGAACCCGCTGGGTCCGCCAGCCAGCGTCGGTGCGCTGTTGGCGGCGCTGGCGGTCAGGCTCTCCTGACCCAGCACGTCGACAGCAGCGGCTCCGATGCTTCCGGCGGCAGCCTTGGCAGCGAAGCCGTCGTAGGCGACCACGCGATGGTTGAGCCGGTCACTGACGAACAGCTTGTCGCCGGCAACCCAGACCGCTGCGGGGAAGTTCAGTCCGGTGGCCGTTGCAGCCGGCGCCTTGGACGTGAAGTTGAGCTGACCGAAGACCGCTTGCGCGGTGTTGATCGGGGTGGGCGAAGTGCTGGCGCTGCGGGCCGCGAAGCTGGTGAAGACCAGGACGCGGTTGTCCAGCGAATCCGCGACGACGAGCGCGTCGTTGACGACCGTGATGCCGAGCGGCCCATTCACTGTCGCCGAGGTCGGCGTCAGCGGATCGGGCGAAGCAGAGACCACGGAGTCCTTCCCGAACACTCCGCTGGCCGTGACCGTTGTGCCGGTGTTGGGGTCGATCGCCAGCAGTGGGAAGGCCAGGACGCGGTCGTTGCCGTTGTCGGCGACCGCCAGCTTGGCGCCGGCTACGGCGACTGCCATCGGGGTATCGAACCCGTTGGCGAACGGAGGCGTACCAACGCTTCCGAATCTGTTGGCCGCATTCACGAAGTAGTTCGGCTGGCCGATGACGGCGTTGGCTCCGGGGTAGTTGCCGCGCGTTGCGTAGTTGTCGAAGTACAGCACGCGGTGGTTCCCGCTGTCGGCGACGATCAGGCGATTGCCGTCGACCGCGATACCGGCCGGCTGGTTGAGGTTCTGCTGGGCCGGATTCGGCGTCTGCTGATCGGGCAGGAAGTTGGCAACGTTGGAGGTCATCGTCTGCTGACCCAGGACGGTCGTGGCAGCGGTAGCGGAGGCCGACGGGAAGACCAGGACGCGGTGATTACCCGTGTCGCTGACGACCATCCGGCCCGCACCGTCGATGACGAACGCCGAGGGCGCGTTGAGCGTCGCGGAGGTCGTGCCGGAGGCAAAGGAGCTGAAGTCGAGCTGTCCATTGACCGCCGAAGCGCCATCCCTGACGAACCAGTTGTCGGAGGCGGGTACGGTGTCCGTCAGCCCCGAGTTCTTGTCCTGAATCGTGGCCGTGGCCGTGAGCTTCATCAGCTCCAGCTTTCGAGCCGTGGCCCAGGCCGTTACGTTCCACACCGTGCTCTGGGTCTGGCCGGCAACGCTGTCGAACCCGGTCAGGACCGGGATGTTGAACTGCGTCGTGAAGTTGCTCGCGCCACTGGAATCCTTTATCAACAACTCGAGGGCCGTGACGCGCGCGTCCGCCACGAACGCCTTCTCGGTCAACGTCAACGTTACCGGCTCGAACAGGGACGGCGAGGCGCCCGTGGTCAAAGCCGTCCGCTCGATGGCGCCGGGCGCCAGGAGCTGGGCCGAGAAGTTCGCAGCCGAGGCCGGCTTCTGCAGAGTCAGGTTGTCGGTCACGAGGCCCGAACCAACCACCGTGAGCGCCGCCGCGTCGCTGCTGTTCGTCGCCGTCAAATCGAGGGCCACGACGACAACGCCCGTGGTGGTGCCCGTCGCCACCGAGGTGGCCGCGAACGTGATGCTTGCTGAACCGTAGACCCCGACCTGGCTCGGGCTGCCCGCAGCCAGGGCCGAGGTGAACTCCGTGAGACCCAACGGGGTCCCTTGCTTGAACTGGAGTGGCGGGTTGGTGAAGTTCAACGTGGCCGCCGAGGCGCCCGTGTTCTCCACGACTGCCGTCACCAGGAAGCTCTGGCCGATGGAGTACTTCTTCGCGCCATTACGCGAGTTGGTCGCCACCGTCAGGCTCTTGAGCGTGAGCGACGCCCGCGGGCCCTGGACGGCGAAGGTCTTGTCAGCCTGGGCGGGGATGGTCACGGCGAGATCCGTGTTCACGTCGGTTCCGGTGGCCGTCACTCGCAGGGTGATGGTGGCCATCGTGGCAGCCTGATCGACGCTGACGGTGTAAGTGACCTTCTTGGTCTCGCCGGCAGCGATCGTCAGGTTCGTGAACTGCGTCGACGGCGTGAGGACGGTCGTGTACTGCGTGGAGACATCGGTGAGGCCGGGGCCGAAGAACTGCAGGGTCGTGCCGGTGATCTTCACGGCGGCACGGTTGGCCCCACCGTTCGTGATCGGGATCTCCATCGGGATGGTCCGCTGGCCCTGGAAGACCACGGCCGGGAACGTGGCCAGACCGATAGTCACAGCATCCGGCGCCGTCTGGACGGTGAGGGTCGCCGACTTCGTGACGAAGGCCGTCGCGGTGCCATTCGGATTGGCGTCCTTCACGAACAACGTGAGGGTGGCTGTCCGACCGCCGAGCTCGGCCAGGCTGTTGACGTCCAGGGTCGCCGTGTAGTTGACGAACCCGCCTCCGACCAAGGTTGGAATGTTGCCGGCCGTGGTCTGGGAGGTCACCGTGACGCCGCCTCCGATGATGGAGCCTCCGAGCACCACGTTGGTGACGGTGGCCGTGGCGGCATCCGACGCATTCGACACCGACCAGGTCAGCGTCACGGTCTGGCCGCGGGAGATGACTGCGGCCGTGGCGCCGTTGCGGCTGAAGCGCGGCGTGGTGGCCGAGAGCGTCGGCGCGCGCTGCACCGTGAACTGGACGGCCGAGACGTTGGTGGCAGCCGCCTGGGCCTGACCCGTGTTCGCGTCATTGTAGGAAACCTTAGCCTCGACGGTCCTCGGCCCCAGGGTGGCGCCCGCGGTCACCGTGGCCGTGAACGTCAGCTTGGCGGTTGCGCCGCCCGAGACGGTCGTCACGTTTGTGCCCAAGGCCTGGAAGTTGATATCGCCGCCCGGGAACTCGACCAACGTGAGCTGCGCGACGGCCGACTGGGCTGCGTTGCTCACCGGCAGGGTCACGCTGACGGCAGTGCCCGTGGTGACCATTCCGGAGCTGACCGTGGCGGTGCCGATGGTCAGGCTGGGCAGGTTCTGGACCGTGAACGCGGCGCTTGCCGAGACGTTCACGGTGGCTGCCGTATCGGCTGTCCCGGTGAACGCTGCGGTCACCGAGTAGGCGCCCGCCGCCGTCGAGGAGTTGACGAGCACGACGAATTCGATCGTGGCGGTCAGACCCGCCGGAATCGAAGGCAGCGGGCTGGTCTGGGCGTTCGACGTGATGCCGCCCGCCGTGCTGAACGTCAGGTTCGCGCCGGTCAGTTGCACCGGTCCAGGACCTGCGTTGCTCACGACGACCTTGACGGCCGAAGCGTCGAAGAAGTTCTGGCCGCGGCTGATGGTGTCGTCCGACATGCTGTTGCTGACGACGGCGACCGCAGGCAGGGGAACGACCGTGATCGTCGGCTGCGGCGCGGTGCTGATAACGGCCGCGTCGGTGTTCGAGTTGGCGTCCTTGACCGTGAGAGTCGGCGTCGTCAGCGTCACGGCGCCCTGCGAGGCGCCCGTGACCTGGAACGTCAGGGTGAAGTTCCCGCCCGCCGAGATGCTCGGCGGAAGGGCCGTCTGCAACGTCTGCTGCAGCGATCCGGTGGAGGCTGCGCTGAAGTTGAGCTGGGCCGCGGTCAGGCTGGCTGCTGCTCCGCCCGTGTTGGTCAACGTGACCGTTACGAGGCCGGTCTGCGATACGGAGAGCGTGGTGCGCTGGACCGTCTGGCCGGTGATGGAGATCGCCGCGGGCGTCACGACGGTGAACGCGGCGGTCTTCTGGACCGACGTGGCCGTCGGGTCCACGACCTGCGTGCCGCGGATGGTGGCCGTCGCGATGACGGCGCCCAGGTTGGCGCCGGTCCCGACGGTGACGCGGAGCTTGAACTCCTTGGTCTCGCCGAAGGCGATCGTCGCCGGCACGGTCACGCCGACGAAGCTGATGGGTGACTTGTCGAAGGCGAGCTCGGCGGAGGTTACCGTGAAGGTCGCCTGGCCCGAGTTGGCCACCGTGAAGGTCGTGTCGAAGGTCTGACCCTGAGACAGCGTCTTCCCATCGATGCTCAGAGTGCCCACGGTCAAGCTGGCCGGGGTCACGGTGATGGTCACCGCGGCCTTGGTGGTGGCGTTGGGGTCATTGACAGCCTGTCCGCCCTCGGTGGCCGTCGCCGAGGCATCGACAAAGGCCGTCGTCGGGGAGACGCCCGACTGGACGGTGGCCGTGAACTGCAGCGTGGCCTGGCCGCCGAAGGGCGGAACTCCGGCCGGGTTCTGCGCGACGGGGGTGAAGGTGCCGAACACGCCGGCCGCCGTCGTCGACAGCGTCACGGCCAGACCCGTGGCCGTCACGTTGCCGGTGTTCTGGACGCTGACCGTGAAGGTGACCAGCGTGCCCGGGCTAGCCGTCGTGGGCGAGGCCGTCACCGTGTCGACCACCAGGCCGCGAGCCGTGCCGATGGTCAGGTTGGCAACCGTGGTCGCGGCAATATCGGTGACCGTCTGGGCCGACTGCGTGCCGGAGGCGGAAGCGTCGATCGTGACCCCACCCGGGCCGGTCGCGGCAACGACGTTGGCCGTGTAGACCAATTGCTCGGTCGCGCCGGCGGCGATGCCGGTCTTGTTGGCCGCGGCGGGAACGATGTTGGTCAGGGCAGCGGCGGGCGTCGTGCGGAGAGTCGCCGAAACGGCAGTCGCCGTCACGTTGCCCGTGTTCTGCACGCTGACGGTGACCGTCACCGCGTCGCCCGGAAGCGCCGTGGTCGGGTTGACCGCAACCGTCGTGACCGTCAAACCGCGGAGCAGGGCCTCGCCGACCGTGACGGTGGCGGGAGTTGCAGCCGGGCCGGCGTTCTTGATGGTGAGGTCGTCATGATCGGTGCCGCTGGCCGTCGCATTGAAGGAAACGGCCGTCTGCGTTGCCGGAAGCGTCGCGACCGTGTACGTGAACGTGAAGTTGGCCGCCGCGCCGCCAGCGATGGGCTGGGCGGCGGCGGTGCCGAGCTGACCGACGGTGTTGGGCGTCGCCGTCGGGGTAACCGTTACGTTATCCGCGGTCGACGCGCCGGTCGCGTTGCGGACGACCACCGTGATGGTGCTGGTTCCGCCAGCCACGCCGATGGTGGTCGGATTGGCAGTCACGCTCTCGATGGTGAGGGCCGTGGGAAGAGGCAGCACCTGGAGTTGCCGGGTCACGGACTGGACTGCGCCGACGACGGCCTTGATGTTGGCCGCGGCGGCGGGAGCGCTCCCTGCCACGTTGATGGTGAACTGGACCGTCGTGCTGGCCCCGGCCGCGAGCGAGGCGATGGAGGCTGGATTCGCGGTCAGGCCGGTGGCGCCGCCGAAGTCGAGCGTCACGCTGAGGTCGGTCGCGGCAGTGCCGCCCGAGTTGGCGACGACCGCCGTGGCGGCAACCGTCCCGCCGGGCCGGACCGAGGTGGCGCCGAGGGTGAACGTCGGGATCGTCAGGACGGCAGCCTGCGACTGCGCCGTGACGGTCAACTGGCCCGCATTGGCGCGGGTCACCGAGGCGGTGCCCGCCGCGAGCGTCACGCCGACGTCCTTGGCGCCGGTGGTCGTGTTGGACGCGACCGTACCGGTGAAGAGGATCGCCTGCGAGGCGCCGCCAGCCAAGTTGATGGGCTGGGCCACGTTCGATTGGGCCGTGATGCCCGTGCCGGGGAAGGTGAGCGTCGCGGTCGTGATGGTGGCCGTCAGGCCGCCGGTGTTCGTCACGGTCACGGACGCCTGGAAGGGCTGTCCCTGGGCGACGGACGGAGGCGTGAAGGCCAGCTCGCCCACGACCAGGACGGCCGGCCGGGTGCTGGTCAAGACGGTGGTGGCCACCGAGTTGACGGTCTGACCGGTCGCCAGGGTGCCCGCTGCGACGCTGCCGCCCGCGAAAAAGGCGGCCAGCGCCTTGACGACGTCGAAGGCCCGGTCGTCGCCGATGCCGGCCGTGGCGCCGTTGTTGTCAATCCGCGTCAGCGCGGCGGTGGTCGCCGCGAGCGTGCCCGCCGAGGTGAGGTCGTTCGCGGTCAGACTGAACGACTGGGCGACCTCGGTATTTGCCTGCGCCAGAGCGGTGGCAAACGCGTTGGGGTCCGCACCGGCCAGCACGAGGGCCCTGGCCAGGGCGATGTGGTTGAGAGCCGTCACGTTCACCTGAGAGGTCGTCCCCGAGAAGACCCCGCCTCCCTGGAGCGGGCTGGTGAGCGTCACCGAGCGCGCCGGAGTGAAGGAATCGTCCGTGTAGGTGCCCGTCACTTCGACGATGAAGGGGCCCGTGTAGGCCTCCGTGAGCTGCAGGCTGAACTGGGAGCCGGTCAGGGGGCCGGCCGCCGTGATGGCGGCACCCTTTACGAGCTGGCCATTGCTGACGATCAGCTTGAAGGCCTGCGCCTGGCCACTGGTGAAGAGCCCCTTGGCTGCACTTCCGCCAACGGTCCCAAAATTGGTGGCAGCGCTGCTGCTCTTACCCCCATCGCCACAGCCCGTGGCGCCGCCGACGAGCAGCACGAGCGCCAGCAGCAAGTAACAGATTCGACTATTAGTCACGGTAAGACCTCCTTGGGTCTACAGGGAACTTCCGGACTGTCTTTGCCCAGATGAACGTCACAACGACATGCTTTGTTTGGATGGACCGGGCGCGATCATAGGGGCGCCCTCGAAGTTTTGTCAAGAATTCTGCCTGTCCCCGTTTCCGCCAGAACCCCCACGTCAGCCACTGCCCGGCCGAAGGTTCGAAACTCACCGAGAATTCCTGGGTTCGTCTTCAATACTTCACTGCCCAGCCGCCGAAACCAGGCGGCCGGCGTGTTTTAGCAAGAGCCGTGCCGCCAGCCCGGGCGACTTCGATCTCCTCGCCGCGGCTCTTTTCCTCTCAACTCGACGTTCCAGCGCCGCCGCTTCGTCTGAAGGACTCTCACTCGGATGCGAAGCCACCAGCTCGCTGCTCTCGGGCTCCGGAGGACGCCCGGCCGCGTAGGTAGGACTTCCCGCCCATCCGCCCGTATCGGGGCTTTCGCCAGCACCACTTCGGGCACGGCCACACCCCGCAACCGACTTATTTCACCGGCCGGTCTTGCCGAATCTCCTGATGTAGGGACACCTTCCTTGTGTCTCTATCATGCCGGCCGTTGCACCCTCCGGCGCCACCTTTTCGCAAAGGAATGGTCCTTCTCATCATGACCAAAAAGCGCCTCGCACTTTGGGCCCTCCCTCTCCTACTGGTCGCCGCGACCGGACTCTGTGCCGCCAACTCCCCCGACGTCTCGAACGAGGTCGTAGAAACCTGGACCGGCGATTCCTCATCCGCCACCGATGAGGAGGTCCCCCCGGGACCCTATGCCGGGAGGCACTCGCCCAGGCAACCCAAGGCCGCGTCTCGTGCCTCGAGCGGCGGCCGGTGGCGGGCAGCCCAGGTGGAAGAGCGCCCCGAGACCGGCGCCTATCACGCCTATCCGGCATCCGACGGCTCCCGCTCGAAGGCCGGCAGGTCCGGGCAGACGGCCGACGGTCGCTCCACCCGGACCGCCAGGGCCTCGCAAGGGCGCCTCGAATCTCGTCTGGGCGCGTCGAGTCTCGAGAAGCAAGCCGGAGGCAAGGTCCGCCGGGTCTGGTCCGAAGACGAGGGCGTCCGGGTCAAGACCGTCTACGACCAGTCCGGCAACGTGGTCTATCGCAAGGGCTGGGATAGCAAGACCGGCGGCGAGGTCCCTCTGAAGAAGTCGGCGGCCACCTCGCGGTCGGCGCAGGAC
This sequence comes from Candidatus Rifleibacteriota bacterium, assembly GCA_016213865.1. The sequence goes on from JACQZL010000192.1 coordinate 7,997, forward strand.
CTGGATCCAGCCGGCAACCGGACGTTCACGCTCGAGGCCCCCCGGACGCGCGGCTCCAGAGCACTCGATGACAATCTCCCGGCCGATCCCGGCGTGGCGCACCTCGGGGAGGACGGTCCTCACCACCTGGTTCACCGCCACGAGGTCGTCCGTGAGGGCCCCACCCGCTTTTGCCTGGCGCTCCCGGTCTGGTACAACGTCCTCTCCGGAAAGCTCAGCGGCTCGGGGGTCGGCACCGCCACGATCACCAAGGACAACAACCTGCAGACAGGGTTCGAGTGGGCCATCCCCCACTGGTTCGTCGGCTATCAGCCACTGCGGCACACCACCACGGCCACCGGCTCGTTCTCCTTCCGCGGGTCTACCTTCCCTGTCGGCGCCAGCCTCCGTCTCGACGCCGACATCTACGAAACCTACACGCGCTGGAGCCTCTTCGACTGGCACGTGCTCTCGCTGGACTGGATGCTGGGCACGAAGGTGATATCGCCCACCTTCGTCGCCACCTCGGGCGCGACCACGGCCAGCTACACGACGATGTTCCCGGTGCCCTACCTGGGCGTGATCGGCCAGTACGAGCTCGATCGCAACATGCTCTTCAAGGGTTTCGTCAAGTACTCGAGCCTCGAGGTGGACAAGGCCAAGGAGACCATGATGGAGGGCGAGCTGGCCCTCGTCTACGAGTGGCCCTCCGACTTCGAGTTCTCCAAGTGCAACCAGGTTTCGCTCGGCTACCGGCTCATGACGCTGGACGTCGTGGCCAATGGCACCACCGCCAATCGCGGCCAGGCGGATGTCGAGTTCGCCGGGCCGATGGCCAAGCTGACGGCGTACTTCTGAGCGCTGGCAGCCGGTAGTCGGCCGCCGCTCAGTGCACCTTGCGGCTTCCCGGCGGGCGTGGAGCCCCTGGCGCACCGGCGGAGGCCCCGCCCCCCGGTCGCTGGGGCCGTTGCGGCTGCGGCTCGCCCAGCGCCTGCCGGATCAGGTGCATGTAGCGCGAGGCGTAGGGGTTCATCGGGTCCTTGTCGAGGATCTTCTTGAACTCGAGCCGGGCCTGGTCGTACATCTTCATCTCGTAGAGCGAGATGCCGTAGTAGAGCACGTACTGCGCGTCTCCCTGCGAGAGCTGGATCGACTTCTTGAAGTGCTCCAGCGCCTTCTGAGTGACCTCCTTGGCCGCGTAGAGCTTGCCCAGCAGGCAGTGGACGTCGGGGGACCCGTCCATCTTCTTGGCCACCTCGAGCGCCAGGGTCAGCGATTGGTCGAAGTCCTTCGCCTTGTAGGACTCCTTGGCGTCCTTCCACAGCTTGGCGGTCTCCTCGCTGTCGAAGGTCTCGGCGGCGGCAGCCGCGCCCGGGCTGGTCTTCAGTCGCTTCAGCTCGGCCAACAGGTCGCGGGCACTCTGGAAGCGCTTGTCCGGGTTCTTCTCCATCAGCTTGAGGCAGACCGCGTCGTAGGACTTGGGCACGACGGGGTTGAGCCCCGAGGGCGGCGTGAAGTTGGACTTCATCTGCGCCATCGTGACCTGCAGGAGGTCATTGCCGGTCAGGGCCCGCTTGCCGGTCAGCATCTCGTAGAAGACCAGGCCCAGCGAGTAGAGGTCCGAGCGGGCGTCGATCTTCTTTCCCTGGTTCTGCTCGGGCGACGAGTAGAAGAACGTGCCCAGGATGGAGCCGGTGACGGTCTTGAGGATGTCGTCGTCGGCCTGGGCCACGCCGAAGTCGAGCAGCTTGACGATCCCATCGTGGCTGATGACGACGTTCTGCGGCTTGAGGTCCCGATGGATCACGCTGCGCTCGTGGGCGTGCGCGATCGCGTCGACCAGCGGCTCGAACGTGTCCAGGGCCTTCTTGGGCGGCAGCGCCCCATCCTTGAGAATGGAGTCGAGGGGCCGGCCGGCGATGAACTCCAGGGCGATGAAGTAGGTGCTCCACTCGACGCCGCTGTCGACGTACCCGACGATGTTCGGATGACCGAGCGCCCGGTAGACGTTCGCCTCGCGCTGGAACCGCTTGATGTAGGCCTCTTCGTGCGCGAACTCCTGGAAGAGCGTCTTCACGGCCACCAACTGGTGCGTGTGGAAGTCGTAGCCGATGTAGACCCCGCCCATGCCGCCGTGGCCCAGTTCCTCCAGGATCAGGAAGCTTCGCAGTCTGTCGTGGATATTCATGGCGCCGTCCGGATTCGGAAACGCTCTGCTACAGGTCGTGAGGCATCAGGTCTCGAGGAGACCGGAAGAGCTTGTTGAAGGGATAGGCGAGGAAGTTCGAGACGCGGCCGGTGTAGAGGCAGGCATAGCTCTGGACCTGGTGGCCGAAACGGCTGATTTCGCCGCCTGCCCGGAACAACGGCCCCCACGTCGGATTATATCTGCGCTCGAGCACGGCTTCCATATCCGCCCGGTCCGTCTGGAGGGCGTCGATGGTCTCTTCCAGTTCGGAGAGCTCGGCCCGCTCATGCGGGATGGCGTCCGAGAGATCGGGTCCGGCCCCACCCTTGGCGGCCGCCTGCTCCATGGACGCGATCTTCATCTGAAGTACGTTGCGCCGGAAGTCGAGATGCTCCAGCTTGCGTTGCAGACGCTCGATGTCTTCCAGCATGTGGCGCGAGACCTTGTCGGACTTCAGCTCCCGCTCCATCTCCTCGACGATCATCACCGTGCGCCAGCCGCAGGCCTTCTTCGACCGCAAGATGTCGCCGTAGATGTGGTCGCCCACGAAGAGCACTCGATCCGAGGCCGCGCCCAGGAGCGCCTCCAGCGGCTGGACACTGCCCCTGCGGTAGACCTTCCCGGCAGCGAGCGGGCCCCGCGAGGCCGCCTCCTCCACCCGCTCCAGCGGGATCTCCTCGAGGAAGAACCGCGGCTTGGACGACTCCACGACGATCGTGTGGAAGTAGTCCGTCCAGTGCGGCAGGTACTCGAGCTGTCCGTCGAGCAAGAAGGACATCACCGCGTCGGTGTAGCGCCACTCCGAGTTCGTGGCCACGAAGAGCTTCTTGCCGCCGGTGACGAGCTTCTCGAGCGTCGCCGGGAGCCGCGGGTCCCGGTAGATGTAGCGTTCCGGGTCCTGCAGGATGCGGCTCTTGAGCGAGTCGTCCCGGTGTACGCGGTCCATCGCCTTGCGAAGGGCGTCGTAGAGGGGCCCGTAGTCTGGGGGCAGGACCTGCGGGTGGCGGTCTGCGAAGTCGACCAGTTGCTGGAAGAGCGCACCCTCGGGCAGTCCGAACAGGGTGTCGATCGAGAAGTAGCGGTCGTGGCCCAGCCGGATCTTGCGGTGGGCGTACAGCCCACGGCGTTCCTCGGGGCCGAGCGGGTGCGTGCCGTGCAGGGCGTGGGTCACGGTGTGGAACAGGTCCATCTTGAGGAGGTTGCCGAGCTTGCGGTCGACGACCAGCCCGCGGATCACGCCGTTCGGGTCGTACCGGACCTGACGGATATCGGCCGGGTACCCCCAGTCCCTCACCATGACTTCCAGGCTCAACTCGAAGGCCAGCTCTTCGATCTCTCGCTTCAGGTACACCGCCAGCGTGTAGTCCATGTCGAACCCGATGGCGGCGATCTCGTCCAGTCGCAGGTTGCGGTTGGCGTAGATCCGCTGACTCGGCTCGATCTTCCAGTCGTGGGCGCTCGGCAGGCGGCGCGGGTCGTAGAACTTCTCGAAGTACCCGAGCCCTCCGGGTTGTGGGACGGCGGCTTCGGACTCGGAGCGCGCGAGGATGGAGGCGGACGGGTTCGATTCGTCGAGGGGCATGGGCGATGAGAGTCGGGCCGCGCCGGGCGCGGCGCATCGCGTCAGTCTACCCCGGCACCGTTTCGAATGGGAGGGCGCGCGGCCTGGCACCTGCCCGGCCCAGGGTGATACGATTCGCCCTCAGTTCCGGCTCTGCTACCAACGGACCGACCCAGACAAGGACCCTGCATGACTTCCTCCGCCGACATCCGACGCCAGTTCCTACGCTTCTTCGAAGCTCACGGACATCGCTTCGTGCCCAGTTCCCCGGTGGTGCCGCTCGACGATCCCACGCTCCTCTTCGCCAACGCCGGGATGAACCAGTTCAAGGACGTCTTTCTCGGAGTCGGCAAGCGGGAGTACAGCCGGGCGGTCAACTCCCAGAAGTGCATGCGCGTCTCGGGCAAGCACAACGACCTCGAGGAGGTGGGCAAGGACGGGCGTCACCACACATTCTTCGAGATGCTGGGCAACTGGTCCTTCGGCGACTACTACAAGCGCGAGAGCATCGCCTGGGGTTGGGAGCTGCTGACCAAAGTCTGGGGCCTCCCGGCCGATCGGCTCTGGGTGACGATCTACAAGGACGACGACGAGGCGGGTCGCCACTGGAAAGAGGTCACCGGCCTTCCGGCCGAGCGAATCCTCAAGTTCGCCGAGAAGGACAACTTCTGGGAGATGGGCGAGACCGGCCCGTGCGGCCCATGCTCCGAGATCCACTTCGACTACGGGGTCTGCGATGCGCCCGGCGGCCATGTCTGCGAGGTCAACGGCGTCTGCGGCCGCTACACCGAGATCTGGAACCACGTGTTCATCCAGTACAACCGGGAGGCCGATGGCCACCTCCTGGAGCTGCCCGCCAAGCACGTCGACACCGGCATGGGTTTCGAGCGGGTCACCACCTTGCTGCAGGGGAAGCGCTCCACCTACGACACCGACCTGTTCGGGCCGATCCTGCGCGCCGTCGAGCAGTTGACCGGCCGTCGCTACACGCCCGGGCTCGAGAGCGCCCGTACGCCCACGAACGCCGTGGAGCGCGACGCGATGGCCTTTCGGGTCATCGCCGACCACGCGCGCGCCATCTCCTTCACCATCGCCGACGGGGCGATCCCCTCGAACGACGGCCGGGGATACGTCGTCCGACGCATCCTGCGCCGGGCCTGCCGCTACGGGCGCAACCTGGGCATGGCCGAGCCTTTCCTCTACCGTCTCGTGGAGGTCGTCGCCTCCGTGATGGGCGACGCCTTCCCCGAAGTCCGCGAGAAGGCGGGCTACACGGCTGGAATCGTCAAAAACGAGGAGGAGCGCTTCCTGCGCACGCTCGATGTGGGCCTCGAGAAGTTCGAGTTCGCGCTGTCCAGGACCCGCGACCGCGGCGAGAAGGCGATCAGCGGCGAGGACGCTTTCCGGCTCTACGACACGTACGGTTTCCCGCTCGACCTGACCCAGCTCATGGCGGCCGAGGAAGGGCTGACGGTCGACGTCGCCGGCTACAAGGAAGAGATGAAATGTCAGAAGGAGCGCGCCCGCCAGGGCCGGGCCTTCGAGATGGATGTCAGCCTGGAACGGGCCGTGCAAGAGTTGCCGGCGACGGTCTTCGTCGGCTACGACAGCCTCGAGGCCGGCGCCCGCCTGCTCAAGTGCATCCCGCAGGCCGGGGAGCGGGCTGCCATCGCCCTGGACCGCACGCCGTTCTACGCCGAATCCGGCGGCCAGATGGGCGATCGGGGCTGGCTGAAGGCGCCGGGCTTCGTCTTCGAGGTGGAGACGGCCCTCAAGGCGGGAAACGTCACCGTCCACCTGGGCACCGTCACCGAGGGGTTGACCAAGGAAGGGCTCGAGCTGACCGCGACGGTCGATGCCACCGCCCGGTCCGCGACGGCCAAGAACCACACGGCCACGCACCTCCTGCATGCAGCGCTCCGGCAGGTGCTGGGCGACCACGTCCACCAGGCCGGCTCGCTCGTGGGCCCGGATCGCCTGCGCTTCGACTTCACCCATCCCGAGGCCCTGACCCCCGAGCAGATCCTGCGTATCGAGCACATCGTCAATGCCAAGGTGCGCGAGGCGCTCCCCGTCTCGAAGCGAGAGATGGCGATCGACGAGGCGAAGAAGGCCGGGGCCACCGCGCTCTTCGGCGAGAAGTACGGAGACACGGTCCGAGTCGTGACCGTCCCCGGGTTCTCGATGGAGCTGTGCGGCGGAACGCACCTCGACAACACGCACGAGGTGATCTACTTCAAGATCGTCGGCGAGACGTCGGTGGCCGCCAACGTGCGCCGGCTGGAGTGCTTGACCGCGGACGGCGCGCTGCAGATGCTCGAGGACTACGAGGACATCCTGGAGCGCTCGGCGGTCGTGCTCAAGACGACCCCGCGGGAGCTGGAAGGCCGACTGGCCCAGCTCCTCGAGGAGAACCGCAAGCTCTCGCGAGAGCTGGACACGATCCGCAAGAAGATGGCGCTGGCAGGAGTGGACGAGCTGGCCGGGGCCGCCGAGGCCCTCGAGCAGCTCGGAGCACGGCTGGTCGCGTCGACGATCGAGGGAGTCGAGCTCGCCAACCTGAGAGACCTCGCCGACAAGCTGGACAAGAAAGTCGCGCCCGCAATCGTCGTCCTG
>JACQZL010000192.1:14409-43722 GCA_016213865.1 Candidatus Rifleibacteriota bacterium
CAGCTTCGTTTGCAAGGTGAGCAGGCCTCTCGTCGCCAAGGGCGTGGACGCGCGCAAGATCGTCAGCCGGGTCGCCGAAATCGCCGGCGGCGGCGGTGGCGGACGGCCCGACATGGCCACGGCCGGAGCCAAGCTCGTCGCCAAGGTCCCCGAAGCCATCGCCGCGGCCCGACGGATCGTTCTCGCGCTCGTGGAACCGGGTGACAGGTGACAGGTGATAGAGGACCCAACGCAAGGACGCAAAGACGCGAGGACGCAAGGGTGGATAGACGCGTCACCCTCATGGGTGGGTCTGGGCGGGAGAATCCCGCCAGCCGCATCATCGTTGAATTCGATTTCTTTCTTCGCGTCTTGGCGTCTTTGCGCCTTTGCGTTGGTTTTCCGGCCTCGATTGTGGGCGCAGAATCAGCTTCCAAGGCGGATCCCAGTCTCCCAATGGGCGGTTGTTTCCAAATCAACTTGACGCATGAACGCCCGACGTCAGCTTACCGAACGCCAACCACCGAATCGCCGAGGACCGAGTTCCGACGCCCGAGGAGGCACCCACCATGTTGACCCAGCAGTTTCTCAAGGGCTTCTTCATCTTCCAGGACCTGACGGCCGACGAGTTCGCGTCCATAGGCTCCATCTTCAAGGAGCGGCGCTATCCGCGGGGGGCGATGCTCTTCCACATGGGAGAGGTCCCTCACGAGCTGTACCTCATCGAGCGGGGCAGCGTGGAGGTCTTCCGGATGGCGGGCAGCAATCGACAGGTCATCACGACGGTCATTGGCGGCGAGACCCTGGGCGAAATCTCGTTCTTTGGCGCCCAGGCCCGGTCGGCGTCTGCGGTGGCCACCTCCGACGTGGTCGCCTTCACCTGCGAGGGCGAGGACTTTGCCAAGCTGCTCGCCGAGAATGCGCCCGGCATCGGCAAGATCATGGGGCGCATGATGGAATCGACCGTGCGCCGCTTCAAGCTGCTCGAGGCCAAGTCGCAGAAGGGCCAGGCAGACCAGACCGATTCGGACACGACGGCTGAAGTGAGGCTCATGCACGCGATCGCGCATGCCGAGACCGTGCGCATCGCCATCCGGACCGGTGCGCCCACTCCGATGGAGGGCCTCTTCCATATCGTCGACGTCTCCAATTCCCTGGGCGTCCCCTTGATGCGCATCACCCAGACGAAGGAGGCCGGCGGCCGCGAGTACGTCGTGCCGATGTCGTCCGTGCACTACGTCTCGTTCAAGGACGCTTCCGGGAAGTACTGACCCGGGTCGGCACCAGCAGCTCCCGGAGCCTGGCGGCGGCCGATTCGGACGTCACGTCGCGTTGGGGCATCCCCAGCATCTCGTAGCCCACCATGAACTTGCGCACCGTCGCCGAGCGCAGGAGCGGCGGGTAGAAGTGCGCGTGCAGGTGCCACTCGGCGTGTTCCTGCCCATCCGTCGGGCGCTGGTGGAAGCCCATCGAGTACGGAAACGAGACCTCGAAGACGCGGTCGTAGGTTGCGGTCAGCCTGACCAGGGTCCGGGCCAGATCGTCGCGTTCGGCCTCGTCGAGCTGCTCGAGCGACGCAACGTGCCGCCGGGGCAACACCATCGTCTCGAACGGCCAGATGGCCCAGAACGGCACGACCACCAGGAAGTACCGCGAGGCCAGGACCAGCCGTTCGGCCACGCGAGCCTCGAGGTCCCCCAAGTCGCAGAGCAGGCAGTGCCCGCGCCGGGCCCGATAGTCGTCGAGCGAGGCTTGCTCGGTCGCGGGCTCGTTCGGCACGCTGGCGGTCGCCCAGAGCTGGCCGTGCGGGTGGGGATTGCTGGCCCCCATCATCTCGCCCCGGTTCTCGAAGATCTGGACGTACCCGACGGACGGTCGGGCGCCGACCTCCTCGACCTGCGCGGCCCACACGTCGACGACCGCCCGGACGGTCTGGCCGCTCATCCTGGCCAGAGTCAGGTCGTGACGAGGTGAGAAGCAGACGACCCGGCACAGGCCGGGCTCGGTCGCGGCCAGGAGCAGTCCCTGGACTTCGAACGACGCGGGCCCACGATCGGGGAGGAGCGCCGGGAAGTCGTTGTCGAAGACGAAGGTACGCTGGTAATCAGGGTTGCGTTCGCCGCCGGCGCGAACGTTGCCCGGGCACAGGTAGCACCCGGGTTCGTACCGTGGTCGATGTTCCGGAGGCCGGGCCTCGACCTGTCCCTGCCAGGGCCGATGGGTGCGCTGGGGAGAGACCAGGACCCACTGGCGCGTGAGGGGATTGAACCGGCGGTGGGGGCCGTCTGCGAGCTTGGACAGGTCCATGACGGCAGAGCCTATCACGGCGCGGAGGTTGCCATTCCGCTACTTCCACAGGCCCGGGAGCTGCTGCCCGCAAGGGCAGCGCCCGGAGGCGTCGAGCAGGTTCTCCCGGAGGCGAAAGCCGATGCGGGAGATGACGGGGCGGCTGCACTTGGGACAGTAGGTGTTGTTGGCGCGGTGGCCGCCGGGGATGTTGGCGACGTAGACATAGCGCATCCCCGCGGCCCTGGCCCTCTCCCAGGCGTCGAAGAGCGTCTTCTCGGGCGTCGGCTGCAGGTTGTTGAGCTTGAACGACGGCCAGAACCGCGCGAAGTGGAGAGGCGTGTCCGGGCCACACTTGTCGTGCACCCACGCGATCAGCTCCCGGAGCTCGGCCTCGGAGTCGTTGTAACCGGGCACCAGCAGGGTCACCAGCTCCAGCCAGCGCTTCTCTCGCTGGACCACGCGGATCGCCTCCTGGACGGGCCTCAGCTCCGAGCCCAGGACCCGGCTGTAAAAGTCGGGGCGGATGCCCTTGAGGGCGATCGTGAAGGCGTCGATGACCTTGCAGGCCTCCACGAGCGGCTTCTCCTTGATCTCAGCGGCCGTGACCATGTTCGTCCGGATGCCTCGCGCCTTGGCCCCGGTGGCCATCTCCATCATGTACTCGTAGAAGACGACGGGCTCGGTGTACGTGAAGGCCAGCACCTGGTAGCCGCCCGAGGCGACCGTCTCGACGACCTGGGACGAGGTGTAGACCTGGTGTGGGATGTCCAGCGGCAGGCTCTGCGAGGCCTGCCAGTTCTGGCAGTACATGCAGCGCAGGTTGCACCCGCCCGTGCCCAGGGCGAAAGCCTTGGCGCCGGGCAGGACGTGGCAGAGCGGCCCCTTTTCGACCGGATCGACGTGGAAGATGGCCGGCACGTCGTAGGCGTCGCTGTAGAGCGTCCCCTTTTCGTTGAACCGCGTGCGGCAGTAGCAGCGCTGGCCGTCCAGCAGGACGCAATCGCGGGGGCAGAGGAAGCACTGGATTTGCTGGTCCGGGAGCTTCTCGTAGAACCGGCCCTCGATCCGGCGCGGCGTGGCGCCGGCCGCCTCCAGGCGCAGAGTGGCCGTCCCGGCCGCCAGGGCCGTACACCCGGCCGCCGCTCCTCGAAGGAGGGCGCGTCGCGAGAACTCGGGGAAATCCATGCCCAGGCATCCGTGTCGGACCATTCAGCAACCTCCTGGAAAGAGGATAGCTCGGAAGCCCCGCCGGGACCAGGGACACGCCATGCGGGGGTGCGCGCGCGGTTCGTGGGTTAACAGCCACAACTGGCCTCCGGAGTCGAGTAGCGCGGGGGCTTGTCCCCCGCTTGTGGAGCGGCGACTCGACGGTAGCGGGCCACAAGGGCCCGCGCTACAACTCCTTGGACCGCACACCCAGTCATGCGGCTCCCCGGGTCCTGCGCGCGCACCCGCCGTGGCGGGGGCGTTCGCAGCACCTTGCAGCAGGCTGCGACGCCCTACTCCCTGAGCTGCCCCGAGCCGCGGATGACGTACTTGTAGGTCGTCAGGTCGGCCGCGCCCATCGGGCCCCGGGCGTGCAGCTTTTGCGTGCTGATGCCGATCTCGGCGCCCAGTCCGAACTGCCCTCCGTCGGTCAGCCGAGTGGAGGCGTTGACGTAGACGGCCGCCGCGTCGACCTCTCGCAGGAAGCGCTGGGCCGTCTCATAACTCGTTGTTAGAATCGCCTCCGAGTGCCCGGTCCCGTGCCTCGCGATGTGCTCGAGCGCCGCGTCGAGGCCGTTCACCACGCGCACCGAGAGCGCCAGGTCCAGGTACTCGGTGTCCCACGTCTCCTCGGTGGCCGGCAGCGCCCCGGGGACGAGGCGGCAGGTCTCGGGACAGCCGTGCAGCACGACTCCGCGCGCCAGCATCCGCCGGGCGACGGCCGGCAGGAAGCGCTCGGCCGCGGCCCGGTCGACCAGCAGCGTCTCCATCGCGTTGCAGGTGGCCGGCCGCTGGCACTTGGCGTTCTCGCAGATGGCCAGAGCGGTCGGAAGCTCGGCGTCGTGGTGGACGTAGGTGTGGCAGACGCCCTTGTACTGCTTGATCACCGGGATGCGCGACTGCTCGACGACCAGGCGGATGAGCCCCTCGCCGCCGCGCGGGATGACCAGGTCCACGTCGCGCTCCTGACGCAAGAGGATCGGCAAGGCCTGACGCTCTCGATCGAGCACGACCTGGACGAAGTCCTCCGGCAGGCCGGCCGAGACCCCGCGATCGCCCAGCACGTCGGCGATGGCGGCGTTGGAGCGGGCGGCCTCGCTGCCTCCGCGCAGGATGCAGGCGTTGCCCGACTTGACGCACAGCCCGGCGGCGTCGCTGGTCACGTCGGGCCGCGACTCGTAGAGGATCGCCACGACGCCGATGGGCACCCGCACGCGCGCGATCTCGAGGCCGTTGGGTCGGACCCACGCTGCCTCCGTCAGCCCCAGCGGATCGGGCTGGGCAGCGAGCTCTCGCAGCGCCCCCGCCATCCCCGAGAGCCTGCGGCGGTCCAGGTTCAGCCGATCCACGAAGGCCGCGGACTGTCCCGCCGCCCGAGCTTCGGAGACGTCCATGGCGTTCGCCTCCAGTACCTCCGCGGCTCGCGCCTCGAGACCATCGGCCATCGCCTCCAGCGCGAACCGACGCACGCCGCCTCCGGTGACCGCCAACCGGCGCGAGGCCGCCCGCGCCCGGCGCGCCGTCTCCACGACCAGCCGTTCCACGTCTTGCATCGATCGCTCCGCGTTCCCGGCCGTCAGGGCCGGCGTAACACCAGGTTATCCCGGTGGACCACCTCGTCGTAGTCCTTGCGGCCCAGCAGCCGCTCGATGGCCGACGAATGCTGGCCCCGGATGACGTGCAGCTCTTCGGACGAGTAGTTGACCAGGCCGCGCGCCACCTCGTTGCCGTCCCGGTCCGCGCACGCCACCGGGTCGCCCGGCTCGAAGACGCCCGAGACGCCGGCGATGCCCTTGGCCAGGAGGCTCCTGCCCTGGTCGGCCACGGCGCGGCAGGCGCCCTCGTCCAGCGTCAGCGTGCCCTTGGTGCGCGCGACATGGGCCAGCCACGCCTTGCGCCGCGAGAGCCGGTGGTCGGCCGCCGAGTGGAAGAGTGTTCCGAGCGGCTCCCCGGCCAGCACGGCCGTCAGCGCGCCCGGCCGTTTTCCGGACGCCAGGAAGGTCGGGATGCCGACCTTCATCAGGCGTGAGGCCGCCTCCAGCTTCGAGGCCATCCCGCCCAGCCCGTGCCTGCCGGGGCCGCTGGCCGCCGCCCCGAGTTGCCGCGGACCGATCTCTTCCACCAAGGGCACCAGCTTGGCCGCGGGGTTGTCGCGGGGATCGGTGTCGTAGAAACCGTCGATGTCGCTCAGGATCACCAGGAGGTCGGCCTCCACCAGGTTGGCCACGAGTGCGCTCAGCAGGTCGTTGTCGCCGAACTTGATCTCGTCGACGCTCACCGTATCGTTCTCGTTGATGATCGGGACGACTCCGCGGTCGAGCAGTACGCGCAGCGTGTTGCGCGCGTTCAGATAGCGCTTGCGGTCGCGAAGGTCCTCGGCCGTCAGCAGTACCTGGCTGACCCTGCGGCCCTGCCAGCCGAACAGCTCCCGGTAGCGACCCAGCAGCTCCGGCTGGCCCACGGCCGCGCAGGCCTGCTTCTCCGGCAGCAGCTTCGGGCGCTCGCGCAGGCCAAGGAGCACGCGGCCGGCCAGGATTGCCCCGGAGGTGACCAGCAGCATCTGCCGGCCCGCCTCGACCTGTCGGCTCAGCTCGCCCACCAGGCCGGCCATCACGCCGGGATCGAGCCGCAGCCCTTCGCCCGCGAGGACGTTCGACCCCACCTTGACGACGACGCGGCGGGCCGCGCCGGTCAGCCTCCGGCGCAGGAGCGTCGCCCTCTCGAACTGCGGCGTCACGGCCGGGCCTCAGGGCCGTCCGCCGGCTCCTGAGGTGTTGTCCGCCGCGAGCCCCAGCGCGGCCTCGAGCGCGAAGAGGATGCGCGTCTCTTCCGCCGCAACACCGTTGGCCCCGGCAACCGAGCAGGCCATTCGGAGCACCAACTTTCGGATTTCGCCCGGCGGGAGTTGCTCGGCGAGCACGTCGACCATGTCACGCCTCTGGGCCTCGGTCGAAAGGGTGCTCATGCTCTGCCAAGCCTGGGCGGTGGCGCTCCTGACAGCGAGCGGCCCTTCGCTCCAGGTCCACGGGAGCCGCTCGATCTCCCGTTGCAGTCGTGCGGACTCCTCGTCGGTGAATTGCCCGTCGGTGAGGCCCACGAGGTAGAGCAGTTCCATGACCGCGAGGCTTTGCTGCTTGCTCAGAGGGGCCAGGGGCGAGCAGTCCAGTCCAGCGGCAGCCAGGTTCTTGGGGCGCTTCATCGGCGATCTCCTTTGGCCTCGTGGGGTGCGGGTGTCCGAAGCGACGCCGATTGTAGCAGAACGGCTGTGGGTCGCGGTCGTGGGCCCCTACGCCGCGCCCTTCCCCGTCACCACCGGGCACGCCACGAAGCGCTCCGGCGACACCTCGACCAGCGGAGGCGTCTGTTCGGCGCAGCTCTTGACGGCGAGCGGGCAGCGGGTGCGGAAGGGACAACCGGAGGGCTTGGCCAGGGGGCTGGGGACCTCTCCCTGGAGCCGCTGGCGGTCCGGTCGCTTCACGGCCGGCTCGGGCAGCGGCACGGCCGAGATCAACGCCCGCGTATACGGATGGATCGGTTGGGAATAGACCTCGTGTGCGGGTCCGATCTCCACCAGGTTGCCCAGATACATGACCGCGATGCGGTGGCTGATGTGCTCGACCACCGACAGGCCGTGGGCGATGAAGATGTAGCCGAGGCCGAACTCCTGCTGCAGGTCCTGCATCAGGTTGATGACCTGGGCCTGGATCGAAACGTCGAGGGCCGAGACCGGCTCGTCGGCGACCAGCAGCCGCGGGGCTGTGGCCAGGGCCCGGGCGATGCCGACGCGCTGGCGCTGGCCGCCCGAGAACTCGTGCGGGTAGCGGTAGGCCTGTTCGCCTCGCAGGCCGACCTTCTCGAGGAGCCACGCGACCTTGTCGTCGCGTTCCTTGGGCGAGAGGTTCGGCAAGTGGACCCCGAGCGGCTCGGAGATGATGTCGCCCACGGACCAGCGCGGGTTGAGCGACGAGAAAGGGTCCTGGTAGATCATTTGAATCTCGGCTCGCAGCGGCCTCATCCGGCCTCGATCGAGGGGCACGAGGTCGACCGTCGGGCCCGCCTTGGTGGTGAACCGCACCGAACCGGAGGTGATGTCGATGAGCCGCATGATGCCCTTGCCGACCGTGGTCTTGCCGCAGCCGGACTCGCCCACCAACCCCAGGGTCTCGCCCTCCCTGACCGCGAACGACACCCCGTCGACGGCCTTGACGTCGCCGACCTTCCTGAGGAGGATGCCGGCGTGGACGGGGTAGTAGATCTTGAGGTCCTGGACCTCCAGGAGCTTGCCGCGGTCCTTGGCCTGAGCTTCGGTCATCGCCGGCTCCCCTTTCGGTCGCCCACGTTCGAGAGTTCTCGCGTCATTTGGACAGTCCTGCTGGAGCCAGGCTTGGGACTTGAGGCTCGAGTCTTGAGGCCAGTACCGGGGCGAATCGCCTGGTGGCCTGCCTTCCGTGCCCTTGGATTGTGGAGTCTTGTTCGTCATCTCGGACCTGCGGCTCGGGTTCTCTCGCGGCTAGCAAGGCGTTTCCAGATCAACATGCCAAAGGCTGAACCATGGAGACACAAAGGCACGAAGGGCGGCACAAGAGGGTTTCACCTTTCCTCTTGGTGCTTCTCTTCGCGTCTTCGGGTCTTGGTGGTTCATCTCGCATTTGCCGGCTTGCAGAGGTGGCAGCGGCACAGGTGGTCGGGCTCGACCTCGATCAGCTCGGGCTCGACCTGCTCGCAGACCTCCATCTTCTCGGGGCAGCGCGTCCAGAACTTGCAGCCCTTGGGGAAGTCGAGGATGCTCGGGACGATGCCCGGAATGGTCTGGAGCCGGGCCTGCTTGGCCCGATCGGGGCGCGGCAGCGAAGCGAGGAGGCCCCGCGTGTAGGGGTGGGCCGGGTTCGAGAAGAGCCGCTCGACCCGGGCGACCTCCTGGATCTTGCCTCCGTACATCACGGCGACGCGCTGGCACGTCTCGGCGATCACGGCCAGGTCGTGGGTGATGAGCAGGATGGCCGAGTCGCCCGTCTTCTCCTTCAGTTGCAGCATCAGCTCCAGGATCTGGGCCTGGATCGTCACGTCCAGCGCGGTCGTCGGCTCGTCGGCGATCAGCAGGTGCGGCGTCAGCGACAGGGCCATGGCGATCATCACGCGCTGCCGCATCCCGCCCGAGAACTCGTGGGGGTAGTTTCCCAGCCGCCGGGCCGCGTCGGGGATGCCGACCAGGTCGAGCATCTCGACCGCCCGATCGCGGGCGTCGCGGTTCGACAACACCTTGTGGTGCTGCAGCGCCTCGGTGAGCTGAAAGCCGATGCTGAAGACCGGGTTGAGCGCGGTCATCGGCTCCTGGAAGATCATCGAGATGTCGTTGCCCCGGATCTCGCGCATCTCGTTGTAGGAGAGGCCGAGGAGGTCCTTTCCCCGGAACCGGACCATGCCGCTTTCGATCCAGCCCGGCGGGTTCGGGATGAGCCGCATGATGGAGAGCGCCGTGACCGACTTGCCCGAGCCCGACTCTCCGACGAGACCGAAGACCTCGTTCTCGTACATGAAGAACTCGACCCCGTCGACCGCCTTGGCCGTGCGGCCCTCGACGTCGAAGTAGGTCCGGAGGTTCTCGACCTCCAGCAGCTTCTTGGGAGCCTCCGCTTGCGTCGTAGCCATCTTCGCCTACCTCAGCCTCGAGAAGACCTTGGGATCGAAGGCCTCGCGGACGGCCTCGCCGATCGTCACCACGGTGTAGAGGGTCGCGGCCAGGGCCACGGTGGGGATGATGGTGAGGTGTGGATAGAACTTGACGTTTTCGAGCCCCTGCCGGAGGAGCGCTCCCCAGCTCGGCGTGCCCGGAGGGAGGCCGAATCCCAGGAAGTCGAGCGAGACCAGCGAGCCTATGTAGGCCACGATGCCGAAGGGCGCGAAGGTGACCACGGGGACCAGGGCGTTGGGCAGGATGTGCCGGGTGATGATGCGCCAGTCCGAGACTCCCGAGCCGATGGCGGCCTGGACGTAGTCCTTGGCCTTCTCGCGGAAGAACTCGGCCCGCACGTAGTAGGTGATGCCGAGCCAGCTCGTCAGGATGACCATCAGTATCGTCAGCAGCCAGAACGAGGGCTGGACGGCCGAGGCGATGATCATGATGGTGAACAGGAACGGAATGGAGCCCCAGATCTCGACGAAGCGCTGCGTGACGATGTCGAGCCAGCCGCCGTAGTAGCCCTGGATGCCGCCGATCAGGATTCCGAAGGCGTACCCCAGGAGCGAGACGACCAGCGCAAAGGCCAGCGAGATCCGGAAACCGTAGAGCAGCAGCGGCACGACATCCCGTCCGGAGAGGTCGGTCCCGAGCGGGATCCCCTGGGCCAGCGAGGGTCTGTTGGGCGGATTCGACGCCAGATCGTGGCGGAGGTCGCCGGGACCGACGGGGTAGACGGGCATCCAGCAGCTTGCCCGACTCTGCTCGAAAACCGCGAGGTTCTTCTCCAGGATGGCGATGGTCTCTTCGCTCTTGGCGAACTTCTCCATCTGGCGCTGGTGCCGTTTCACCTGGTAGGGCTTGGCATCCGGTCCGGGCGCGGGGTTCTTGGCGAGGAAGGCCGCACGCTCGGCGGCCAGTCCGCTCCGGGTCTTCTCGACCTCCGCCCTCATCACCGACGGGTCAGCCGCATAGCGGGCAAACTGCCGGTAGTCGACTTCGCTGTCGCCGATCTGTCCGAAGTCGCTCTTCTTGTTGAAGGACGAGATGTTCCCGAAGACCCAGATCAGGTCGAGCCACTCGCTGACGGCCGGAAAGGCGGTCTTGCCGTCGTAGCGGATCATCAGGGCCTTGCTGTTCACGGTCAGCTCGAGGAAGAACGAGGTCACGAAGAGCACTGTGACCACCTGGAAGCACCAGAACCCGCGCCGAATGGCCCTGAACCGGCGCAGCCGCTTTGCGGTCACGGGCGAAAGCTGGGTCGAATAGCCCAGCAGTCTCAGACCGACCTTGAACAACCAGGGCAGGACGCGAGTCGTCAGAAGGTAGCCCAGGCCCAGGACAATCGCCAGCTCCAGCAACTTGATGAGGATCTGCATCATCGGTCACCCCCGTTCACTCGAACCGCACCCGCGGATCGACCAGTGCCAGGATGATGTCGGACAGGATGTTGCCCGCCAGCCGGATGAGGACCCCGAAGACGAGGATGCCCATCAGAACGGGGTAATCGCGCTCGACGAGGGAGTTGAAGCCCAACAAACCCATGCCCGGGATGTTGCACGTCTTCTCGATGAGGAAGGAGCCGGCGAAGAGCAGGCCGATGGCGTGGCCGATGCTGACGCAGAGCGGGATCATCGAGTTCCGCAGGGCGTGGATGAAGATCACGCGCCGCTCGCTGAGTCCCTTGGCGAAGGCCGTGCGCACGTAGTCGGCCCCGAGGTTGTCCAGGAGCGAGTTCTTCATCAGGATGGTCATCGTGGCGAAGCCCGACATGATGTAGCCGATGATGGGGATGACCATGTGGTGCGACTCGTCCTTGATGCACCACCAGATCTTGCCGGCCTCCCACATCTCGTTCCAGTTCTCCGTGGAGCTTGTAGTACACCTTGAGCTGATCCAGGGCCTCCTGAGGCAGCTCCAGCTCCCCGGTCGCGGAGGTGGCCAGGTTGCTCCCGCCCTCCTGCATCTGCATCAGGAGCTGGGTCTTGGCCTGCTCGATGGGGCCGCCGGGCGCCAGCCGCATGATCGCGTAGACCATGAACGTGATGCAGACGAAGGTCAGCGGTATGAGCAGCATGCGCCGGATGAAGTAGCTGGTCATCCCATGCACGTTGAGCTCCTTGGTTTCATATCGAGGGCCGCGTCCGGAGACGCTTTTCCGAAGACAGGACAGGAAAGCTTACACGATGAGGCGTTCGAGCGGACAGTCGACGGTGTCGGAGGGGCTGCTCAGTGGCTGAGTGGCCGGGTCGAGAAGGAGCTCTGCTAGCCCCACGGCTTGACGACGACCTCGCCCTGGGGCAGGGGCTGTCCCTTGGAGATCGCCTCCTTGAGCCGGGCCTGGGCATCCGGATCGAACCACCAGGTCTGGATCATCATCGAGGTCAGCACCTGGTCCGTCTTGTTCAGGTACGTCGCCGGGTAACCGAACTTGTCCCAGAAGAGGAAGCGCTTGTAGTCCGCGTGCCAGCCCAGGGCGTAGGGATGCTCGTTGAAGAGGATCTGGTCGACCTCGCGGATGAGCTTCTTCTGCTCGGCGCGGTCGAAGATGACGTTGTACCTGGCGCACAGCTCGTCGAGCCTCGCATTCTTGAAGCCCACGATGTTGTTGTTGGCGAGCTTGTCGGCCAGGTCCGAGCGCCAGGAGGTCTCGGGGTTCGGGAAGAGCAACGCCCCCCAGGCCTGGAAGTGGACCTTGAACTGCCGGTCGGAGATCTTCTTGATCAACGTCGTGGCGTCGATGAGCTTGAGGTCGAACTTGATGCCCGCGTCCTCGTAGTCCTCCTTGACGACGAGCCAGATGCGCTCCCAGCTCTGGGACGCGTAGTGGAGCGTCACCTCCAGACGCTTGCCGTCCGGGCCCAGGAGGTACCCCTCTGCATCCCGCGTCTTGTACCCGGCCTCGGCCAGGAGCTGCTCGGCCCGGTCGGGGTCGAACTCCATGACGGGGTTCTGAGACCCGGCACCCCAGTCGCTCCCCGGGAAGTACGAGTTCTAGAACGAGTACTCCTTGTAGAAGAGCTTCTCCATCAGGCGCTCGCGGTTGAAGAGATGGACGAAGGCGAGCCGCACGCGCTTGTCGTCGAACGGCTTCTCGCGCATGTTGAAAGCAAGACCGGAGTAGCCTTCCGGGGCCTTGGTGTGGACCTTGCGCTTCTTGATCCAGCCCTTCTGGATGAGCTCTTCCTTGGGGAGCTCCTCGACCCACTGCTGGGCACGCGCGACATAGAAGTGGTCCAGTTCGTCCTTCTTGAACATCTCGTACTCGAGCTCCTGCTCGCGCACGACCTTGTACTTGATGCGGTGGAAGTTGAAGCAGTGCTTGGCCCAGCGCTCGTTCTCGGCCCACCAGTCGTGGCGGCGCGTCAGGGTGAGCGTCTCCCCCTTCTCGAGGTCTCCCGGTTTCATTCTGTAGGGCCCCGATCCGGTCATGAACTTCCAGTTGTAGTCCTCCAGGTACTGCTTGCCGGTGATGAGGAGCTCCTTGGCCGGATGAATGAACATGCTCTGGCCGAAATAGAGGAACAGGCGCCAGTTGAGCTCCTTCGTCACGACCCGGATCGTGTACTTGTCGAGGATCTCCGGCTCGTGGAAGCCCTCGCGGAAGGTCATGGTGATCATCGGGTCCTTACGGTCGTCCTGGGTGCGGTGCCAGAAGCTGGCGTAGACGTCGCCGGCGGTCACCTCCGAGCCGTCGGCAAAGCGGGCCCTCTCGTCGATCCGGAAAGTGAAGATCTGGCGCTGGTTCTTCTGGTCCGTCTCGATCTTCCAGTGCGAGGCCAGGCGGGGAAGGAACTCCAGGGTCTCCGGATGGAGTTGGACCAGCGTCTCGAACATCAGCTCGTGGAGCTGCGTCGTCTGCTGGAGGTTGGAGTTCGGACCCTCGGTGCGCAGGGTCGGAGGGTAGGACTGCCAGATGACCACGAACGGCTTGTCCTTCACGACCCGCTTGGCCCGCGGGTCCCCGAGCAACGCGAAGTCCTCGGTCCGCGTCCAGCCCTTGGGATCGAAGGGCCTGGGCGGAGGCAGGACGATCGTCGGAATCGAGGCCGGCGTCGTGGCGGCGCTCGAATCGGAGGAATCGACGCCGCCGCCCGCGGCCTGGGCGCCTCCAGGCAGTCGCGCGGGCTGGCCGCAGCACCCGGCAAGCAGCAGGCCGGCCAACAAGACGACGGGGAGAAGAAGCCAGCCAGCCAGAGTGCTTCGGGGCTGTCTCGTGCCACGGGACCGTTTGCTGAACACCATCTGGGCCTCCCGGATGCCGGGCCGCCGGCGTGGGACTCCGGCCTGCCCGAGCGTTCCTGTCGGTTCGCTTGAAGACCCCATTGTACCGGGTCCCGGGTCCGGGCGATACGCCGGCGGGCGAGGGTACTCTTTCGTGCGGCTCCGCCTCACGTCCGAGCGCCGCGACCTCCATGAGCCTCTCCAACGACGAGATCCTCCGGTACAGCCGCCACCTCCTGATGCCGGAAGTCGGCCGAAGGGGGCAGGAGAGGCTGAAGGCGGCCCGCGTGCTGCTCATCGGCGCGGGCGGCCTGGGGGCCCCGCTGGGCCTCTATCTCGCCGCGGCCGGCGTCGGCACATTGGGTCTGGTCGATAACGACCGCGTCGAGCTCACGAACCTGCAGCGACAGGTGCTCTACGGACAGGAAGACGTCGGCCGCCGGAAGCTCGAGGCCGCGGCACGACGGTTGCGCTCTCTCAATCCGGCTGTCGCCCTCGACCTCCACGAGCTGCGCCTCACCGCGGCCAACGCCCTCGAGCTCGCGCGCGACTACGACGTCCTCGTGGACGGCACCGACAACTTCCCGACGCGCTATCTCGTCAACGACGTCTGCGTGCTCCTCGGCAAGCCGAACGTCCATGGGAGCGTCTTCCGGTTCGAAGGCCAGGCCTCGGTCTTCGACGCCCGGAGAGGGCCGTGCTACCGCTGCCTGTACCCCGAGCCCCCCGCGCCGGACCTGGTCCCGAGCTGTGCCGAGGCGGGCGTCTTCGGCATCCTGCCCGGGCTGGTCGGACTGCTCTTGGCCACCGAGACGATCAAGCTCATCCTGGAGCGGGGCGAGCCGCTCATCGGACGGCTGCTCCTGATCGACGCGCTCGCCATGAAGTTCCGTGAGCTGACGCTGGAGAAGGACCCGAGCTGCCCCGTCTGCGGGACTCGGCCGACCATCGACCGCCTCATCGACTACGAGGCGTTCTGCGGTACGACGCCGCTCGCAGGTCCGGCCCCCCGCCGCCAGCTCACGGCCCCGGAGTTGAAAGCGGTCCTGGAGCGCTGCGACAGCGTGCGACTGCTGGACGTGCGCGAGCCGCACGAGTTCGAGATCTGCCGGATTGCAGGCGCCGAGTCGATACCGCTCACGACGCTAAAGGGCCGACTCGCGTCGCTCGACCCGGCCCAGGAGTGGGTCGTCTACTGCCATCACGGCGTGCGCAGCCGGACCGCGATCGAGCTCCTGGAGCACGCCGGGTTCCAGCGAGTCAGTCATCTCACCGGAGGCATTGACGCCTGGTCTCGGCTGGTTGACCCGAGCGTCCCGCGGTACTGAGCGAGTTCTTCATCCCCCGCTCAGGGCGCAGATGATGGTGAAGTCGTCGCCCGGTCCGAGCGGGTGGGCCAGGTCGAACACCTGGCGGGCGTTGACGAAGAACCTGATGTGGGTGCGGACCCGGTCCTGCTCGTCGACGACGCGGAAGCGGATTCCCGGAAACCGGCGATCCAGCTCGGAGAGCAACTCGGCCACGCTCGAGCCCGCGGCGTCCAACTCCGCGGCACCCCTGGTGTACGAGCGAAGCGGGCCCGGCACATGCACCTTCATCCGCCGACTTCTCCCGTTGTCACCGAGTAGATCTCCGGAAGGTGGGTCGTGAGACAGGACCAGGTGTCGCCCTCGTTGCGGCTGGCCCAGACCTCGCCGCCTGTCGTGCCGAAGTAGAGGCCCAGCGGTTTCGCGGTATCGCACGCCATCGCCTGCCGCTTCACGGTGAACCAGGCCTGCTCGGCAGGGAGGCCCTTGTCCTGACGCTGCCAGCGCTTGCCTCCGTCGGTCGTGCGGTAGACCGCCGGTTTGCCGCCCACGCTGGTGCGGGGCCAGACGCTGGTGCCGTCCATCGGGAAGACCCAGACCGTGTCCGGATCGCGCGGGTGCGCCACGATCGGAAAGCCGATGTCGCCTATCTCCCTGGGCATGGACTTGCCGATCCGCTTCCACGTGTCGGACGGCCGGTCGAGCCGATAGATGCCGCAGTGGTTCTGCATGTAGAGCCGATCCGGATCGGCCGGGTGCAGGGTCACGAGGTGCGGGTCGTGGCCGACGAACTCGTTCGGGTCGGTACCGGGCTCCGGCGGGAAGACCACGTCACAGCCGCGGTTCAGCGGCTTCCAGGTGGCGCCCTGGTCGAGGCTCTCGAAGAACCCGCCACCCGAGAGGCCGAGGTACATGTGGCGCCTGTCGCGCGGGTCGATGAGCACCGAGTGCAGCTTCCCTCCGTCGGGCGTCTGGTCCTGCGAGGTGCCGACCCATGCCGGCCGGGCGTCGTTCTCGTTGAATCCAGGGACTCCGACCCACGTCTTCCCGCCGTCCTCCGAGCGGAACAGGCCCTGGGGCGACGTGCCGGCGTACCAGACGCCCTTCTCGGACGCATGGCCCGGCGTCAGCCAGAAGGTGTGGTCCACCACGCGGCCCTGCTCGGGCGGGTCGGCCTTGGCAAAAGCCGGTGGACGCGAGGCCTCCTTCCAGGTCCGGCCGAGGTTGGTGGAGCTGTAGAGGGTCGGGCCGAGATGACCGGTCCGCGCCGCTGCCAGAAGGGTGCGGCCGTCCCGCGGGTCGAGCACGACGTGATGGAGGATCGCGCCCAGGAAGTGTGGCCCTTCCAGCACCCACTTCCTGCGGGCGCCGTCCGGGCGAAGGAACCAGAGCCCCTTGCGAGTGCCCACGAAGACCACGAGCCCGGTCGCCAACCTGCGGCCTGACCCATTCGAGCTGCGCTTCTCGGCGACGGCCATCGGCGTCCTCCTTCGAGAGTTCGAGATGCTGGGAGAGCCATTTCCTGCTGGGGAATCGACCCCGGCGCGATCGAACGGTACGGCGCCGCGGGAGCGATCGCCCGGGGGTGCGCTCGCAGCTCATGGGGATCCTGGGGTCCGTTCGTGCTACTATGGCGGTACCCCGCCAACAAGACTGCATGGCGGAGTCTTCCCCCTCCGTTCGTCCTGAGGAGCGCTCCGCAGGAGCTGACCAGAGCTCCTCAGTGTCAGGAGCGCGTCTCGAAGGACGGACGGAGGGGGCCGCCATACGGTCTGAGCCGGAGGCGAGCTTGCGAGCCTCCGAGTCGAAGCACGGCTCGCAGAGCCAGTTCTCCCGCCCCTTCGACGAACTCAGGACATGCCTTCGACTCGCCTCGCTACGCTCGGCGGCTCAGGGCGAACGGAACGAGGGAATGCAGTTCCCCGTGTTCCGCGAGCGCACCCATCGCCCAGGGCCCGCGCTCCTCACGGACTGCCTGCTGATATCATCTGGCGGCGATGCACCTTGGCGATGCCGCTCCGGCAAGGGGACGCGACCCGCGGGCCGGCGCAACTCCGGACGCCGGCCTGGCCCCGGGGACGACGTTCGGCGGCTATCGGATCATGCGGCTGCTCGGAAAAGGAGGAATGGGGGTCGTCTACGAGGCCGTGCAGCTCTCACTGGAGCGGCCCGTTGCGCTGAAAGTACTCGCCGCGGGCCTGGCGCGCGATCCGCACGCCTGCCAGCGCTTCGTCCAGGAGGGGCGCCTCGCGGCGCGCGCCTCGCACCCGAACCTCGTGACGGTCCTGGAGGTCGCGGAGGTGGCGGGTCGGCTGGTGCTGGCCCACGAGCTGGTGACGGGCGAGACGGTGCAGCGCAGACTCGAGCGCAACGGCGCACTGCCCGTCGAGCTGGCACTGGAGGTGGCCGCCACCACCGCCGACGTCCTCGTGACGCTGCACGCCGCAGGCATCTTGCACCGGGACCTGAAGCCGGGAAACCTCTTTCTGTCCAGCGATCGCGGTGTGCTCGTGGGCGACCTCGGCATCGCCAAGGACCAGCTCTCGGGAGGTCTCCAGACTCGGGCGGGCCTTCTGCTGGGCACGCCTCTCTACATGGCACCGGAGTCGTGGGACGGCCAGCCGGCCACGGCCGCGACGGACCTCTATGCGCTGGGGGTCGTGTTGTTCGAGTGTCTGGCGGGCCGGCCGCCCTTCGTGTCGGAGGACCCGGTGGCGCTTTCGAGACTCCACGCCGCCGAGCCGGTGCCTGCTCTGGCGAGCTGGAGACCGAACCTGCCGCCGGGCTTCGACGCCTTGCTGGGCAGGGCACTGGCAAAGGACCCGGCCGACCGGTTCCCGGACTCCGCGGCCTTCGCGCGCGCAGTCAGCTCCCTGACGTCGATCCACCCGAGCAGCAGCACCCGCCGGCGGACCCGTACGGTGTCCTCGCGTGAGCGCTCCGGCGACGCCACCCGCGTGGCCGCAATCGGCAAGACGGATCGGGCGCGTCCACTCGCTCGGACGTGGACGGTGCTTGACCCGACGTCCTCCAGCCGGCCGCTCAAGCCGGCCACCCTCGGGATTGGCCTCGCACTGGTTCTCCTGACGGCCTTCCTGGCACTTCGTCCGGCTCCGGAACCTCCCGCTGCGCGGCCGCCGGCGACCCTGGCTCCCACCGCCAGACCAGCGCCTGAGAAGCCCGCTGCCTGGCTGATCTCGCCGTCATTTCCCGGGGACGAGACCGTGGCGACACTGGAACGGGCCCAGCGGGCGTTGCGAGACACTCGCGAGGAGGTGAACCGGGTTCACAGCAACCTCCGCAGGGACCTTTCGCACCTGAGCTTGTCCGAGGCGGCCACGCGAACGATCGCAATCTGGAGCGTCCCGCTGGGAAGCTGCCGCAAGGCGCTCGAGGCGCTGCAGGGCGGCGTCCGGAACAGCGACCCCGCCGCCGTCGAGCGTGCGGCGCGACTGCTGGCAGGTCTGCTGCTGCTCTACTGCGACGTGCAGGATTGCTACTCGTGGACGGCGCGGAGCTGGTTCAGCCACGCCGAGCGGCAGGGTGACGTCTCCGCCGAGTTCAAAATGGGCCTCCAGGTGTTGCGGCTCAAGGAGGCGCTGGCCTCGACGTCCTTGCCGGTCCACGAGGCCGTCCGACCTGTTCTTCCCGGACCCGACACGCCTGTCTGGCGAGGCGGGGTCGCCTGCCTGATGACGATGGTCGACGGCGCCCTCCCGCGGGATCGGAACCGTCCCACACCGAGCGAGCTCGTGCGTCAATCCCTTCTGGAGACGACGCGTTCTGCCGGCGGGACTGCCCTGTTCGTCGTGCGGGGCCTGGCGCGGGCCGAGCGTCAGGCCGGCGATGTCCAGGCAGCGGTGCGGACGCTGGACGAGGCCCTGGCCATCCTCGAGAAGACTCGCTCGCCAGCCGAGCCGGCGTGCCTCCTGGCGTGGTTCGACCTGCACTGGCAACGCAACTGGGCTGCCCACGAGCTTCACCTCAGCCCAGGTACCGACGAGGCCACGGATGCCCGCCGTAAGCTAAAGGCGTGGACGGACATGCGCGCTCGCCTGGTCCTGCGGTGGCCGCACGACCCACGAGGACCGGCGCCCTTGCAGGTGTCGTCCCGGGCCCAGGCAGAGGCCGTAGCCCTGAATCCCGACGTCCAGGCGCGGCTGAGTGAAGTCAACGGCTGGCTCCGCAACATCAGCCGAGAATTGCGCGCTCCCATGCCGCCGGAACCGCGACGCCAGGGGCAGTAGACGGGCTCGGCACCACGTGGCCCGCGCTTCCGTCTTGAAAGGCCCAACGTAGTGAAGCGGCGCCCCCTCTGTCTGCATCGCTCCCGGGCCTGAGGGAGCGTGTCTAGCAGGTGGTCCCGCGCCTGTTGGGAAGGCCCTGGCTTGACTCCTCGACACAGAGACACAGAGGCACAGAGCCACAGAGAAAGAGAGACCGTGATTGGCGACGTTCTTCGGATGACAAGACGAGGGAGACTCGAGGAGGAGCGGCGCCTGCGAGTCAGGCAGAGAATGATCCCTCTGTGTCTCTGTGTTTATCCCGCAAGGTGGGGGCCACCTACGAGACATGCACCCCCATGCCTGAGGCCGTCTTGCACGAACGTCTGAAGGTGTCTAAGCTGTCCGAGGAACCGTTTCCATCACCCGAGGCAGACCCGTGGCCACGCGTACCTATGTCACCGTCGTGTCGGGCCTGCCCCGGTCCGGCACGTCCATGATGATGCGCATGCTCGCCGAGGGCGGCCTGGAGCCGCTGGCGGACCATCATCGTGCGGCCGATCCCGACAATCCCCTCGGCTACTACGAGTTCGAGCCGGTCAAGAGGACGAAGCAGGATGCCTCGTGGGTCCCCTTGGCGGTGGGCAAGGTGGTCAAGGCGATCCACCTCTTTCTCCCGGAGCTGCCGTTGAGCCACCAGTACCGAGTGATCCTGATGCGGCGCGACCTGAGGGAGGTCGTCCGCTCCCAGAACCTCATGCTGGAGCGACGCCAAAAGCCCAGCACCGGCCTGTCGGTGGAACGTCTGATGGCCATCTACCAGACCCAGCTCGACCAGGTCCGGGAGCACCTGCGCCGTCATCCAGAGCAGTTTCGGTTACTCGAAGTGGACTACAATGAAGTGATGCGTGACCCGCGGCCGGCGACTGAAGCGGTTGCCAAGTTTCTGGACGGCCTGGACCTGGAGAAGATGCTGGCCGTGGTGGAGCCCAGCCTGTACCGCCAGCGCGCGGGGACCTGAGGGCTGCCGGCGCAGGACCGGCTACGGACCCGAGGCCGTCCGTTTCGCGCGGCGGTGGCCACCACCTCGTTCGGCAGGCCCGGCGCGGGAGTGCGCCGATCGGGCGCTCAACGCTTCTTGGCGTCCAGTTCGGACCATCGGGCCCAGAGCCGATCGAGCTGCGCCCGGGCTTCCTCGAGCGCATGCCAGGAAGCAGCCAGTCTCTCGGCGTCGTGCGCGAGCTCGGGCGAGTTGACTTCCCGATCGAGCCTCTCGAGCTCGGACTCGGCCTCCAGGATGCGGGCTTCCATGCCCTCGAGCTCCTGCTTCTCCTTGTAGGACATCGAAGAGCGGCGGGCCGGCTCGGGTGGCGGCGGCGCGGCTCGGGTGGCGGCGCGGCCCTGGGCTGCCTCCCACTGGGAATAGTCGGCGAATCGTCCGACCTCGCCCTGGCCGTCCAGGGCGAGGAGCTCGTTCGAGATGCGGTCCAGCATGTACCGATCGTGCGTGACCAGGACGAGCGCTCCGGGGAAGTCGCCGAGGCTCTCTTCCAGGACGCCGAGCGTCTCGAGGTCCAGGTCGTTGGTCGGCTCATCGAGGATCAGTACATCGGCCGGCCGCAGCATCAGACGCGCCACCAGCACGCGGGCCTGCTCGCCGCCGGAGAGGCGGTCCAGCGTGACGTCCAGTTGTTCGGACCGGAACAGGAAGCGGCTCGCCCAGGCGGCCACGTGGAGCACGCGGCCGCGGTAGGCGACCGAGTCGCCGCCTGCCGGCGCAAGGGCGGTGCGCAGCGTCATCCCCAGATCGAGTTGCTCGCGGGCCTGATCGAACATCACCACGGAGAGCGCGTTGGCGTGCTCCACCGTGCCGCGGTCGGGGGCAAGCTCCCCGGCGAGGACGCGCAGGAGCGTCGTCTTGCCGCTGCCGTTGGGGCCGAGGACGCCGAGCCGTGTGCCGGGCGAGAGGATGAGGTCGATGGCGGAGAAGAGCATCCGGCCCCCGTAGGCCTTCCCGAGCCCCCGTGCGACCACGAGCTGCCGGGTGCGCCGGCCGGAGCCGGCGAAATCGATGCCGGCGGTCGACTGGACCTGGCGAGCGCGTACGTCGGCGAGCTTGTCCATGAGCCGACCGGCCTCATCGACGCGCGCCTGCGACTTGCAGGCACGGGCCCTTGGGCCGCGCTTGAGCCACTCGACCTCGCGACGGACCTTGTTGACGAGCGTCTCTCCTTGCCGGGCCTGAGCGGAGAGCACTTCCGAGCGCCGGAGCAGGAACTCGCTGTAGCGGCCCTCGACCGCGAGACAGCCCTCGGGGTAGACCTTGTTCAGCTCCACGACTCGGGTGGCGACGTTTTGCAGAAACACGCGGTCGTGGGTGACGATGAGCGCCGCGAAGGAGGCCGTCCGCAGGAGCCGCTCGAGCCAGAGCACGCCTTCGAGGTCGAGGTGGTTCGTGGGCTCGTCCAGCAGCATGAGGTCGGGCTCGCGCACGAGCCCGCACGCGATCGCCAGCCGCTTGCGCCAGCCGCCGGAGAGCGTGTCGACGCGGGTGTCGCCACCGGGAAGCTCGGCCCGGCCGCGGGCGCCGGCGATGCGGGTGGCCGCGTCATGCCGATCGTGCGGATCGAGCGCCCGTTCGAGCGCCGCGTCGAGCGTGAGCCCCGCCTCGAACGCCGGTACCTGCGGGACGATCGAAAGTCGAGTGCCGGCACGAAGGGAGCGGACCCCGGCATCCGGCTCTTCGAGCCCGGCGAGGATGCGCAGGAGCATCGACTTGCCGGCGCCGTTGGGGCCGATCATCCCCAGGCGATCGCCGTCGGAGAGGCTCAGCGAGACGCCTTCGAAGAGCGTGCGAGAGCCGTAACTGGCGGCTACGTTCTGGACGGACAGCAGGACAGGCATCGGGTGTGGCCCCGGACGGCCACGAAGATACACGCGGTCGCGCCGGGCCACAAGCCCAGCGCCGGCGCCCGTTTCGACCGTGGCGTCAGCACGCCCTGCGCGATGAGGGCCCTGGGTGCGTGAGCTCCGGCGCGACCTGGCTTCGTCCGGGGACCGCTGTCAGGCGGGACGGCGCCGGCCGGTCCGCTTCTCGGAGGCCGCTTTGCGTGGGGCGTAGCCCATCAGCTCTCGCAGCTTCTTCGAGGAGCCGCTCGACTCGCCGGCCACCTTGAGCGCCAGCCCGGCGAGGGTCCGCACGCCAAAGCCGGTGGGCCCGCGCTTCGGGAGGTACGGCTTGTGGAGGTACATCGACGAATCTTCGTCGGACCAGGCCGTACCGGCGATGTCGAGGTGTGCCCATGGGCGGCCGTCGACGAAGGTCTCGAGGAACTTCCCGGCCGTGATCGTGCCGGCGTAGCGAGGACCGGCGTTGTTGATGTCAGCGACGGTGCTGCGCATGTGGACCAGGTACTCGTCGTACAGAGGCAGCTCCCAGAACCGCTCGGCGTAGTGCTCGCCCACGTCCCGCAGCGCGCCGATCAACCACGGGTTCGTGCCCATCAACCCGGCGACGGTGGTCCCCAGCGCCACCAGACAGGCGCCGGTCAGAGTGGCCACGTCCACCACCAGATCGGGGTCCTGCTCGCAGGCGTAGGTCAGACCGTCCGCCAGCAGCATGCGGCCCTCGGCATCGGTGTTGGTGACCTCCACGAAGCTCCCGTTGTACATCCGGATCACGTCGGACGGCCGATAGGAGCCGCCGTCGGGCATGTTCTCGGCGGTGGGGATGATCGCCCGGAGCTCCACCGGCAGGCCCAGGCCCGCGACCGCGTCCATGGCTTCCAGGACGGCCGCTGCTCCCGCCATGTCGTACTTCATGTGGTGCATGCGCTCGGATGGCTTGATCGAGATCCCGCCCGAGTCGAAGGTGATGCCCTTTCCGACCAGCGACAGCCGCGGAAGACCCGTTTGCTTGGCGGGGCGGTAGAGGAGATCGACCAGGAAGCAAGGACGGCGCGAGCCCGACGCGACCGAGAGGATCCCGCCCATTCCGCGCGCTTTCAGTTCGTCGGGGCCGAGGACCGAGATAGCCAGATTGTGCCGCTTCGCGACGTCCTGGGCGGCCGAGACCAGCTCTTCGGGTCCCAGGAGGTTGGCCGGTTCGAAGGCCAGCTCTCGTGCCTGGATCGTGGCCAGCGCGAAGGCCCGCCCCCGCTCCGCGGCCTTGCGGGCGGAAGACGCATCTCGCGAGGACGAGACCAGGAGCTTCAACTCCCGGAAGGGTTTGACCGCATCGGTCTTCTTGAGGTAGCGCTTGAACTTGTGCAGGCCGAGCACGGCCCCTTCGATCGCCGCCTCGGCCAGGTCTTCGCAGGTGAGATGCGGGACGCTGGCTGCGGAAAGCAGCATTCGATCGACGCCGATCTTGCGCAGCGTGCGAACGGCCTTTGCGACCGTGGACCGCAAGTCGTCGAGGCGAAACTTCTCGCGGCTGCCGCAGCCCATGATCAGAACATGGCTGAAGGGGGCCCCGGCGTTGGCGTGAAGGATGGTGAACTCCTTCATGGTCCCGGTCACCTCCCCGCTCTTCCTCAGGGCGGCCAGATCGAGGCCCGTGGCCGCGGCGAGCTTCCGGGCGAACGCGTCGGTGCCGGCGGCATCCGTGAAGGCAGGAAGCATCACTGCCGGGTAGCTGGTCTTTGAAACGTCTCCTGAATCAACCGCGAAAGCGAACTCCGTACCGTTCCACACAGTTTTCGTCCTTTTGTCCAGTGGTCGCGGATCTCCTCCGTAGGAGGGTTCCTACCCAAATTTCCATGATTTCCGAAGGTAGCACACTCCGGCCCGAGAAGGAGTCGGAAAATCTGCTGACGAGCTTGAAACAGGAGACTCCCCGGGCGCGGACGACCCCCGGGGCAGTGCCGGCGTCTGCGGAGAGTGCGGGGACGTTCCCCGGACCGCGAACCTGCGAAGGGACAGCTCGACTTCTCGCGATGTTCGCCGGGTCCTTCGCACGCCGTCTGCTATGCTCGCCTCGGATGAAAGAGAGGAAGGAACCCGACTGGGCGCGGAAGGTTCTGATCCTGGCTCCCATGGCCGGCTACACCGATCCGCCGTTCCGTGCGCTCTGCCGGCAGGCAGGCGCCGACCTGTGCGCGACCGAGATGATCAGCACCATGGCCGCGCTGCGGGTCCACCAGCGAGCCCCGAACCCCATCCCGTCTGTTCCCGAAGCGGGATGGGTGCTCTGGCAGATTGCGGGTAACCATCCCGCCGAGATGGCCGAGCTGGCGGCCTGCATCGAGAGCTCGGGTCGAGCGGCGGGCATCGACGTGAACATGGGATGTCCCAGGCCCAAGGTGAATCGCCGGGGTTCCGGGGCCGGCCTGCTCCGAGACCTGGAGCAGGCCCGCCGAGTACTCGAGGCGGTTGTCGGAGCCGTGCGGCTTCCGGTGTCGTGCAAGATGCGCACGGGCTGGGACAGCTCGTCGATCGTCGCACCGGAGCTGGCGTGTGCCGCGGCCGCGGCCGGGTGCTCGTGGGTCATGGTCCACGGTCGGACCCGCCAGCAGGTCTATCAGGGAGAGGCCGATCTGGAGACGATCGGACGCGTGAAGGCGGCCTGCCCGGTGCCGGTGGTCGGAAACGGGGACGTGACCTCGACCCGGGCTGCGAGCCGGATGTTCGCGGTGACGGGCTGCGACGGCATCGGAATCGGACGCGGGGCCCTGGGGGCACCCTGGATCTTCGGCCGCATCCGGCGTTGGCTGGAGACCGGCGTGATCGAGCCGGACCCAGCCTGGCCCGAGCGGATGAACCAGGCCTTGCTCCACTGGCGCACGGCGGTGCAGTTCCATGGGGATGGCGAGCGGGTCTTCAGCATCCTCAAGGGCCATCTCATCAAGTACCTGAGAGGCCACCCGGACCTCGTCGCCCTTCGCCGCCGGGTGGGCCGGGTCCGCTCGAACCCCGAGATGGAGGCCGAGCTGACGGCGCTGGCCCGGATGTGAGCTGGCAAGTGCGCCCTTGCGGCACGTGCGGCGTGGTTCAGCCTCTGGCGTGTTTCTTAGCACTACAACGTAGGTTCGCTCCGGACCTGGAAGGTAGAAGCGGCTTCCAGCCGCTTGGCTGGCGGAGCCACCTCCGTTCGAGAGTGCGGCGACGTGGAAGCGGCAAGATGCCGCTTCTACCTTCGCGCTGCCCTGGTTTCCAGGAACACGTACTTCCGGGACAAGTTGCGTTGCAGTGTTAGGACACGCTCTACTGAACTGGTAGTGGAGATGCGGCTCCGGCATCCGTTGACTTGGCAAGCCGGGGATTCTCCGGGATGATGTCAGCATGACGTTGCAGCCGCTTCCCATCGACGCGCACGTGCCCCGGATCGTCAGGACTCTCCGGGAAGGCCGTCACGCGGTGATTGTGGCGCCGCCCGGGTCGGGCAAGACGACGCGTTTGCCTCCCGCGCTGCTCGCTTTCGGTCGGGTGATCCTCCTGCAGCCACGGCGCATCGCTGCGCGCTCGCTCGCGCGGCGGATCGCTGGGGAGCAAGGCTGGACGGTCGGTGAGGAGATCGGCTGGCAGGTCCGCTTCGAACGCCGCTTCGGTCCGTCGACCTGTCTCCTGGTGGCAACCGAGGGCATCCTCACCGCCCGCCTTCAGACAGATCCGCTGCTGTCCGTGTTCGCGGTGGCCGTGATCGACGAGTTCCACGAGCGCACCCTGCACGCCGACCTGGCCCTGGCTCTGGCGAGGGAGGCGGCTGCCGCGCGAGACGACCTCCGACTGATCGTGATGTCCGCCACACTCGATGCAGCCCCCGTGGCGGAGTTCCTCGGCGGCTGTCCGGTCGTCGAGCTCCCGGGGCGGCCGCATCCCATCGAGCTCCGCCACGCGCCGGAGCTCACGCCGGTCGCCTCGGTCCGCGAACTGCTCGAGCCGGTCCGGACCCGACAGCCCGCGGGGCGGCCCGGCGGCGGGCACATGCTGGTGTTCCTGCCCGGGGCCCCGGAGATCCGGCGAGCTGCGGAGGAGCTGGCGGCTCTACAGACGAAGACTGGACGTGACCCTGAGGATGCCTGGCTCGCGACCGCATGCGCCGGCCGCACCTCGCTCTCGGCGGTCGACTTCCTGGGGGCCGTGCCGCGGGACGTCATGCGCCAGCTCGACCGTCTGGCGCCCGAGACGATTCCAATCCCGAGCGGGCGTCAGGCCCGGCTGGAGTATCGCGAGGACGGCACGGTCACGGCGGCGGTCAAGCTCCAGGAGATGTTCGGCCTTGCCGAGACCCCCCGGGTCGGCCCCAGGCGCGAGCCGGTAACGCTGAGCCTCCTGGCGCCGAGTGGGCGTCCCGTCCAGACGACCCGCGACCTCAGGAGCTTCTGGGACCGTGGCTACCCCGAGGTTCGCAAGGAGCTTCGTGGCCGCTACCCCCGGCACCCGTGGCCCGAGGACCCCTGGACCGCACCGGCGACGCACAAGACGAAGGCCCGCAGGCGGTGAGCACGGTCCTGGGCCACTCCTCGACGAGTCGCCCGCGGGCCGCGGCGTCCAGGCGCGAGGCAGACCTGCCTGCGTCGACGTCGAGGAGCTCAGCGATGGGCCGCGCGCGCTCGACGAGACGTTGCCTTGACGTAGTCAGAGTGCGCGCTCTTCACAGCAGGATCGTTTGGCGAACGCGAGCGGAGCGTCGAAAGGAGCTGCGCGTAGGCGCCCCGACTCGAGAGGCCTGCCGGAGCGACCAGCCCCGGCTCCGGGCCACTCGCCTGCAGATCTTCGGAGTCGCTCACTTCGGTCGGAGGGCCGCGCAGCTTCGCAAGGGCCATGCTCGCCAGGGTCGCAGCAACCGAGGCGAAGGTGGCGCGCACCAGGATCCCCGTGAGAAAACCCATCGGACCCAAGGTCCCAGCCAGCGCGACCGCGCCAGCCACGGCGAGCCCCTCGACGGCCGATCCGAGGATATCCGCCCGCTGGAGCACCCGCGAGAGGGAGAAACCCCTGCCGGCCCGGAGCTCGCGCAGGATCTCCGTTCCGAGTGACCAGCCGACATAGACGCCGACGGTGCCGCCGAGGGCCGGTCCCAGTACCGCGCCGAGCGCTCCGCCGACCACGGCGGCTCCGAGGGCCGCCGCTCCCGCCTCTCCCCAGTCGATCTTCTTGAGCGGCTCGCCCCGAGTCGCGGCCCCGTACACGTTCGTCCCGGCATCGTAAGCTACCTTCCAGGCGAAGTTCCCCACCAGATCGCCCACAAAATGGCCAACGCCGCCCGGCAGGACGCTCCCAAGGAGACCTCCGGTGAGCCTGCCGATCCCCTCGTCCGCGAAGTCGGCCGGCAGCCGCCCCGACAGATCCTCGGCCAGGTCGGAACCGAACCGGCGCAGCCCACTCTCGGCCGGAGCACGCGGTGGGTTGCCCGGCGCGGAAGCACTCGCCGGTCTCGAATCGACCGGGGCCGCCGGTGACGCGGCGGCCCTGCCTCCGACCTTCAGCAGCGAATCCAGCTCGCCTCTCAGTCTGTTGTCCTGGACGGAGGAGAGCCGCTGCCTGTCCTTCTCGAGCTGGGAGTGGACGCTGCCCAGGCTGCGCCGGTAATCACCGGCGACGCGCTCGCTGGCGGTGAGGTACTGCTGGAGCTTTCGAACCTCTCCGTCGCGCTGGGCGTACCAGTCGGCAGCATCCGCGCCGGAGGGCGGCCGGGCCGACTGCAACTGCGAGAGCCGATCGCGGGCCTGGTCGGTGCGGGCGTTGGCCTCGGCCCATCGTCTTTCCAGGTCTTCCTCGAGAGCAACCCGACCGGCGACATCGCTGACAAACTCCTGCTGCTCTTCGAGGAGGGTGTACCGAGCTTTCTCGCCGGCGGCGACCCCTTGCGCCTGGAGCAGCGGCGCCCCGATCGACGCTGTCAAGCAGACCAGCACGACGAGCGCGATCTGCCTGAGAAGTGTCTTGTTCGACCGATGCACGCGTAGCCCCGAATCGAGCTCCTGTGAACTCGGCAAGAGTATAATGACCGCTTCCGATCATGACAATCTGGCGCACGCAGAATGGTGTCCCGAGGTCTTGGAGACGATGCTGCCTCTCGCAGACCCGCATGCAACCGTTACGTTCGAGGTGGAGAATCAGCTTCCTCCGCTTCACCTCAAAACGCAGTTCCGTGCAATCCTCGGACCGAACGGGAACCCTCCTGGGCATCACCTGAGGTGAGTGCTCCGCCAGGGCCCCCTCGCCAGCGCTCTACTGTCAGACGAGCACCGCCCTTGTGCTCAAACCTCGAAGTACTTCTGGGAACACCGCTCTGGCGGACAATCGACAGGAGGGTGCCCGTCTTGAGTTCGTCGTGATCCGGCACTGGAACGGTGATGGTCCCGCCGGCGAGACGCCTCTGCATCACGACGTGACTGCCACGACGGCGAACCTCGACGAACCCGTGGCTTTCTAGAATCCGGCAGACAGCTTTCCCGGAAAGGGCGAGCAGTCTACCCACACGCAGCCTCGAAATGGGTCACGTAAACCGAACCGTGAAGGCGTTCGACCACTTCCCGTGGGTCCGCGCACTCCAGGAACAGCTCGACGGCCTCCTTGAGGTTGGCCGTGGCCATCTCGACGGTCGGGCCCTGGCTTGCAATGTCCAGCTCCGGACAGAGTGCCACGAAGCCATCGCCATCGCGACTGAGCACGGCCGTGAAACTCCGGGTGGTCATGCGGACCTCTCCTTGCTCTGGCACTCCTGGACTGACCTTCAGCAGTCTCAGTATACCTCGGCGGGATGTCGCCGAAGGGAGCTACCGGCTGGGCAGCCGGCGCTGAGCTCGCTTCCACGGTCGACGTCCCCGCGGACAGGGCACCGAACATGTCTGCCGTCGCCACCGGGCGGACTCCGGATGGCGGGCGCCATCTACTCCGCGTTCGACCCGTCCGCTCCCTACGGGTTCGGCGCAATCGCCGTCATCCTGGCCTTGCTTCTCGCTCGGCCGCTTCTGCAGGCGCGAACAGAAGGCGCGACGGTGTGGCGGGCCGCGACCGAAACCCGACTCACGAAAAACTCAGGGACTTGAAAACGGGCCCAGCGGTCGGGGTCGAAGGGGGCGCCTCCAGCAACGCCACTGCCTCCTCGAAAAGTAAGCCGCTGGCCCCTTTCGGAGCCGGCGGCTCTCGTCTTTCGGAAATACCCCCTACGGGATTCGAACCCGTGCCATCGCCGTGAAAGGGCGGCGTCCTAGGCCTCTAGACGAAGGGGGCAATAATCACTGTCCGGTGTCGCCTGGCGACGGCCGCGAAGCATGGCTTGGCGCGATCCGAGCACGCGTCGACCCGAACGGGGCGAGATGATACCGACTGTCAGGCCAAAACGCAACAGTAATGGAAGGGCTGGGTGCGCTCGCAGCTCATGGGTGAACTGGTGGTAGCGGGTGCCCGTGCATCCTGAGCAGCGGCGGTCAGGCCGCGTATCGAAGGACAGACCCGCTCC
>JACQZL010000026.1 GCA_016213865.1 Candidatus Rifleibacteriota bacterium
AGAAGGGCCGCTTCGAGCTGGCCAACGGCGGCACCATCTTCCTCGACGAGATCGGGGACATGACCCCGTCGACCCAGACCAAGGTCTTGCGCGTCCTTCAAGAGCGCGAGTTCGAACGCCTCGGCGGCGGCAAGGTCATCAACGTCGACGTCCGGGTCATCGCCGCGACCCACCAGCGTCTCGAGTTGAAGATCAAGGACGGGACTTTCCGCGAAGACCTCTTCTACAGGCTCAACGTGGTCAACATCAAGTTGCCGCCTCTCCGGGAGCGCACCGAAGACATCGGGGCCCTCGCGGCGCACTTCGTGAAGTCCTACGCCGACCATTTTGGAAAGCCCACGCCCGAGCTGCCCGCGGACCTGCTGGACAGGATGCGGCGCTACTCCTGGCCCGGCAACATCCGCGAGCTGGAGAACGGCATCGCCAGAGCAATCGTCCTGGACAACCTCGAGCTCATCGTCCCGGCCGGGCCTGCGCCGGCGCCGGTCTCCCCGAGTCCGGCGGTCCCGCCCGTATCGGCCCGGGCCCACTCGTTCGCTGCGGCTGCGACGGCGCCAGGGGCGGTCAGCCCCCCGTCCGGCGGACCCGCCGAAGGGGTCGCTGGTCTCCCGACCGGCGAACCGGTCCCCCTCGACCCGGTGATGCTCAACCTGCCCTACCGCGAGGCCAAGCGGCTGATCCTCGAGAGCTTCGAGAAGCAGTACTTCGAGAACATGCTGCGGCGCACCGGCGGCAACACGACGCGAGCTGCGCGGCTGGCCGGGATGCACCGCAAGAACTTCTGGCAGAAGGTCAAGAGAGGCAGTGTCGAGCCCGAGGGGGAGCTGGAGCCCGAACCGGGCCCGGAGTCCAGCCTCGAACCCGTCGACGAGCCGAGTCCCGAGCCGGTTTCCGCTCCCGGAGCCGCGTCCGAGCCCGAGCCCGACCCCGGGGAGTAACGTCAAATGGGGTCCTCAGTCGGCTCGATACGGGCGTCAGCCCCCAGGCGGACCAGGTCGGGTAATCGCGGAGCTCCAACTGCAATGGCTACCATCGAATACGTGGTCTCTGGCATCGTCCAGGGCGTCGGCTATCGTTACTACACCCTGAAGGTCGCCAATCAGCTCGGGGTCACGGGCTGGGTCCGCAACCTCCCCACGGGCGAAGTCCAGGTCGTCGCCAGCGGCGACCCGGGAGTCCTCGGCCAGCTCGAGCAGTGCCTGCTCGAAGGCCCCCGCATGAGCCGCGTCGCCCGGGTCACCCGCGCACCCGCACCCGAACAGTCTTTCCATGAGTTCAGTGTCAGGTACTGAGTCCGGGGCCCCGGAGCCCAAGGGGCCGCAGTGCTCACGGCCGCTCGCTCGCGGCTCCGGTCTTCCCCACGACCCCTGCCCCCTAGCACCTAACACCTAGCACCTGCCCCCATGAAGTACCAAGCCCCCCGCGGCACTCACGACTACACCCCGCCCGGCAGTCTCGCCTTCAGGAGTCTCGCCCTGACCGCCGAGCAGGTCTTCTCGCTGTACGGCTTCCTGCCCATCGAGACGCCCATCTTCGAGGCAACCGACCTCTTCACGCGCTCCATCGGCGAGGAGACCGACATCGTCTCCAAAGAGATGTACACCTTCGCCGATCGCAAGGGCCGCAGCCTCACGCTGCGCCCCGAGGGAACGGCGTCGGCCGTCCGGGCGTACCTGGAGCACGGCCTGGGCGAGCTCGGTTTCAACCGCTTCCAGTACTTCGGCCCGATGTTCCGCTACGAGCGGCCTCAGGCAGGCCGTACGCGCCAGTTCTACCAGGTGGGGGTCGAGGCCTTCGGCGAGGCCGGCCCGGCCGTCGACGCCGAGGTGATCGACTCCTTCGTCCGGTTCGCTTCGACCCTGGGCCTCGAGGGACTGGAGGTCAAGCTCAACTCCGTCGGGTGCCCCGAGTGCCGCAAGGTCTGGGTCGAGCGCCTCAAGGCCTCGCTCGCCGATGCGACCGCGTCGCTCTGCGAGCTGTGCCGTGTGCGGCTGGAACGGAACCCGATGCGGATCCTCGACTGCAAGGTCGCCTCATGTCAGGAGCGCTACCGCGACCTGCCGACGCTGGTCTCGCAACTGTGCGACCCCTGCTGCGAGCACTTTCGAGGCGTGCGGGAGGGCCTGGACCTCCTGGGCGTGCCGTACCGGCTGGAGCCCAACCTGGTGCGAGGGCTGGACTACTACACGCGCACGGCGTTCGAGGTCTCGAGCAGCCACCTCGGAGCGCAAGACGCTCTCGGCGGAGGCGGCCGTTACGACCTGCTGGTCGAGCAGTTCGGCGGGAAGCCGACCCCCGCGGTGGGCTTCGCCGCCGGCGTCGAGCGCCTGTTGATGGTCCTGGAGAAGACGGCAACCGCGCGCCCTCCGGC
Organism: Candidatus Rifleibacteriota bacterium; assembly: GCA_016213865.1. Next base: position 2,372 of record JACQZL010000026.1, read on the forward strand.
CTACGCCGGCGCCGTGTACCTGGCCGCCCTGGGCAGCCGAGCCCGGGCAAAGGGGATGGAGCTGGCCTCCAAGTTGCGGACGCAACAGGTCCGTTGTGTCCTGGATTCGACCGGCGACGGCCTCGGCAAGAAACTGAAGACCGCCTCCCGCATGGGATTCGGCAAGACCCTGATCCTGGGGGATCCGGAACTGGATGCCGGCCAGGTCCTGGTCAAGGATATGGCGACGGGGCACCAGGAGACGATCGAGTTGGCGGCCGTGGCGGCTTCGCTCGGCAGCCCGAAGGAGCCGTGAGGCAGCAGTCCCTCGAACGGCCAGTTTCCCGAAGAGAGCCAAGAATGCAGAGTTTTCAAAGCAGATCCCACTACTGCGGCGAGCTGTCACTCCACGACCTTGGAAGCCGCGTCATCCTCTACGGCTGGATCCACAAGCTCCGGGACCTGGGGGGCATCCTCTTCGCCCACCTGCGGGACGTCTCGGGGATCTGCCAGGTAGTCTTCAGCCCGGGGCTCGGCCAGGGAGTCCACGAGCGGGCCCAACAGCTTCGCGCCGAGTACGCGGTGAAGATCGAGGGCCAGGTGCGCGAGCGCCCGGAGGGCAACGACAACCCGCTGTTGACGACCGGCGAGCTGGAGGTCGTCGTCGACGGCCTCGAGATCCTCAACACCTGCGATACGCCCCCGTTCAGCATCGCCGAGGACCAGAAGGTGAGCGAACAGGCGCGTTTCCAGTTCCGCTACCTGGACCTCAGAAAGCCGGCCAACCAGGAGAAGATCCTGTTCCGTTCCAAGGTGCTGAGCTCCATGCGCCGCTACCTGGAAGAGCAGCGGTTCTTCGAGCTGGAGACGCCCATCCTGACGCGCAGCACCCCCGAGGGAGCCCGCGACTTCCTGGTCCCGAGCCGCCTGAGCCAGGGTCACTTCTACGCGCTGCCGCAGTCGCCGCAGCTCTTCAAGCAGATCTACATGGTGGCGGGGTTTGACCGATACTTCCAGGTCTGCCGGTGCTTCCGGGACGAGGACCTGCGCGCCGACCGCCAGCCCGAATTCACGCAGCTCGACCTCGAGACCTCGTTCACTCCGCCGGAGGAGCTGTTCCGGATCGTCGACGGACTGATGGGCCACCTGGCCCAGACCGTGGTCCCGTTGATGAACGTGCCGGAAGTGCTGCCGCGCATGACCTACCGGGAGGCGATGGAGCGCTTCGGGACCGACAAGCCCGACTTGCGGTTCGGGATGGAGCTTCGCGACGTGAGCGACCTGGTCGGCGGGACGGAGTACACCGTCTTCCGGGACGCGCTGGGCCAGGGCGGTCGGGTGGAGGCGATGGCCGTCCCCGGCGGAGGCTCCTTCTCGCGCGGCGAGCTCGACGATCTGGTCGAGCGGGCCAAGCAACTGGGGGCCATGGGCCTGGGCTGGGTCCGGCGCGACGCGGAGAAGTTCCAGTCCCCGCTGGTCAAGTACCTGGGCGAACCGGCGCTCGAGGCCATCTTCGCGCGCCTGTCGGCGGGAGCCGGCGACCTGGTTCTCTTCCAGGCGGGGGCGTGGAAGCCGGCCGTGTCTCTTCTGGGCATCCTGCGGCTCGAACTGGGCAGGAGGCTTTCCCTCGTCCCGGAGGGCACGTTCGCCTTCACCTGGGTGACCGAGTTCCCGTGGCTCGAGTTCAGCGAGGAAGAGGGCCGTCCCGTCGCCATGCACCACCCGTTCACCAAGCCCTTTCTCGAGGATCTGGAGCGCCACGCGCAGGAGCCGCTCCGGATCCGGGCCCAGGCCTACGATCTGGTGCTGAACGGCAACGAGATCGGCGGCGGCTCGGTGCGCATCCACCAGAGCGACCTCCAGGAACGGATGTTCGCCCTGCTGAAGATCTCTCGCGAAGAGGCCCGGGAGAAGTTCGGGTTCCTCCTGGATGCCCTGCGATACGGTGCACCGCCGCACGCCGGCATCGCCCTGGGCGTCGACCGGTTGTTGGCCCTGTTCCTGGGCGAATCCTCCATCCGCGAAGTCATCGCCTTCCCCAAGACCCAACGCGGCCTCTGTCCGATGACCGGGGCGCCTGGCCTGGTCGGCGACGACCAGATGCGCGAGCTGGGACTGAAGTTCCGACCCGAGTGAGAGTGAGGCTGGAGCCATGATCCAGAAGCCACCGAGACCTTCCGCTGCCCGACCCGTCAAGCCGATCCAGCCCCCGGCCGCCCCCCAGGAGGCGCCGCCGGTGGACGTCGGTCAGCTCGGGGGCAAGCTCGGCGAACGCGTCAAGCAGTTCCAGGACCGCCTGGCCAAGGAGCCGATGCCCGAGGTCTTCAATCGGCCCGAGCTGCAGAACCGAGCGATGGCCGTCCTCGTGGACTTCATGGCGGCCGTCATGGCCTTCTTCCTCTTCTCGTTCCTGGTCCGGATGGTCTTGCCGGCAACGATGGCGGGGCTCTTCCAGGCAGCCGCGGCCGCCGTGGCCGGCCTCTTCATCCTGTTCAAGGACAGTCTTCGCGGCCAGAGCCCGGGCAAGAAGCTCGTCGGCTTACGGGCCGTGCGCACCGACCGGAACGCCCCGGTCGACTTCGTCACCTCCGCGGTCCGCAACTGGCCGCTGGCGTCGCTCTTCGTGGGCCCGGGCGTGGGTTCCACGTTCGAGTCGATGCCTTTTCGTTGGCTCCTGGTGACGCTCCTGGCCGCGGGTTCCCTGGCGCTCGTGGGCTACGAGACCTACCGCGTGCTGACGGATCGCAAGGACGGCCTTCGCCTGGGAGACGTGATGGCCAAGACCCGCGTGACGGAGGACTGATCGGCCCGGCGACACGCTCTGCCACAGAGACCCAGAGACACGGAGATGGGGAAAAAAATGCTTCAAAGGATGCGACAGGTTATTTGTGTGGTTTGTATTGCCGCCACCGGGGCAGCCTGGGTCCAGGCAGACCCGGGGGGTCATGCTCCGAAGGCCCGCCATCTGGCGGTCCCGGCGAACGAGGGGGGCACGGCTGCGAGCTCCGCTCCGATGGACCTGAGGCAGTGCCTCGACGCGGCCCTGGAGCGCAATCCGGCGTTGAAGGCGGCCTTTCAGCGCTGGCGCTCCGCCGGCCACGTGAAGTCAGCGGCCGGTTCGGTGATGCGGCCCTCGCTCACGTTCAAGGACTCCTACGACAAGACGGTCCGCACCTTCGGCAACCCGCTCTTCCCGATCGACTTCCCCGACACCAACCACATCGCGTCGCTGGAGCTCCACCAGTCCGTTTACAGCGGAGGCAAGCTCCAGGCGGCCAAGGAGAGCGCGCGTCACCAGACGGCCCGAACACACTGGGAACTGGTCGAGGCGCGCCACGGGGTGGTCGAGGGGGTGATCCGGGCCTATCTCGACTGGCTCCAGCAGAGCGAGGTCAACGAGTACTACCGGTCGGCCATCGAGCGCGACCAGAAGCTGGTCAACGAGATCACCGTGCGCGTGGAGGCAGGCAAGGCCCTCGAGGCCGATCGGCTGCAGGCCCGGATCCGGCTCCTCGACGATCAACGCAAGCTGCTGGAAGGCGGAAACCGCGCCGAGCTGGCCCGCTCGCTGGTGCTGACTCAGATGGACCTCCCGAAGGAGACGCCGATCTCGCCGGTCTCGGACCTGTCGATGCTCCAGTCGATCGCCGAGCCGCCCGCGGACCTGGGCGATGGCAACGCGGCGTTGCGGGCTTCCGGGGCAGGCGTGGACGCGGCCAAGGCCGAGGTCGACAAGACCCGCGGCGAGCGGCGGCCGACCGTGGACGTCGTGGTCCGCCAGTCGCACATCATCGACGGTTTGGGGTTCGTCAGCGAGGACGCCGACTACACCGACTACATCGCCGCGATCGAGTTCCCGATCTTCGACAGCGGCCTGCGCAAGGAACGTACGAAGGCCGCCAAGGCCAACCTCCAGGCCGCCCGCGAGGAGTACCGTAACCTCCGGCTCCAGAAGGAGCTGGAGCTGACCCGCTCCAAGCTCGACCTGGGCGAGGCGACGCGCCGCCTCTCGATCGCCCAGGAGAAGCGCGCCGCCGCGGCCGAGAACCTGCGCGTGGCCAAGGAGCGCCACGACGCGGGCACGATGCGGCTCTCGGAGACCCTGGCATCTCAGGCCAACGCGGAATCGGCAGCCACCGAAGAGATCGCCGCCCGCTTCGACGTCTACCGCGCCAAGGTCACCTCGCTGCCGCCCGGCGCTTGTCAGCGCGGTCGTTCTCGATGGCAAGCTGCTTGTGGAGGCGACGGACCACTTCCACCAGAGCCAGGTGTCGGCCAGAACCCAACTGCACCTGGGGAATGTGTCGTACGAGCACTTCCCGGATAGCCTCCGAGAGACTGCCGGAAGCACCTTCCACGCACTTGGCCCCCGCGAGTGGAGCCAGATACGCCAGCGAGAGGGGGTGAACTGTCTGGGCACAGGCTACCGCCACGGCATCGGGTGCTTCGAACAGGCCGAGTTTGAGCGCCTGCTCGAAACCGCGCCGACTACGAAGGCCCGCGAGCTTGGTCGTTGCTCCGCTCGCGGAGCCAAGGAGCTGGCAATCGGCGATCTCCTCCAGCAGCCGAACGTCTTGCCAGTCCTGTTCGCGCTCGGTCTCCTTGCTCCGCAGGAGGTCCTCAATCGCCAGGAAGTCGACCTGGCCGCCTCCGTACTCACCCCGCACATGCCTCCTCTCCAGCGCAGAGAACGAGGGGAGCAGGTGGTTGCACCGCCAGAACTCGACCCGCTCGTCACTCCCGTCAGGCAGTTGGCCGATCACGAACCGCCTGAATTCACCAGGACGCCAAGTCGGCCCTTCCTCGAGAAGTCCACGCTCCGAAACGTCCGAGGACCGAAGACGTTCTTCCAGGAAGCCCCAGTCATGTGGAGCGACGACGAAGTCGAAGTCCACCGTCCCTCGCTCGATGCCATAGAAACGCACAGCATGCCCCCCGAGGACCAGGGCTCGAAGGCCCGCGCGGCTCAAGCAGGCAAACACCTGAGCACAGCGTTCGGACGCACTCATTCCAGGCTGTCTTCCCACCCACGGCTGCCATGACTCAACAACAGCCGGATGAGCCAGTGGTCCCGGAACTCTCGCTCGGACAGTCCGCTTTCGGCCAGGTCCACGATGACTTGCAGGTGCCGATCAAGAAAGAGCTCCTCGGCCTGCTCGACCGTGCTGGCTTCTCCGTTCAGCAGCAGCGAACAAACGGGATCGCCTGTCTGAAAGTCAGGG
>JACQZL010000193.1 GCA_016213865.1 Candidatus Rifleibacteriota bacterium
CCTGCTCGAACATCCGGTCGATGGCCGTCTCGTCAGCCAGGTCGGCCTGGAACGTCGCGGCGCGGGCCCCGAGGGCTTCGCAGTCTCGAACCGTCTCTTCGGCTTGGGCCCTCGAGCGGTTGAAGTGGATGGCCAGCTCGGCCCCGTGGCGCGCCAGCTCCAGCGCAATGGCCCGACCCACGCGCTTGCCTGCTCCCGTCACCAGTGCCGCTTGACCTGCGAGCTCCATATCGACCGACAGGCTATTGCCGCTCCGAGGGCCGGCGGTCGCCGCTCAGAGATCGAGAACGCGCTTGACCGCCGAGATGATCTGTTCTTCCTTCAGGGGCTTGACGATGAAGTCGAGGGCGCCCAGGCCGATCGCCTCGCGGATGACGTTCTCTTGCCCGACGGAGCTGACCATGATGATCTTGGCATCCGGAAACTCGGTGAGGATCTCGCGCGTGGCGACGATGCCGTCCTTGTTGGGCATCGTGATGTCCATCGTGACCAGGTCCGGGCGCAGCTCGCGATACAACAGCAACCCTTCCTGGCCGTCCTGGGCCTCTCCAGCAACGGCAAAGCCGTTCTTCTGGAACATCGCGCGCAGGATGCGCCGGATGATCGCGGCATCATCCACGATCAGGATGCGCCTCTCGGGGAGAGCGGTCGTCACTTCGCCCATAAGTCTCGGGACATATTTAGTCCAGTCCGGGTGCTCAGGTCAAGCCACCGCGGCAAGTATCGCCTCTTCGGAGATCGCTCCGGCGCGCAGGACTCGGGGAACGCCCGCCTGCAGCGCCACCACGGTCGAAGGCGTGCCCCCGGAAGGCTCCTCGGTCGCCACCAGCAGAGCCAGGCCGTGGCCCAGCTCTCGCTCCACGGCGGCCAGATCGACCAGCGGAGGGCTGCCCGACCGGTTGGCGCTGGTGCACGCCAGCGGATGACCCAGCCGCGAAAGGAGCTGCTGCAGCAGTCGCACGCTGGGGACGCGCACGGCCACGGTGCCGTCGGCGGCCCGCACTTCCGAAGGCAGGTCGCCGGCCGGGGCCCCCACCAGTGTCAGCGCACCCGGCCAGAAGGCGGCCGCGAGTCGCTCGAAGGCCGGTGGAAACTCCAGGAAGATGTCTCTCGCGGCCCGGGTATCCGCAACGAAGATGGGCAGCGGCTTGTCCGGTTCACGCCCCTTCAGCTCGAAGACGCGGGAAAGCGCCTCGCGGTTTCGCGCCATGGCGGCGACCCCCCAGACCGTGTCGGTCGGTAGCGCCACGACTCCTCCGGCTTCCAGCACCGCCGCGAGGAGCTCGAGCTTCTCGCCGTGGGCGGCCGTTCGCTCTGGGGACGAGGTGAACTCGAGGATTCGGGGCATTCGAGTCGCTCCGTGGCGGAGTCGTGGGCCTTCTAGTGGAGCGGTTCCAAATCAACATGCGAAAGACTGAACCACGAAGACACAAAGGCACAAAGGGCGGCACAAAGGGGTTTGACCTTTCCCCTTGGTGCTTCTCTTCGTGTCTTCGTGTCTTGGTGGTTCAACATGACGCATGAACACCCGACGTCAGGTTTCTTTGGAAGCGATACCCTGGGGCCTCACCGCGAGCCGTCTGGCCGTCAGCACTCGTGGACGGTCGGCCAGGTCATCGTGTACGACAATCTGCTCGAATCCCGCACTCTCCGCAAGCCCACGAATGGCTCCCGCCTGCTCCGGTCCCATTTCCAGGCAGAGGACGCCTCCCGGATGAAGGAGCCGGACCGATTGCTCGACGAGACGGCGGATGACGTCCAACCCGTCGGGACCCGAGAAGAGCGCCGCGAGGGGCTCGTGCAGCGCCACCTCCGGGGCCAGTGAGGTCCTCATCGACTCCGGCAGGTAGGGCGGGTTGGAGACGACGAGATCGAAGCGGAACGAGGGGCGGAACGCCGCCAGGAGGTCGCAGGCGACCAGGTGCGGCCTCACCGAGTGGCGCCGGGCGTTCTCGCGGGCAACGAGGAGGGCGGCGGGCGACAGGTCCGTCGCCCAGACCTCGTCCGAGGGCCGCTCCTTGACCCACGTGACGGCGATGCAGCCGCTTCCCGTGCAGGCGTCGAGGACCCGCCGCGGCTCGTGGGGCGGGCCGGCCAGCTCGAGGGCTCGAGAGACCAGGACCTCGGTTTCGGGCCTGGGGATGAGGACGGAGGGCGTCACCAGGAAAGGTCGGGAGAAGAACTCCTGGACGCCTCTCAGGTACTGGAGCGGGAGCCTCGACGACCGCCGGACGGCGAGCTCGCGGGCGGCCGCGGCGGCTTCGGGCGGGCAGGGTGAGCTCCACAGGACGTAAACTCGGCCGCGGTCGAACCCCAGGACGTCGCCCACCAGCAGTTCGGCTTCCAGCCTCGCGGTCTCGATACCGGCCCTGGCCAGGAGCTGCTCGAGCTCCCGGACGACCTCGCCGACGCTCGGAAACGGGCCCAGCCCGCCCCGACTGCCGGCCCCCGGGACCGCGGCCCGGAGGACGGGGGTCCCGGCCGCCCTCATCCCGCCGAGAGCTCCTGGAGCGCGCGTTCTTGATCGGCGAGCGTCAGGGCCTCGATCAGCTCGTCGACGTCCCCGTCGAGGATCTCCTTGATGCGGTGGAGCGTCAGGCCGATCCGGTGATCCGTCACGCGCCCTTGCGGGAAGTTGTACGTGCGGATGCGCTCGGAGCGCTCGCCCGTGCCCACCTGGCTGCGGCGGTTGCTGGAGCGCTCCGCGGCTTGTCTCTCACGTTCGGCCTCCAGCAGGCGCGCCCGCAGCACCCGGAGCGCTTTCGCCTTGTTCTTGTGCTGCGACTTCTCGTCCTGGCAGATCACGATCAGGCCGGTCGGCAGGTGGACGATGCGCACGGCCGAGTCGGTCGTGTTGACGCTCTGGCCGCCCGGGCCGCCGCTGCGCATGATGTCGATGCGCAGGTCCTTCTCTTCGATCTTCACGTCGACTTCCTCGGCCTCGGGCAGCACGGCGACAGTGATGGTCGACGTATGGATGCGGCCGGAGGCTTCGGTGACAGGAATCCGCTGGACCCGATGGACGCCGCTCTCGAACTTCATGCGACTGTAGACGCCCTGGCCGCGGAGGCTGAAGATGACCTCCTTGAAGCCGCCGATGCCCGTGGCGTTGCTGGAGAGCAGCTCCTGCTTCCAGCGGCGGCCTTCGGCGTAGCGGCTGTACATCCGGTACATGTCGGCCGCGAAGAGCGCCGCCTCGTCGCCGCCCGTGCCGGCCCGGATCTCGATGATGGTGTCCTTCGCGTCGAGCGGGTCCTTGGGCAACAGGGCCACCCGGAGCTCGTGGCCCAGCTTGGCCAGTTGCTCCTGGCCGCGCCCGCGTTCCTCCTCGAGGAAGGCCTTCATCGCGGGGTCGGCCTCGAGCGCCAACATGCCGCCCGTGTCGTCGACCTCGCGCTCCAGTTTGCGATACTGGCGATAGAGGCGGACGACCGGCTCCAACTCCGAGCGGGCGATGGCGACCTGCTGATAGCGGGTCTGATCGCTCAACACGTCGGGATCGGCGAGTTGCGTCTCGAGCCCCTCGAACCGCTCCAGGACGCGATCGAGCTGGGCCAGGACCAGGGCGTCGGCGGACATGGCTCGATTCTCCGGGGCTCAGAGCCGCCGGATGACCTCCGAAACGAGCTTGACGAAGCGAGGCTCGGCCTCGCGGGCCGCGATGATGACCTCGTCGTGAGTGACCTTCACGTACGGCTCGCCCGTTGCCATGTCGGTGATGACCGACAGCCCCAGCAGCTCGGGGATGCCGCACTGGCGCGCGACGATGAGCTCGGCCACCGTCGACATCCCGATGGCGTCCACGCCCAGCCTGGAGAACATGCGAAGCTCGGCAGGCGTTTCGTAGTTGGGCCCCGTGACGGCAGCGTAGGTCCCGTGCTGCAGCGGCATGCCCATCTCGGCTGCGCACTCGGTGGTCAGCGCCACCAGCCGCTCGGAGACCGGGCGGGACAGGTCGGGAAACCGAGGACCGAGACGCTCGTCGGAGAGCCCCCTGAGCGGGCTCAGGAAGCTGTGGTTGATCACGTCGCGAATGACCATGACGTCGCCGGTATGGAACCAGCGGTTGATGCCGCCGGCGGCGTTGGTCACGATCATCACGGGGATCTCGAGGGCGCGGAAGACGCGCACCGGAAAGGTCGTCTTTTCGAGCGAGTCGCCCTCGAAAGGATGGAACCGCCCCTGCATCGCCAGCACGCGCTTGGCGCCCAGGTTGCCGGCGATCAGCCGGCCGTGGTGGCCCTGGACTGTCGAGACAGGGAAGTGCGGGACATCCACGTAGTCGACCCGGACGGGATGGGTCAGTCCATCGGCCATCGGGCCCAGGCCCGAGCCCAGGATGACGGCGACCTGGGGCTGGGGGCCGATGCGGTCTCGCAAGAAGCCCGCGGTCTGCTGGATGCGGTCGTAGAGGTCCATGGAGGGTGGGGGTTGACGGCCAGCGGCCTCAGGGCTGAGGCCGCCAGCCTCGGGGTTGGGCTCTCAGGTACCCATGTCGTGGCTGCTCAGGTACTCCACCTGCTCGGACGTCAGCTCGTCGATGGAGCGGCCCATCGACTCGAGCTTGAGGCGGGCGACCTGTCTGTCAATCTCCTGCGGGACCGAGTAGACCTGCTTCTTCAACGAGCGGGCGTGTGAGACCATGTACTCGGCGCTCAACGCCTGGTTGGCGAAGCTCATGTCCATCACCTGGGCCGGGTGCCCCTCGGCGCAGGCCAGGTTGACGAGGCGCCCTTCGCCCAGCACGTTGACGCGCTTTCCGCCCTTGAGCACGAACTGCTCGACGTTGTCGCGTACCAGGGCCCGCTTGGTGGAGAGGTCGGCCAGGGCCTCCAGGTCCAGTTCCACGTTGAAGTGGCCCGAGTTGCAGACGATGGCATTGTCCTTCATCGCCTTGAAGTGCTCGCGGCGGATGACGTGGAGGTTGCCCGTGACGGTGATGAAGATGTCGCCCTGAGGCCTCGATCGCCTTGGTCGGGTCGACCTCTGTCACCACGACGTGAGCGCCCAGCCCGCGAGCGCGCGTCGCCACGCCGCGACCGCACCAGCCGTACCCGGCGATCACCACGGTCGAGCCGGCAATCAGCCCGTTCGTCGCGCGGATGATGCCGTCCATCGAGCTCTGGCCGGTGCCGTAGCGGTTGTCGAACATGTGCTTGGTGTCGGCGTCGTTGACCGCGATGACCGGGAACTTGAGGACGCCCTTGGCAGCCATGCTCTTGAGGCGGATGACGCCGGTGGTCGTCTCCTCGGTGCCGCCCAGGAAGCCCTTCGGCAACGGCTGCTTGCGCCCGAGCAGCTTGTTGACGAGGTCGGCGCCGTCGTCCATGGTGATGACCGGTTCGGAGGAGAGGACCGCGTCGACGTGCTTGTAGTAGGTCTCGTTGTCCTCGCCGCGGATGGCGAAGACGGGGACCCCGAAGTCGGCGACGAGGCTCGCGGCCACGTCGTCCTGGGTCGAGAGCGGATTGCTGGCGCAAAGGTGGACCTTTGCCCCGCCGGCCACCAGAGTGCGGACCAGGTTCGCCGTCTCGGTGGTGACATGAAGACAGGCCCCGAGGCGGATGCCCTCGAGGGGTTGCTCCTTCTCGAAGCGGGCCCGGATCAGGCCCAGCACCGGCATGTTCTCGTCCGCCCAGCGAATGCGCTTCAGCCCCATCGGAGCCAGTTCGAGGGACTTCACATCACACGGGATCTCCTCAGTGATCTTTACCTTCTTCGCACTCTTGCAGGTCATGAATCTCCTTCCCGGGGCAAAACGTCGAATTACGAGAGGCTTCCAGCCTCGCACGGCCGGAGGTGCGATGGTACCACGCCTCCAGGGTCGGTTCAACCGCCGGTCCGGTCAGAAAAAAAAGAGTGCTCTTTTGGGCGAAAGGTGCGATAATCCGCTAACGCTCGAAGTGCGTGTTCTCGACCCTTCCTTGGGTGGATTCCAGATACGCACCGGACTGCAGAAGGAGAACGCGCGATGCGTATCTACGTTGGCAACCTTTCGTACGAGACGACCCAAGCGGACGTCCAGGACCTGTTTGGACAGCACGGCGAAGTGCGGGAAGTCGTCTTCCCGATGGACCGGGACACCGGCCGCCCCAAGGGCTTTGCGTTCGTCGACATGCCGAACCAGGACGAGGCCCAGAAGGCCATGTCCGCCCTCAACAACCAGACCGTCAACTCGCGGACCATCACGGTCAACGAGGCGCGGCCCAAGCCTGCCCGCACGGGCGGCGGCTTCGGTGGCGGCGGCGGCGGTGGCGGCGGCGGGTTCGGTGGCAAGCGCGGTGGCCGTGACGGCCGTCGCGACGACCATCGCGGTAGCTGGGGCCGTCGCTAAGCACTGTTCCCCGGCGTGAGGCCTTTGGCCTCTAGCCGGACCAGTACGGCAAACTACCGGAGCACCGGGTCCAACCGGCGCTCCGGTTTTTTTTGTTCCCGGGTCGAGCTCGTCCGGAGCCCGGTGGAACCGTGGCGAGGGGAAAGCCGGGCCCGGGTTTCGGGTGGGTAATGGCCGAGAGCGTCACCGCCGGCACCTCACCTCGTCCACTTCGGCGGGCCAGACAGCTCGGAGGCCACGACCTCGAGCTCGGGGAACATGAGTGACCGGATCGTCTGCTCTCCCTGGGCCTCCGAGAACACCCGGTACCGGCCTTCCTGTAGCACCAGTACCACAGCGGACCGGCCGTCGGGATCGACAATCCAGTACTCGGGGACACCCGCACGCTCGGCACCGACCCTTCGGTCCCGGATTCTCCGCACACTTTGCGCCTTGGAACGTAGGGGCGGGGCTTGTCCCCGCCCGCTCTGGGACTGCCTTGCGGGCGGGGGCAAGCCCAATGGCATTAAATCCTCATGGTTCCCATCTCCTGCCATGGATTTGCCGGCGAGGCCGCAACGATGGCCACG
>JACQZL010000027.1 GCA_016213865.1 Candidatus Rifleibacteriota bacterium
GCTCATTAGAGAGCCCGGCACGAAGGCCTTGAGCCCGTTGAAGTCGGCCGACAGGCCGCCCTTGACCTTGGCGACGATCCGGCACTTGATCGTGCCGTCGTTCTGGAAGGCTTCGTCCGCCTTGTCCCAGGCCTTGATCAGCTTGGCCTTGTTCTTCGAAAGCAGGATGGTGCCTTCGTTCTCGTCGGTCTTGACGACCAGGACCTCGCACTCGTCGCCCACGCTCGGGGCCGCGTCTTCCTGGTACTCGCCCAGCGGGATCACGCCTTCGGTCTTGTGGTTGATGTCCACGTAGACCTCGTTGCCCGCGATCTTGATGATGCGGCCCTTGAGGAGCGAGCCGCTGTTCAACGCCTGGACGTCCTCCAGGTCGTTGATGTAGTCGCTCATCGAGGCCTCGCCGGCGGCGGACGGAGCGTCGTCGTCTCCGTAGAACACGTCGCGGTACTCTTCGGGCGACAGGAAGGCCGCCTTTTTCTTCTCCCTTTCGGGTGTGTTTTCTAACCTCTCGGATGCCATGGGTGGGACTGCTCCTGTTCTGGTGAATCGTAAACGGCCGGCCCCCGCGGGGACCGGGCCGTAATGGCCGGGATGGAAAGGACCTACTTTGGGTTGGGGGTGAAGGCCGCCCGCGCCATGGACATCAGGCTCGAGACGACCTGGTCGACGGAGTGTCCGGTGGAGTTGATCACGGTCGCGCCCTCCGGCTGCTGCAGGGGGGCCACGGCACGCGTGCTGTCAGCGGCGTCCCTGGCTGCCAGTTCGGACTGGATGTCCTCGAGCCGGGCCTTGCGGCCCGCCCGTTCGTAGTCCAGCAGACGGCGGCGAGAGCGCTCTTCCAGCGAGGCCTCCAGGTAGAGCTTGAAGTCGGCGTGCGGGAAGACGGCCGAGCCGATGTCGCGGCCGTCGATGACGCAATCAGCGGACGACGCGATGCGGCGCAACTGGGCGTTGACCCGCGCTCGCACCACGGGCAACCGGGCCACCCGCGAGGCGTGGTCCGATACTTCCTTGGTGCGAATCTCTTCGGTAACGTCTTCACCGTTGAGAAACGTACGCTCTTCCTCGGTGCTGACTTCGACCGTGACACCGTCCAGGGCACGTTCGACCGCGCTCTGGTCGTCGAGGCGCACTGAAAGACGCGCCAGCGCCAGTGCCATCGTCCGGTAGAAGGCCCCGGAGTTGATGTACTGAAAGCCCAGTCCCTGGGCCAGCTTGCGGGCCACGGTGCTCTTGCCCGAGGCGGCCGGCCCGTCGACGGTAATCACCCTGCGCACGGAATTCTGCTCCAACGAAAAAACGATCACTCCTTCCTGGCCCGATTATCCCTGCCCTGGCCAGAGGACACAGTCGGACGTCCCACGGTACCCGGGGTTGCCATGACCTGGGCGCGAGAACACGCCGGACACGCCAGAACCGCGAGAAAAGGGAGGCCCAATCAGGGACGGGGCATTTTACCGCGCTGCCTGCAGCTAGTCAATGCGCAAGCACGGCCCGCTCTGGCCAGAGGGCTCGCGGACTGGCTGGGTGGCTGGATGGCTGGATGGCTGGATGGATGGGTGGATGGATGGCTGGCGATGCCCGGGTTCATGGGCGCGAGCCTCAGAGAGCGGATCGCCCGGGAGTGGGCACAGTCGTGCTAGAGCGGGCGGAGTCACGTCGTCGGGTCCGGCGAGAGCGCCCCCCGTCGCAAGGTCGAGCGGACCCCGAGGATCGGGCCCCGAGCCCCGAGCCTCAGCTAACCGAGCGGCGCCGCTCGAGGAGAGCCTTGTTCTCTCCGAGCCAGCGGACGATCTGCTCCGGCGTGAAAGGCTTGACCAGAAAGCCGTCGGCGCCGGCCTGAAGCTGCTTGGCCTGCATCTCTTCGGGGGAGGCCCCGGACATCAGGACGATCGGCACGTTCTTGCAGGACGGCGAGGTCTTGAGCATCCGGCAGGCGTCATTCCCCTGCACGCCACCGGGCAGGTTGATGTCGAGCAAGATCAGGTCGGGCGTCTCGACCTTGAGGAACTTGGCAGCCTCGACGATGCTGTTGACCGTGGTGGCCCGGTAGCCGGTCTTCTCCAGCGTGTCGCGGAGTACGGCACAGAGGAACTTGCTATCGTCGATGATGAGGATGCTGGACACAGGGGACCTTCGTCGAGAGGAGCATGCTAGCACGGCCCGGGAGGCGGCGGCCAGCAGGATCAGCAGACGGGTGTATGCTCTGCGCGTGGGTAGTTTTCCGAGTGAGGCCCGAACAAGCAGCCGGTGGCCGGTAGCCGGTAGCCGGTTGCCTGTCTCCGGTTCCGGCTCTGGATGAGCCATCAGACGACCCATGCGCAGAGTCTGCACCCCAGCAGACAGAGGTCGGGAGCGACCAGGGAGCCTGGGTCAGTGCGGTCGACGCTGGCGCGCAGCGGGGTCCAGCTCCACCCAGCCATCCAACCACCCAGCCACCCACGCCCTCAGGCCCTTCTGTAGTGACACCCGCGGCTCTCGGGATTTCGCAGTGCCGCAGCCACGATCAGCCGGGCCGTCAGGACGGCGTTGCGCAGCTCGATCAACTGTCGCGACAGCTTCGTCGTGCGATAGAAATCCATGACCCGCCGGTAGAGGTAGCCCAGGTCGTCGGCCGCCCGGTCCAGGCGCTTCCGCGTCCTCACGATGCCGGCGTAGTTCCACATCGTGGTCTGGACCGTGAGCAGATCCTGGCTGATCAAGACTGGGTCCTCCTCTTCCGAGAGGCCCTCGTCATGCCACGGCGGGATCGTCTGGGCCACCCGCGGCAGCTCGCCGGGGCCGGTGCCGGCAATGTGCCGGGCAGCCCGGGCCCCCCAAACGACGCCCTCGAGGAGAGAGGTGCTGGCCAGCCGGTTTCCGCCGTGCAGGCCCGTGCAGGCGACCTCTCCGACCGCGTAGAGGTTGGGAAGCTCCGTCTGGCCCCAGCGGTCGACCTTGACCCCGCCGCAGAAATAGTGAGCTGCAGGGACCACGGGGATCGGCTCTCGCGTGAGGTCGATCCCGAAGCGAAGGCAGGTGGCGTGGATCGTCGGAAAGCGCGCGGCGACGTCCAGACCCGGTGGCGCATGGTGCGCGATGTCCAGGAAGACGCAGGGGCTGCCGGTCCGGGCCATCTCTTCATGGATGGCGCGGGCGACGACGTCCCGGGGCGCCAGGTCTTCCTGCTCCGGCGAGTAGCGGCGCATGAAGCGCTCGCCGCGGCTGTTGAAGAGCCGGCCGCCCTCTCCGCGCACCGATTCGGAGATCAGGAACCGTTCGGCATCTCGGTGGAAGAGGGCCGTGGGGTGGAACTGCACGTACTCGGCGTTGATGACGGTCGCCCCGGCACGATGCGCCATGGCGACGCCGTCTCCGGTGGCCCCGGGCGGATTGGTGGTGTGGAGGTAGACGCGACCGGCGCCGCCGCTGGCGAGGATGGTCTTGCGCGCCAGATACCGGCGGACGCACGACGCCCCGGCGTCGAAGACGTAGGCTCCCAGGCACACGTTCGGGGCATAGACGGACAGCGGATCCGACGAGTGGTGAGCGCTCGTGATCAGGTCGATCGCGATCTGCCGCGAGAGCAGCGTGACCTTGGACTGGCCTCGCACGGCCTCCAGCAACCTCGATTCGATCTCGCGGCCGGTCGCGTCTTGCGAGTGGTAGATCCGCCGGCAACTGTGCGCGGCCTCGGCGGTGACGTCGATCTCGCCGTCGGCCCCGACGTCGAAGCGCACGCCCGCGGCCTCGATGAGCAGTTCGTCGACCAGCCGCGGCCCCTCTTCGGAGAGGATGCGGGCCGCCTCGGGCAGGGACGCTCCGGCGCCGGCTCTCAGGATGTCGGACTCGAGCTGCTCCGGGGCGTCGTCCACGCCGCGCCCCACGATCCCGCCCTGGGCGTAGAGGGTGTTCGACTCCGCGGGGTCCTCGGTCTTGGAGAGCACCGTGACCGCGAGGCCGAGGCGCGAGGCTTCCAGGGCTGCGCAGAGCCCCGCCACTCCGCTGCCGATGACCAGCACGTCGCAGGGTGTTGTCTCACCGGCATCGCGCGCGCTTGCTGTCTGCGTCACTGTCAACCTCTGCTACCGTTCGAAGCAGGCCACGCACTCGACGTGAGTCGTCTGAGGGAACATGTCGACGGGCCGTAGGGCCGTCAGCCGAAAGCCCGCATCGACAAGGACCTTCGCGTCGCGCGCCAGGCTGAGCGGGTTGCACGAGACATAAACCATCCGGCGAGGGGCAAACCGCGGCAACAGGGCCAGGGTCGCCTCGGAGCATCCGGAGCGCGGCGGGTCCAGCACCGCCAGCGACACGCCCGTCCGGACCAGGTCGAGCGTTCCGAGGCACTCCTGGGCCTGACCGCGGTGGAAGCGGCAGTTGGAGATACCTGCCCGCGCCGCGTTGGCGGCAGCGTCGTCGACGGCGCTCGGCGTGTCCTCGATCGAGTGCACCTCGCGCACGAGCCTGGCAAGCTGCAGGGTGAAGAGCCCGACGCCCGCGTAGACGTCGGCCGCGACGTCCTGCGGCTGAGGCTGGGCCAGTTCCAGCACGGTGCGCACGAGGGTCTCGGTCTGGAGCGGATTGGCCTGGAAGAAGCTGCTCAGCCGGTACGTGTAGTCGATGTCGAGGACCCGCTCCGTGAGCGTCGTACAGCCGACGGCCACCTCCCGGCGGCGGTCGATGAAGGCTGCCCCCTTCACGATGGGGCAAGCTGCCATGAGCTGGCCGGAGAGCCCGGAAAAGACAGCGGGGTCCTTGAGCCGCGTGTGATAGAGCACCGTGGCGGCCTTCTCATGGCGGGAGGACCTCACGATGATCGAGTGGAGCCTCCTTCTGAGGCTGCCAAACTCGGGCAGGATCTGCCGGAAAGCCGCCAGGACCTGGTTGATCTCGAGCGAGCTGATCGGGCACTGCTCGACCTCGAGGACGCCGCGGGCGTCGGCGCGGGTGAAGCCCAGGCGCGCGATCCCGCCCGCCGGCCGGATGTTGAAGTCGGCCTTGTTGCGGTAGTGCCACGGATCGGCCATGCCCGCCACCTCGGAAAGCAGCGGATCGACCTCCAGGCCTTGACCCAGGAAGGCTCTCCTCACCACCTCGCGCTTGAAGGCGAGCTGGGCCGGATAGGGCAGGTTTTGAAGGAGACATCCGCCACAGGCGCCGAAGTGCGGGCAGGGCGGTTCGGCCTCCCGGAACTCGCCGGGCAAGAGAGGCACGACCTCTTCCTGGAAAAGCCGCTGCTTCTCCGGAACCAAAGGGGAGACCATCGTGGGACCGGTGCGACTGTGGAGGAGCGTCCTAGCGGACGTGGGCCACGGCCTGACGTTGGCGCGTCAGCGCCAGCATCAGGTCCGCGGGCCCGATGAGACCGCGCCTGAGCAGCACGGTGCCGAGGCGCTCGCGGTTCCCTTGCAGCCGTTGCTCCATCAGGGCCTCGTCGAGGGCCTGTTCGGTCACCGCCCGGGTGTCGAGCAGGATCCGTCCGAGCAACTGGCGCTTGAAGCCGACTGTGAACCTCATCGGGTAGCTCCTGGGAAGGGCGGTGGCGGAACGAGGCAACTGCTGCCCCGCGCGCTCGAGCTCCTTTCCACCACGAGAATTATAAGACGTCCCTCATGCGAGGGTCAAGCGCGTCCCGGAGGCCGTCGCCCAGGAAGTTGAAGCAGAGCACCGTCAGGGCGATGGCGCTGGCCGGCCAGATCGAGCACCAGGGCGCCTGGCGCATGTGGTCCATCCCGTAGAAGACCATGACGCCCCAGGAGGGCGCGTCGGAAGGCGCACCCAGTCCGAGGAAGTTGAGACTGGCCTCCGACAGGATGGTGATGCCAATCCGCATCGTGAAGAGGACGATGAGCGTCGAGAGGCAGTTGGGCAGGATGTGGCGGGTGACGATGCGCGTGGGTCCCGCGCCGGCGGCGACGGCGGCCAGCACGTATTCGCGCTCGCGCAGCGAGAGCACCAGTCCCCGAACCATGCGCCCGGTGCCCGCCCAACCGCTGACCGTCAGCGCCAGGAAGACGGAGGTCAGCCCCGAGCCAAGGCTTGCAGCGATCAGGATCGTCAGCAGCAGGGACGGGAACGCGAGTACCACATCGGTCAGGCGCATCAGGATCGTGTCGAGCCAGCCACCGAAGTAGCCCGAGAGCACGCCGACGATGACGCCGATGACCATCGAGAGGAGCGACGCGAAGATCCCGATCGTGAGCGAGATTCGCGTTCCGAGGATGACCTTGCTGAGGACGTCGCTGCCGTGCCAGTCCGTGCCGAAGGGATGGGCCAGGCTCGGGGGGAGGAGGGCCTCGTGCAGCGTCCGCGTCAGGCTCTCGATGCCGGTCGGGTACAGGGTCATCCACGGGCCCAGCAGCGCAACCGCGCACAGCGCCAGCGAGCCGAGCGCACCGGACAGCGTGAGCGGGTTGCGGACCAGCAGCTTGAAGCCGGCTTCCAGACCCGTGGAGCGTCGCGGTGCGACCTCGGGGGTCGCGGACTTCGCGCGGGCGGGGGGCTCCGGCGGCCCGACCTCGGGACTGCTCTGGTCGAGGGCGCGGTCAGTCATAGCGGATCCGCGGGTCGAGGAGAGCGTAGAGCACGTCCACCACGAGGTTGGCGATCAAGAAGAGGAACGATGTGAGCAGGACCGTCGCCATCACGACGGCGTAGTCGCGGTTCTGGATGCCCTCCAGCGCGTAGAGGCCGATTCCCCGGAAGTTGAAGATGCGCTCCGTGATGACCGAGACCGAGAGGAGGCTTCCGAGGTCGAGGCCGATGAGGGTGACGATGGGGACCATCGCGTTTCGCAGGGCGTGGCGCAGGATGACGACCCGCTCGGGCAGTCCCTTGGCCCGGGCCGTGCGGATGTAGTCGCTGCGCAGGATGTCCATCAGTTCGGACCGGGTGACGCGCTGGATGAACGCCGCGGGCCTGAGGCCCAGGGTTATGGAAGGCAGGACCAGGTTGAGCGCCAGCCACGGCGTGTCGCTCGAGGACGGCAGCCAGCGCAGGTGCAGCGCAAAGAAGAGCATCAGCATCAGGCCGAACCAGAAGACCGGCGTCGAGAGGCCGAAGATGGAGATGAGCCTGCAGCCGTGATCGATGAGCCTCCCCGGGTAGACCGCCGAGAGGATGCCCGCCGCCAATCCCAGCACGGTCGCCAGGGCGAGTGACGTGATCGCGAGGATGCAGGTGTTGGGGAACCGATCGGCGATCTCGTCGGCGATCTTCTCGCGGCTGAGCAGCGTGCGGCCCGGGTCGCCCCTGGCGAGGTCGAGGACGTAGTCGCCGAAGCGCACGTACCATGGCCGGTCCAGGCCCAGCTCCCGGATGAGGCGAGCGCGCTCTTCGGGAGTGCCGCCGCGTTCGCCGAGCATGCGGTCCACCGGATTGCCCGGGACCATCTGCATGAGGAAGAAGGTCACGAACAGGATGCCCAGCATCAGTGGGATCGTGACCAGGAGGCGTCGGGTTATGAAGAGGACCATCTGCGGGCGCGGGTCCCCGGGGCCGGCCGGGTCCGGGCGAGGGGCCTGGCGAGTGCGTCAGCGGGCGCTGCGACGGACGACCTCGCCGACGTAGTCGTCCACGCCGGTGCCCGGCTGGAACGTCAGCGTGTCGTAGAGCGCTTTCACTTCGATCTCTTCCACGGGGTCGAGGTGTTCGAGGAGCACCTTGAGCCGCTCGGCGATGCGCCTGGCGTCCGTGGCGTCCTGGTTGGGCAGGATGACCGCGAAACGCGTGGGCGAGACTTCGAAGACCATGTCTCGGCGGCGGATTTGGCGGGAGAAGAGCAGGCGGGTCTCGCGGGACATTTGCTCTTCCATGGAGCTGCCCAAGCTCTCGGGATGCTCCACTGCGAAGAAGACCGTCGACAGGACGGAGCCGAAGATCTCGGCCTTGCGGACCTCTTCTCCGAGGATGGTGGCCAGCTCGGCGGCGGGAACGAAGCGCTCGGCGGGCGTGGTCGGACGGCCGGGGCGGGACTCGGGCAACCTGCCGGTCTTCGCCGGTTCGGCCGGCACTTCGCGGGCCGAACTGGGGACCTTCCCCGTGACGGACACGACCAGCCCGCCCCACTGGTAGCGCCCGTCGGTGCCGATCAGGGCCACGTGGTCGCCCTTGGCGACCTTGCCCGAACAGAGGAGTTGATAGAGCGAGACGGGGAGGGTCGCCGAAAGGAGGTTTCCCGAGCGCAGCAGCTCGTCGAACAGGGTGCCGTTGGTCAAGCCAAGGGCGCGAGCGGCGCCCTCGACGGCCTGGCGGTGCATCTGCTGGGGGAGGACGTACTCGACGTCGCCGAGGCGAAGGCTCTCGGCGGCCATCAACGTGCGGACGGTCCGCTCGAAACCGTCCCGGAGGCGTTCGATGGGCTGCTGGTAGAGTGCGAGAGCGTAGAAGCGGTCTTCGGGGGCGGCGACTTCCGGGTCGGGAAGGGTCTCGCCGTTGGAGCCGGCGGTCTCGATCACCGGCGCGCCCAGAGTCGCGAATCCGCGGCTCCGGGAGAGGAGCATCGCCCCCGCGCCGTCGCCGAAGAGATAGCAGGTGCGGCGGTCGCGCAGATCGCCGACGGACGAGAAGCACTCGGCGCCGATGACGAGGGCCGTGTCGAGACCCGCCCGCTGCAGGTACTGCAAGGCGACCTGCAAGGCGATGAGGAAGCCGATCGCGGGCGTCCCGATGTCGATGGCGAGCGCCCGTCTGAGCCCCAGTCGGTCCTTCACGATGCCGGCCGTCGAGAGCGGGAGGAGCGCGTCCGGGAAGGAGGTAGCCAGGACGACGAGATCGACGTCCTCGGGCGCGGTCAGAGCGCCTTCGAGAGCTTCGCGGGCCGCGACGGAGGCGAGGGTGCTGGTGCGTTCGTCATGACTGGACAGGCAGCGGGATTCGATCCCCGTGCGTTCGACCAGCCAGGAGGGGTCGATCCCATTGAGCTTGGCCAGGGTTTCGTTGGGGACCACGTGGCCGGGGAGGGCGGCTCCGATGCCTCGGACATAAACGCGGGCGTGTTTCATGGCGCCTGAGGAGGTCGTGCGGTGAAGGATCGAGGGCAGTGGCGGAGGAGGAGCTACGCGGTGCCGCCGGGAGCCGACCACCCGGGGCATCGAGAAGGTGAGCCCGATCCGGCGGAAGAACCGCTGGATCGGACACGCCGGCTCCTCCCTGCAGGGTACATCGAGGAGACTGGTCGGGGCGAGAGGATTTGAACCTCCGACTCCACGGTCCCGAACCGTGTGCGCTACCAGGCTGCGCTACGCCCCGACCCAAGATTACTCTTCGATTCCCTGCCTCCGTGCCACGGCACTGTCGTGGGAGACCAGAAACAGGATGATGATCCCGGCGAACAGTCCGATCAGGACGTTGACCATGCCGCTGTCCGAGCCGTGTTCGGACAGGACCCGGCTGGCCTGGAGCAGGCTGAAACCGAGGACCAGCACACCCAGGAGATACCCCAGGGCCCGCTTGACGGCATCCATCCCGGCGGCCTCGAGCTGAGCACGACGCTTCGGCCCCAGATGGGGCATCGCGGTGGCCCGCGCCACGCGAGCACTCCGGCCGTCCGCCTCGCCACCAATCGGCAACCAGGCGCGCAAGCGCCTGCTGATTCGATGCAGCCGCCGCCGAGAAACGGACCCGTCTCGGGTGGCTCTGGAGGAGTGGAGTGCGTCCTCGAAGGACATGGACTTTGGGGGTCGCGCGGCCTGTCAGATCATCGGGCGAAGGCTGCGATACGCACGTAGTTCGCCAGTTGGACGGCAGCGAGACCGAGCAGGAGCGTGAGGAGGTGAAGGGAGACCGATTCTGTGAGCGGCTCGAAGAACTTCGAGTCGGACAGGTGGTGGCACGAAACCTTCAGGCCCTGGAAGAACGCGTGGAGGAAGGCCCCGGGAAGCAGGATGAAACCTGCCAAGAGCAGCCCCGACAGCGCATGTTCCAAGGAACCTCCAAGGCGCAATCGAGTGGACCCCGACTGCGGCGCGGATTATAGCGTCCAGGTGGCCCGATGTCAAAGGGTTTGGCGCACCGGGTGCGAACGCAGAACCCGGGGAGCCGCATGACTGGGTGCGTGGTCCAAGGAGTTGTAGCGCGGGCCCCCTTCGGCAAGCTCAGGACATGCTTGTGGCCCGCTACGGTCGGCGGACCGCATCCAAAGCGGGGGACAAGCCCCCGCGCTACTCGACGCCGGAGACCAGTTGTGGCTGTCAACCCATGAACCGCGAGCGCACCCTGGCGCACCCGATTTCTTGACACACCCTGTCGGGCAGAGGTATGATGCCAGGGCTCGAAAGGGGCTTCAGCAGTGGCATCCCGGCCCCCCACGCTCCAACGACCGCCTCTCACGATGCAATTCCAGCACCGCCACGCTGCGCCCGGCGTCGCCCGTTGGTGAAGGGTCATGGCCAAGGTGGACGTTCGCCTTCTGGAGCACGGCCAGATCATCGACAACGTAGAAGTCGGTTACCTGACACACGTCGGCAAGCGACGCGAGCACAACGAAGACAACTACTACGTCTTCGACGCCGAGGGTTGCGACTCGGGTGAGCGCGGCATGCTCTTCGCCGTCGCCGACGGCATGGGGGGCCATGCGGCCGGCGAGACGGCCAGCCGTATCGCCGTGGAGACCCTGCGAGACTACTACATCCAGGCCTTCGACGGCTCCTTCCGAGACAAGCTCGAGAAGTGCATCGAACAGGCCAACACGCGCATCTTCTCGCAAGCCCAGACGTCGCCGGCCCTGAAAGGCATGGGCACCACCCTGACGGTCGCCCTCCTTCACGCAAGCACCGTGAACATCGGCCAGATCGGCGACTCTCGCGCCTACCTGATCCGAGGCAAGACGATCACGCAACTGACCGACGACCACTCGCTCGTCGCCGAGCAGATCCGCCAGGGCATCCTCACCGAGGAAGAGGCGGCGAACCATCCCGCGCGCAACATCATCACGCGGGCCCTGGGGACCAAGGAAAGGGTCGAAGCCGATTTCAGCACCTGCATGCTCGAGCCGGACGACCGCGTGCTGATGTGTTCGGACGGACTCCACGGAGTGCTGCCGAACGACGAGATCTTGCGCATCGTACTTGCGGCGTCCGACTCGCCAGGCGCCTGCCAGCGTTTGATCGATCGGGCCAACGAGGGTGGCGGTCCCGACAACATCACGGCGGTCCTCTTCCACATGAGGCCGATCCGTCCGTTCTGGAAGCGGTTGCTGTTCTGGCGATGAGGTCCGCTCGAGGGCCGGCGTCGCTGCTTCGGAGGAGACGATGACTCAACTGGTGGTAGGTCTGGGACAGACGGGCAACGTGGCTGTCATGGTGGTCGGCGCCGTGCTGCTGCTGGGCCTCGTCGTGGTCTTGTCCCGGCTGATGGGGGTCCGCAAACTGCTGGCCGGGAGGGACTTGCCGTCCGCGGGCGGCCCCGGCCGCGAGCCGACCACGGGTTTCACCAAGCCGATCGCCGGCTCCAAGCCGGCCCCGTCTGCCCCCGCGTCGGCGGCTGCCCCCGCGGCCGAGGAACCGGCCGCGAAGGCGGCCCCCGACCCCAGCATGGTTACGCAGTACCAACCAGGCACGGGTGAGGGCATCCCCGAACTGGAAGAGCAGCTCAGACAAGACCCCGAGAACCCGGACCTGCTCGACTGGCTGGCGTTCATGTACTACAGCAACAAGCGATATGAGCAGGCGATTGCCACCTACCAGCAGGCGATCAGGCTCACCTACGAGAACGAGCACCAGCACTACTATCTGGGCAATTCCTTCTATCAGATGGGCAACCAGGACCGGGCCATCGAGGAGTGGGACGTCGTCGTCTCGCTCAAGCCTGACGGCAAGCTGGCGAAGAACGCCGAAGAACGCATCGAGAAGTGCAAGAAGGGCCAGGCGTTCAGCATCGAAGCGGGGTCCAAGGGCACCTCATGAACACGCTGGACACCCTCAGGCACTTCGTCATCCTCGAGGAGCTTGCCCACGGAGGGATGGGGGCCATCTACGTCGGGTACAACCCCCAGACCCGGCGTCTGGTGGCCATCAAGACCCTGTTCAAAGAAGCCAGCAAGGACGCCGTCGCCATTTCGCGCTTTCTCCTGGAGGGGGAAATCTACAAGAGGCTCACGCACCCGAACATCGTCGGGTACGTCGACAGCGGCGATGTGGACGGCATCCACTTCATCGCAATGGAGCACGTCAAGGGGCGTCCGCTCGACTCCATTCTCAAGAACAAGGGGCGGCTTTCCTGGCCCCAGACGGTCAAGCTGATCGGTGCCCTCGCGGACGCGATGGCGCACTACCACGAACGAGACCTCATCCATCGGGACGTCAAACCGCAGAACGTCCTCATCACTCCGGACGAGGTCGTCAAGCTCATCGACTTCGGCATCGCCGTCAGCCGCGAGCAGGCGGCCAACCCCGACGGCTCGGTCGTGGGCACGTTCAACTACGCCAGCCCCGAGCAGAACCAGGGTCGCAAGCTCGACGAACGCAGTGACCTCTACTCGCTGGGCCTGATGTTCCACGAGATGCTGACCGGCAAGCGCGTTTTTCCGGAACAGTCGCTGGCCGAGGTCTCCACCGCGCAGCTCAAGGGAGACATCATCTTTCCCAGCGCCGTCGAGTCGGACATCCCGAAAGGCCTGGACCGCGTTGTCGCGAAGCTCCTGGCGCGGGACCCGAACGCGCGCTACCAGAAGGCCAAGGAGCTCCTGGCCGACCTGGAGCTCTTCAAGGACGACCCCGAGGGGTTCGACCCGAAGGCCTCCTTCGACGACGAGGAGATTTCAACCAAGGGGGAGCAAGCCAAGGAGGCCCTGGTCCGAAAGGACTACGATCAGGCCCTGAGGCTGGGGCAGGTCGTCGCCGCGCGCAAGCAGGACTTTGCCGAGCTCCAGGCCTTCCTGGGCAAGGCCCACGCGGGGGCGGGGAACCTCGACGAATCGGTCGCCGCGTTCCAGAAGGCCA
>JACQZL010000199.1 GCA_016213865.1 Candidatus Rifleibacteriota bacterium
CCCGAGCCCCTAGCCCCGAGCCCCGAGCCCCAAGCCCCAAGCACGGCCCCGGCACACTGAGAAGCCGAAAGCGTGTACGAAGCGCTGCCTTCGGGGAAATTGGCGATCACCAGCACCGCCTGCTGCGCACCCGAGGCCGTGGCCCGGAGTGTGCCATCGGAGGATGCTGCCACCGGCGTGATCTTCCAGCGCTTGGTGGCCGCGTCGATGACGATGACCTTGGCTCCGAGAACCGTGCCTTTGCGCCCGGAAACCACGATCTGGAGTGGCCGGGCAGCGTCGATCGCAGAGAACTTGATCAGGTTGGCCCCGTAGTACTGCGGCTCGGCAATCTGAGAGCTGTCCAGACGGAAGGGCAACTGCTTGACCTCCAATGCCTCGGGCACGGGGTACTTGGTGCCGTCCTTGTAGGCGCGCAGGTAGTTGTAGCACCAGAACGCCGTGAAGATCTCGCGGAAGTCGCCGCAGACCTTCTGGATGGCCACGTCGGCGGTCTGGGTGCGGCAAGCCTCCCAGATCCGGCGCAGCGTCTGGACGCCGCCCAGGTTCTCGGTGAGGAACCCGGTGAAGATGCTGGCCGAGTACTCGAACCACATCTCGGCCGAGAAGAGCGAGACGTTCGGCTGCTGGAGGTGGAGCGACAGGTTGTTGAGGTAGAAATCGCTCTCGGGGAAGACCATCTCGCCCATCCACTCGGCGCTGCCCTCGGAGAACCACTCGGGCTGCTCCCAGTTGTGGGTGGCCTGGATGGCGTGGAAGAACTCGTGGGCGGAAGACCATCTCGCCCATCCACTCGGCGCTGCCCTCGGAGAACCACTCGGGCTGCTCCCAGTTGTGGGTGGCCTGGATGGCGTGGAAGAACTCGTGGGCGCACACGGCTTTGGGCAAGCCCGCTTCGATACCTTGAGGATCGGCGCTGACGTTCGGGCCGAACTTGGCCCCGAGCACGCGGCGCGTGTAGCCTTCGATATCGGCGCTGAGCTCGATCCACGTCTGGGCCCCGCCCGAAGGGTGCGTCAGGCCATTGTGGTTGAGGCCCTTGAGGTAGACGCGGTACTGCGGGCAGGTCGGGGGCTTCTGGAACCCCATCTCGACGACTTCCTTCTGGTAGACCTTCTCGAGATAGCTGCCGACCCGCTCGACGTAGTCGGGGAAGCCGTTCTTGTTCTGGTCGCCGGGCCGAACCGCATCGGCGCCGTCGGTCCTCCAGAAGACCAGGAAGTTCTTGGTTCGGGCGAACTTGAAGTCGTCCTGGCCCGGGGCCGACGGGGCCCCGCTGGGGTCGTCCTGGCCCGGCATCAGCACGTACGGTTTCAGTTTCTCTTGCTGCTCGCCGGAGAGCTGGCCCCACCGCTGCACGACGCGGTGCAGCAGCCGAGTGGGGCTGAGGTTGCGCGCGCGGGCCGCTTCATCCCGGTGGTACAAGCTGAGGACCTGTCCGACCAGTTCCTCGTCCGAGCCGCCAGGCGCCGCCGGGTCCTGGGCCGCAAGCGGACCCCACGCCAGGCAGAGGATCGCAAAAATGAGAAGACCGACAAGTCGTTTCATGGCTTCACTACGTTCTACCAGTCTCGCGCAGAAAAGTTGCAGCCCGGATGCGGAAAGCCGGCCAAGGCGGCCCTCGGCGCGCAGCGCCTTCATGCCGAGGAGACTCATGGCGGCAAGCCGTGCGAATATCGCTTCATCCAAGCCTCGGCCACGAAGACACCGGGCGAGAACCACTGATTGTGGAGAAGTTCTCGCAGGCGGTCTCGGCGTGTCAGCTTGCCGTTGGAACGGAACTCGAGCACCCAGGGGGTGCTGACTCCGTGCTCGCGATACCAGCGCCTGGGCAAGACCTCCTGGTATACGCCCGTCTTGCCGTAGAACGCGAGGCATCTCAGCTCCCAGGTTCGGGAGTCGACCAGCAGCCAGACGTCTCCACCCGGGTACTCGCCGGAAGGGAACCGGACGCGGTAGCAGGACCGGCCCTCGAATTCGAAGACCCCTTCGTAGACCAGCCGGCCAGTCACTGCCTCGTGCAGGCCGAACGGCAGTCGATAGAGGAGCAGGCTCTCCAGGAGCTCGGTTCGGGTTGCCTCGAGGCGATGGCGGTCGTGGACCCGAAGGCCCTGTTCGACCAGCCAGGGCGCCCCACGGTTCCAACCCTGGTAGACCGGGCTCGCAGCGCTCCTGCGGGCCATCAGCAGACGCACGTGCGGCACGGTCTGCAGCCAGACCCGCAGGTCCTCGGAAGCGCGGACTTTGCCGTTCGTGGCGAGCTGCTCGCGAGTCTGGAGCATCGACAGGTCCCGCAGCCCCGCCCAGGCCCTCTCGCCGCCCGCGGCTTGCATCATCCGCGGCAGCATCTCGGCCAGCTTGAAGGGGAGCTGGGTGGAGAGCTGACCCGAGGCCGGCCGCACGAGCAGGACCAGGACCAGCAGGGTCAACCGGCAGTCGCGAGGGCGCATGAGCGCGTCCAGATTACCAGACAGCTCCGCGTCGCGTTGAGCCGTCGGATCGTGCGACTGGCGCTGGCGACCGCCCTGACCGTCGGCCGGGTGGGAGCGGCCGAGCTCGTCGAGACCGTGGAGCGGACGCTCTCTGTCGGGGAGGCCCCGCGCATCTCGATCACCCACGTGAGCGGCATCGTCCGCCTGGGCTCTCACGGCGCCCCGCAGATGATCGTGAAAGCCGTGACGCGCGCGCGAGAAGGCGACTCTCACGCGGCCCAGGCCGCGCTCAGGCAGACCACGGTGGCAATCGAGGGGGCGGTCGGGCAGGCCACCATGCGGTTCTGCTTCGCCGGCCAG
>JACQZL010000028.1 GCA_016213865.1 Candidatus Rifleibacteriota bacterium
CCGCGGATCTCGCCGACGATGATGCGCTCGGGCCGCATTCTCAGACAGTTCCTCACCAGATCGCGGATGGTGATCTCGCCCTTGCCCTCGATGTTGGGCGGACGGGTCTCCATGCTGACCACGTGCTCCTGCCGCAACTGCAGCTCCGCGGCGTCCTCCACCGTGATGATGCGCTCGTCCGGCGGGATGAAGCTCGACAGGATGTTCAGCGTGGTCGTCTTGCCCGAGCCGGTGCCGCCGCTAACCAGGACGTTTAGCCGCACCTTCACGCACGCCGCCAGGAAATCCATCATCTCCTCGGTCACCGTGCCGAACCGGATCAGATCCTTGGGCTGCAGCTTCTCCTTCTTGAACTTGCGGATGGTGAGCGTTGGACCGCACAGCGCCAGCGGCGGGATGATCGCGTTGACGCGGCTGCCGTCCTTGAGGCGAGCATCGACCATCGGGCTGGCCTCGTCGATGTGCCGGCCCAGCGGCGCCACGATCTTGTGGATGATGTGCATCACGTGCTGATCGTCGCGGAACCGCCGGTCGCTCAGCACCAGCTTGCCGTGCTTCTCGACGTAGATCTTCTTGGGACCGTTGACCATCACTTCCGAGATGTCGTCGTCGCGCAGAAGCAGCTCGATCGGCCCCAGCCCCATCACCTCGTCCAGCACGTCCTGCACGAGGTTCTTGTGTCCCAAGCTCGTGCGGGCCAGGTCCTTGTCGGCACCGATCGAGCCGATCAGCTCCTCGATCTTCTGCCGGATGAACCGCTCCTTCTCCTTGTCGTCCGTGACCGCCTTGAGCGCCTCGGCATCGAGGTTGTCCACCAGCATGTCCTGGATCTGGACCTTCAGCTCGTGGTACGGGTCATCCACCTGCGAGGTCTGCTCCAGCCCCTTCTTCTGCAGCAGCCGTTCCTTGACCCCTCCGAGGGTCATCTTGTCGACCTTCGCGAGGGTCCCTTCGAGGTGCTGCCCTGCCTCGGTCGGGGCCTGAGTCTGAGGCGCCGCGGTCGCGGGCTTCCGAGCCGCCTGGCCCCCCGAGCTGGCGGGGCCCGTCGTCTCCTCCTTCTTGACTCCCGACTGCGTACTCTTGAGCCTGTCGAGCAGGGACACTGTGGAGAACCTCCCCTCGGTCAGCGGGGCATCGGAACAACACCCGCCAAACCTGGCGGGCACCAGCCTCCATTATATCCCGCCGGTGGCCGGAATGGCAGAAATCCGCACCCACCGCGGGCGCAGGCGGGACCTGGACTCAGCGGCCGCCCTGGCCCGAGAAGATCGAGCTGAAGCGGTCGAAGAGGCCGCCGCTGGGCTTGGCGCCGGCGGCGTCACCGGGCTGGATCTTCTGTCCGACGATGATCTCGGCCAGCTTGATGAACGACTGGGCCAGCTCGGAGCTGGTGTCGTTGAGCATGAAGGGCGTGCCCTTGTTGATCGCCTCGATGCAGACCCGGCCTTCCGTCGGGATCAGGGCCGAGATCTCTTTCTTGAGCCCGCTCTGGACGTCTTCGTAGGTGATGCCGCCGACGTTGGGCTTTCCCCGGTTCAGGACCAGCTTGATCTTGTCGGGACTGTAGTTGAGGTTCTGGAGCAGATCGAGGCAGAGCTTCATGTCCTTGATGGCCGACAGCTCCAGCGTCGTGATCACCAGGATCGTCTGGCTCGCGTCGAGAATCGACAGCTCGATGTTCCGGAACATGCTCGAGGTGTCGACGAGCACGTAGTCGTACTGCTCGCGCAGCAGCAGCAGGGTCTGCTCGATGTGTTCGACCTGGACGATCTCGGCGTACTCCGGCCGGGACGGCGCCAGCAGCACCTCGACGCCCGACTGCTCGTGCGGAATCATGTAGTCGAGCACGACGCTCGAGGTCCAGGGGGGCGGCTCTTCCAGCAGGCTGATGATGTTCCGGCTGGGGATCAGGTTGAGCATGATCGCGATGTCTCCGAACTGGAGATCGAAGTCGACCACCGCCACCTTGTGACCGCCGTAGCGCGAGAGCGTCACCGCCAGGTTGAGCAGAACCGTCGTCTTGCCCACGCCGCCCTTCGTCGCGAAGAGGGTGACGACCTGCCCTTCCTTCTTGCCGCCCTTGACCCGGCCCACGCCGGTATCCCCGGCCGCACCGGAGGTCGGCGCCTGGTATAGCTGCCTCTTTCGCTGGTCGGACTTGAAGACGCTCTTGATCGTGTCGATCAGCTCGTCGTTCGAGAACGGCTTGATGAGGAAGTCGCGGGCGCCGGCCTTCATCGCCCGGCGGATGAACTCCTGGTCGCCCTGCACCGAGGTCAAGATGACCGAGACGCTCGGCAGCTCGCTGTTGACGATCTCGGTCGCCGTGATGCCGTCGATCACGGGCATGTTGATATCCATGATCAGCAGGTCGGGCCTGCAGATCTTGGCGACGTCGATCGCTTCCTGACCGTTCGAGGCCTCGCCAACCACCTCGATGGACTCTTCGAAGGAGAGCAGCCGCTTGATGTTCTGCCGGAGCTCGATCTTGTCGTCGGCCAGCAGGATTCTTATGGTTTCAGCGGGCATCGAGATGGGATTCCGGAAAACGGCTCACAGCGAGAGCCTCGGGACGTGCGGAACGCTCGAGAGTGGCAGGATAGTAACACTGTTGGGCTGAGTCCAGCAACCTTCTTCTCGGTGAAGAGTACGCGCTGGAGGCTCACTTGGCATCGGAAATGCCACGATCGATCTTGTCGAAGAGGTCGTCGATCTTCCTCGAAACCCGTTCGATGTTGTCCTCCGCGACCGGGGAGGTCCGGACGACCTCGGCCGGGGGCACGGGCATGCCGCTCGAAGCCACCATCTCGGGGAAGGCCGTGCTCGCGGGTGCCGGGATGGGTGCCGGCCCGGCCATCAGGGGCAGCGACGCGTCGTCGCCCGGTTCCGTGAGGGAGGTCGCGGGGCGCGGCGTGACCGGCCGGGGAACTCGGGCGACGCGGCGGGGGACAGGCGTCGCCTCGGTCTCGCTCTTGAGCTTGCCGAACATCGCCCTCACGCGGAGCTGGCGCTCGGTGAGTTCGGCATCGGGGGCGCTCTTCTGGCCGGTCGAGGAAGCGGTGTCGAGCTTGGCCAGCCTGGAGGCGGTCTCGTTGCGGGCCCGAGAGATCGCCGAATCGGCGGGCGTCTGGACCGGCGCGCTGGCCATGGAGGCGTCGACCGCGCCCTTCTTGCCACCCTTGTTCGCGGCCTTCAGATCGGCGTCCGTGGGGCCCTGGTCGCCATACTTGGAGTTGGCGAACATCTCGTCCTTCTTCACGGCATCCAGGAGGCGGGGCGTCACGATGGCGACCGTCTCGATGTTCTGCTTGCTCGTCGTCTTGGTCTGGAAGAGGCGGCCGACCCACGGGATGTCCCCGAAGAACGGGACCTTCGTGACTGCCAGCTGGTCCTTGTTCTGCACGAGTCCGCTGACGACGATGTGCTCGCCGTCCTTGACCGTGACACGCGTCTCGGTGTCACGGTTGGAGGTCTCTCCGGCGATGCGGCCGGCGTCGCTGACCGAGATCTGGACCTTGGTGTCGATGTTGCCGCGGTGGTCGACCACCGGCGTGATACGCATCTGGGTGCCGTAGCGCAGCAGTTGTACGCCGGTGACGCCCAGGCCTGCCGCCGTCGGGATGGGCACGGTGCCGCCGACGTCGATCTTGGCCTCCTGGCCGCTGCGGGTGATGATCTTGGGGCTCGAGACGAGCCGCGCCTTGCCGGTCTGGAGCGCCCAGTTCACGCTGAGAAGGAGGGGATCCATCCGGTTGAGACGCTCCATCGGGAAGGGGAACGGGAGCCACCAGTCGTTGCTGCTGAGCCTGCCACCGGTGTGGGTGAACTGGCCCAGGGTGTTGCCGACCGGGGTCTCCATGAAGTTGATGCGATTGAAGTTCGTTTCCGGGATCGCTCCGGCGGGCGACTGGAACTCGGCACCGGCCTGGGCGGCCACCTGATTGGTGCCCCACTTGAAGTCGAACTGGCGGCTGTTGTCATTCTTCAGTTCGAGCAGCATCCCTTCGACGAGGACCTGCACCGGCTTGACGACCTCGATGTGATTGATGACCGTGGCCGCCTGCCAGTTCGCGCCGATCGAGCTGGCCGCGAAGAACGCCTTGGTGATCTCGTCGGCCCGGGCCTTGTCCTGCTCGTCGTCGACCGTGCCCTCGAGCAGCACCATCACCGTCTGCGGCGGGGCCGCCGTCGGGAGGCCGGGGGTCGAGGACTGGCTGGGCGCGACCGGCCCGGGCGCCGAACCGGCGGAGCCGAACGAGGAGGCGGTCTGACTGCCCGAGACGTACATCGGCGGCGTGATGGAGAGTCGCTCGTTGGTGGCCTGCGGGGCCTGCTGGACGGCGGGCTGGGCCGGCGCGAGTTGCGCCGCGCTGGCCTGGAGTGCCGTGTTCACGACGGTGATCTTGACGTCCGGCAGGTTGAGGAGCTTGATGAGCGCCTCTTTCGGGTCCATCGCGATGCCCTCGACCTCGAGCAGGTCCAGGATCGGCGCGCCGTAGAGGCCCGCGATGTCCTTGGCGTAGTTCTTCTCGGTCGGGTTGCGGACCTTGCCCCGGAGGATCGTCCGGTTGTTGATGTACTCGATGGCGATGTTCGGGAGGTTGATGTCTTTCTGGATCTGCTCGGCGATGAGCTTCTCCTCGTTCCTCGCGATGACGACGATGCGGATCTCCTTGCGGCCGTCCTTGTCCCAGAAGTAGGCCGAGGTGCGTCCGCCGAGGCCGCCCTTGTTGGGCAGGACCATGATCTCCTCGGGCGATACGATGACCACGTCGGCGACGTCCTGGTTGGTGATCGACACGCGCTTGAGACCCTCGACCCGGATGATCTTGGACTCATTCGGATAGAGGCGCAGCACGTCCGGCACGATGCCGTGCGCGGAGTCCAGGCGCGGGTTCATGACCTGCTGGCCCGGAGTCAGAGTCAGAGTCCCGGGGATTGCGCCGGAGTCCGCAGCCTCGACGGCCGTCGACGTCGCGGCGGTCGCCGGCGCGGCCACCGTCTTGACCGTCTTCGCCGGCTTCTTGGCCTGTGGTGCCGCAGACAGCGGAGGGCAGGCCGCCAGGAAGACCAGGACGGCCAGGATCAACTTGGAACCTTTGGGACCCATGACGACCTCCAGTACGTGCGACCGATTGCTCTGGCTCATGGAGCGAGGCTTCCTGTGGCTACTTCGACGTCGTGGGCGCGCCACCGCTGCTTGCGGTGCCAGTGGTGGTGACCTGCGCCGTCTGACTGGTCAAGGGGTTCTCTGCCACGGTCTGCATTTCCTTAGTTGTGTATCGGATGATCTCGTATTGATGGATTACTGGTTGTTGCGGCTGATCCGAGACCGGCGCCGTGGCGATGGGCGTCTCGAGGGCCGGGGTGACCGGTCTCTTGAACTCCCGAACGTCGTTCTCGTTGACCTCGCCCGGGGGCAACTCGGCGCCGCTCTCCTGGTTGACGATCTGCAGGAAGAGCTGGGCGTTGGCCGACGAGAGCAGCAGCTTCTCGGCCTCGTCCGGTGAGACTTCGAAGGTCACGGTCTGGATGTTGTCGATCTGCTGGAAACCCTCGGACTTCTGGGTTTCGGCCTCTTTGCCGGGCTCGGGAGCCTTCGGGGGAGGTTTGCCGGTGGTCTTCTCGATGATGTACTTGTCGTTGATGGCCAGGATCTTCACGCGCTGCAGGACCGGCTTGGTGATGACGCCGGTGACCGAACGGAAGCTGCCCAGGATGTCCACCAGCATTCCCGGCGAGACGTAGCCGCCCACGGCGTTCTCCGTGCGAATGGGGAGCGACACGGCGCGCTTGCCGCGCTGGATGACGTAGGCCATCCCGACGTCGGCGCTGGACGATTCGCCCAGCCGCTGAAGCAGGATCTGCTCCCTCTCGAAGATGCCGACCAGCGAGAAGTGATCGATCACCTGCTTGGTGTCGGTGGCCGCGTCGGTGTGGCGCAGGCTCAGCGGGACCTTGGTCAGCTTGATCATCTCTGGGCGGATCTTCCGCTGCTTGGGGATGTTCACCGTGGCCGTCACGACCAGGGAGGTCTCCTCGTCGGCCGAGGGCGCGGTAGGGGTGATGCCTCCGGGCGTTCCGTCCGAGGTGCCCGGGAGCCGCTGCGGTTCCTGCGTCCCGGTCATCTGACTCATCACCAGCAACACGAGGATCAATACGGCCGCGATTCCGAGGGTTCGTCTGGTCTTGCGGTTCATCAGTCGTTACCTCCGGATCGGGGCAGGGCCCGTCCGAGCGGGGCGCCCAGTTCCGAGAGCGCTTCGTAGAACGTCCGGACCGGCAGGCCCACTACGTTGAAGTAGCAGCCCTCCACGCGGCGGATGAAGAGCGCGGCCCGGCCCTGGATGCCGTAGGCCCCGGCCTTGTCGGCGTGCTCGCCGCTGGCGAGGTACCAGTCGATCTCGGCCGCGGTCAGCGGCGCGAACTCGACCGTCGTCGAGCAGGTGCGCCCCACCTCGCGGCCCTCGCCCGAAATCAGGCAAAGTCCGCTCACGACCTCGTGTTCACGGCCACTCAGGCTGTTCAGCATCTTGCGTGCGTCCTGGTCAGAAATGGGCTTGGACAAAACGATCCCGGCCCTTACGACAATTGTATCGACAGCCAGAATCGGATTCCTTACAGGATCCTGAGGGCCTTTTTGTCGTCTCCTGCATTGAACGTCCCGGGCCTTTCTGCGCGCATTCTCCAGCGCCAGAGCGGGCGGCGGCAGCCCGCCGGCCAGCTCGTCGATGAGCGGAAGGT
Source organism: Candidatus Rifleibacteriota bacterium (assembly GCA_016213865.1). The sequence goes on from JACQZL010000028.1 coordinate 6,745, forward strand.
CGACCTCGAAGGGGACGCCCAGGCTGGCGAGAATGTCACGTCTCCTGGGCGACGCCGAGGCGAGGACCAGACGGGGGGATGCCAGAGATGCCGTATCCATCACGGCTTCCTTGCATCGGCCAGGAAGACCGCTGGCCTTAGGCTCGAAGCTCGGGGCCGGGGACTACTCGAGCCGGACGCAGCGCACCTTTCCCAGTTGCAGGGTCAGACCGGGGCGGGGTTCCAGTTCGGCCTTCAGGTCTGTGAAGCGCTCTCCGTCGAGTTTGAGCGCGCCGGCCGAGATCTGGCGCCGGGCGTCGGAGTTGGAGAGGTTCCAGAGCTGGGCGACCAGCTTGACGACCCAGACCTTGCCGTCGCCCAGGGTCGACGGCCTGCTCGGCGGCGGATTTGCCGTGGTAGGTGGCGACCAGGCGCGCGGCCAGAGCTTCCTTCACGCGCATCGGGTGGAGCGAGTCGGCTGCGACCTGGGCCTTCAGCGCGTCGATCTCGGCGGCGGTGCTGTCGGTGAGGAGCAGCATGTACTTCCACATCAGGGGGTCGGAGATCGACATGACCTTTCCGTAGATGTCGCCCGGCGCTTCGTTGATTCCGATGTAGTTGCCCAGGCTCTTCGACATCTTCTGGACGCCGTCAGTGCCCTCGAGGAGCGGCATCGTGATGACGATCTGTGGGCGCTGGCCGTAGCTGCGCTGCAGGTCGCGGCCGACGAGCAGATTGAACGTCTGGTCGGTGCCGCCCAGCTCGACGTCGGCGCGCATCGCGACCGAGTCGTAGCCCTGCATCAGAGGATAGAACAGCTCGTGCACGCCGATCGGGCGGCCTTCCTTGAAGCGCTTCGAGAAGTCGTCTCGCTCGAGCAGGCGGGCCACGGTGTAGCGCGCCCCCAGCTCGATCACCTTGATGAAATCGAAGGGCTGGAGCCA
>JACQZL010000200.1:0-8993 GCA_016213865.1 Candidatus Rifleibacteriota bacterium
GCAGTATTCATCAGGGGCGAGAAAAGGCGCGCTTTTTGTGGGTTTCGCGGGGTGACATGATTATCGGCCAGACCAGCGATTCGAGGCTATTTACGACTCCTCCTATGAACTAGCTCTGGCCAGGTTATTCTTGGGCAGCCCAAAGGTCGTCCGCCACGAGTGGGACGCCGTCGGCAACCGGACGAAGCTCAGCGTGGACGGGATACCGAACTCAACCGCCACGTATACGTGGGACGCGCGGAACCGGCTGACCGCGATCGAGCACGCCGCGTTGGGCGATGTCGCGTTCACGTACAACGGCCTCGGGCAGAAGACGGGGCTGACGCTGCCAAACGGCATCACGTGCGCGTACGGGTACGACCAGAGCGGGCGAGTCACCTCGCTCGACTACCGGACGACCACAGGGGCGCAGGTGTTCTTCGAGCAGCTCACGTATGACGCACGCGGGAACATCACGCGGCGCGTCGACAGCGAGGGCACGCACGACTACCAGTACGACTGGCTCGATCAGTTGACGCGGGCGGCGTATCCGGATGACACGTGGGAGGCGTTCACGTATGACGGGAGCGGGAACCGCAGCAGCCTGGCGACGGCGGGCGGCACCGCGACGTACTACGTGGACGATGCCGACCAGCTCACGGGGACCGCGGGGCCGGGGACCACGGAAACGGTGCAGTTCACCTGGACGCAGAACGGCGAGATGGCGAGCAAGCTAGCCAGCTCCGAGACCACGCCGACTAGCTAGTGTGGTGGTCCATAAATCCCTTTACGTATAGCGGTCGGTGTAGTATGCTGGACGAATGAGTCGAGTTGCACCCCGCATCACGCTACTGGACACAGACCGAATCAAGCTCCAGAAGTGGGCGCAGAGCCGTAGGACGGCCCACAGGCTTGTTCTTCGTTCCAGCATCATTCTGAAGGCTGCGGCTGGGGAGAGGAACAACGACATCGCGGTCGCGCTCCGAACCTCTCGTCCGACAGTCCAGCTCTGGCGGGAACGGTTTCTGGCGCTCGGACTTCGAGGACTTCAGAAGGACGCGACCCGCCCATGTCGAAAGAAGAGCCTTGGTGACGACAAGGTAAGGGAAGTCGTTGAGCTGACGCTGCACCAGAAGCCTCGCGCTGAGACGCATTGGTCGCGGCGATCGATGGCTGAGCGAGCAGGCCTGAGCAAGTCGGCCATTCAGCGGATCTGGTGTGCGCACAATCTGAAGCCTCACCTTGTCCGGACGTTCAAGCTGAGTAACGACAAACACTTCATTGAGAAGCTGAATGACGTGGTCGGCCTGTACCTGAATCCGCCGGACAACTCCTTGGTTCTGTCGTTCGATGAGAAGACACAGATCCAGGCCCTGGACCGCACACAGCCTCTGTTGCCGTTGCGACCGGGCCTTCCAGAGACGCGTACCCACGACTACAAGCGCCACGGCACGACCACGTTGTTTGCGGCATTGGACATCTTGAAAGGGTTCGTGATCTCAAAGTGCGTCCAACGCCATCGCCACCAAGAGTTCATCCGCTTTCTCAATCAGATCGACAGAGAGACCCCGCGTGACATGCAGCTTCACCTCATCGCGGACAACTACGCCACTCACAAACACGAGAACGTGAAGAAGTGGTTCAGGAGGCACAAGCGCTTCCACATTCACTTCATTCCCACCAGTAGCTCCTGGCTGAATCTCGTCGAGCGCTGGTTCGGAGAGATAACGAGGAGACGGATTCGCCGAGGTACCTTCAATAGCGTCCCAGATCTCATCAGGGCCATCGAAGAGTACGTCGCCGTCCACAACGAGAACCCAAAGCCCTTCGTCTGGACTGCATCCGTCCAGTCCATCCTGGACAAGATCGCAAAAGTAAAGAAGCGTTAGGACCACCACACTAGATGACGGCCGATCCGCCGCTTCGCGGCCGGGGCTCAGAACTCTCGCTCGAAAGTGCGGTCGAGGAAGAGGGCTCGCTCGGAGGCACTCGGGGCGTCTCCCGGAATTCGGCCCGTCAGACGCCCCACCTCTACGCGGAAGTTCACCAGACCCATGACACCCCGGGGAACGACCCTCGGTATCGAGCTACCCAGGAACTGTTCCTATCCGGCAGCAGTGTACACCCGCCGCCGGCCAACTGCGGGCCTTCATCCCGGCAGGGTGCGCGCGCGGTTCGTGGGTTAACAACAGTCCCCATGACTTGATGCTCTTTGGGTTGTACCCTTTTGCCAATCAGGAGCTTCGCCCCCGAACCCCGACCAAGGGATTGCATCCCTTGGAACCCGCGATGATTGCGGGGTCCAGGGGCGAGCATCGCCCTTGGTGAGGTCTGGAGCGAAGCTCCAGCAGGGAACTGAAGTGCCGCAAATTCAGTTGTCGCGCGTTGCGAAGGAGTTCGGGGGCCGGTGGGTCAGTGCTCGTGCCGCGTGACCCGCGCCAGCTCTTCGAGGCTGGTCTCGCCCGAGCGCACCAGGGCCAGGGCGCGCTCGCGCAGCTCGCACATCCCGGTCGCCAGCGCACACGAGCGAAGCCGGATCGAGGCAGCGCCGGCGAGGATCGCCTCGCGGACCTCGTCGGTCATCGGCATCATCTCGAAGACCGGTCGCCTGCCCCGGTAACCCGTGCCGTTGCACTGCCCGCAACCCATCGCCACCGAGTGCGTGTCGAGGCCCAGTTCGCCGCGAGCCAGTCCCGTCGCGTCCGCCAACGCCTCCTCGGTGATGGCGTCGAGCGAGGACGACGGGTCGAGGTGCTCCACGCCGTCGGGCTCGTCGCTGAGGCGGGCCCAGTCGGCACCCGAAAGAGAGCCTCGGTCGGCACGGCCGCGGTACGCGGTCGCCTGCAACGTGGAGGCAGGGACCACCACGGCATGCACCTCCAGGCCCGAGTGGACGGCGACACGCTCCAGTACATCGGGGTCGGACGGATCGGCTATCGCCACGGTCAGGGTCGCGCCTTCCCTGCGCACAGGCAGCACCAGGCCTGCGTCGAGGAGCTCCCGCGGCACCAGCTCGAGCCACTCCCCGGCCGGCGCGGGGACCTGCTCTGCCCAGGGCAAGGCGAACTGCGCGGCAAGCGCCCGGCTCAGCTCGCCGTCGCCGGGGTCCAGCAGGGTCCCGATACGGGCGCCGGGCCGTCGCCGCTGCTCGAGGAGAGCCGTTTCGAGCCGCTCCGCGGTCACGGCCCCCTGGCCAACGAGGATCTCTCCCAGGCGGAGCATCCCGGACGCGGGTTGGGTACAGACATCGATCCCATCAACCGACATGACGCCACCTCCCTGGCAATGACCGAGCTCGCGACCGACCGCGGGCCGTGAAGGAGTTCGCTTGGTTTTGACGAAGAACGGCGGTTTGTCAAGCCCCCGTCAAAATGTGGGGAGCGACGCCAGCTCTTGGGAAAAGGTAGAAGCGGCTTCCAGCCGCTTTTTGGGCGCCCGGTCACACGACCGCGACTTGGCCGGACCTGTCGAAGCGGCAAGATGCCGCTTCGACCTTTCCGACGCCCGTCATGCCTCTCCTGGCGCTGGATTTAATGCCATTGGGCTTGTCCCCCGCTTCTGGAGCGGTCCGTGGACCTTTGCCGGCCATACGTATGTCCTGAGCCTGTCGAAGGGGCGGGAGAACTGCTTCTGCGAGCCGTGCTTCGACTCGGAGGCTCGTAAACGAGCCTCCGGCTCAGAACGGATCCGGGGGATTCCCCACGAACCGCCGGCGCTCCCGATCGCAAAACGCCCGCTCGTGCAGGCACGAAGACCCGGGACGCGATACGATGCTCTCGTCAAGCAGCCCTGTCCCGCCGAGAGCGTCTCTTGGAGCGGCCTGGCCGAAGGAGTCGACCCAACATGCGTACCTGTCTCCTGCTGTTCCTGCTCCTGACCCTGCTCATGCCCGCCTTGCCCTTGCTGGCGGAGGAGAGCGCAGGCCCCTCGACCCAGACGACGCCGGCGATCGGCCACAAGCCGGGGCCCGGCCCCAAGTGGGGCCAGCCGGGCCAACCTGAAGGCCCACCCTGGATGCAGAACCTGACACTCGAGGAGAAGGCGAAGCTCCAGGCGATGACGCCCGACGAGCGCAAGGTCTTCATGAAGGAGAAGCGCCAAGCCTGGCTCGAGACCCTTCCGCCCGAGCAGCGGCAGAAGATGCAGGGCCCACCCTGGATGCAGAACCTGACGGACGAGGAGCGAGCGAAGCTCGAGGCGATGACGCCCGAGCAGCGCATGGCCTTCATCGAAGAGAAGCGCCAGGTCTGGCTCAAGACCCTTCCGCCCGAGCAACAGCAGAAGGCTCAGGAGCGCTGGGAGCGGCGTCAGCAGAAGATGCAACAGGGCGCCGGACAGGGCCCCGGGATGCGACCCGGCGGCATGGGCGCGGGCCAGGGACAAGGCCAGGGTCGCGGCTTCGGACCGCGCGGAGGAAAGCGCGGCCGCTAGTGCGGCAGCAGGCTCGGTGAGAAACCACGGCATCGGTCGACTTGTCTCGCTCGAGGCCTTGGGTAGTGGGGCAGGCATCTTGTCTGCGCCACTTCTCGTTCTTGCAAGCGAAGTGTGCAGGAAACCCGCGCTGCACTGGTCGATGCCCAAGGTAGAAGCGGCATCTTGCCGCTTCCGAACTGCGGCTGCCAGAGCTTCGAAGCGGCTGGAAGCCGTTTCTACCTTCCCGGGCCAAAGTGCGCGGGATGCCGTGGCCCGATTGACCTGTGCCGCTGCCTATCCCCGACAATCCTCGCGCCCCGTGGGGACGACGTCCGCGACGGCCAGAAACCTCGCCAGCAGCCACAGACTCCGGCCCGCGGCGGTGGGATGGACGGCTTGCGCGTCGCCGGCGAGAGCCGCGGCCCCTTGCAGCTCGCCGGCCGACAGAGCCTCGAGAGCCGCGGAGCGCAGCCCGGCGGCGCGGACGATCAGCCGCATCAGCGGAGCGAGCTCGGCGCCGCAACGCGAGCAGGCGGCCGAGCCCCGGAAACGGGCTCGACAGACGGGACAGGTCGGCGTGACCTGGGCCGGTACGGGTGGCCGACCCTCCGCACGGAGCGGAGGGCTGGCGGGGGTCCCGTTGCCCGTCACTTGCCCTCCACGAAGAAGAGCAACTCCTGCAACTCGCGCCTGGCCGTCGCCAGCGAACCGGCATCGGCCGTGACGATGGCGTCGTCCATCGACTCGAGCAGGTCGATCATTTCTTCCCGATCCTCTTCGTGGATCTTGGGCAGCAATCCCCGGGCGCGTTCGATGAGCGCACGGGCCTCGGTCACGGAAACGCTCCAGGCGTCTGCCGGCGCCTTGGCTCCACTACCGGCGGCGGGGACCGACTCTCTTTCCGCCTCCGGTTTCTCGGCCTCGCGGCCCTGGGCGTCCTCGCCCTCCTCGAACGCCTCGGCCTGAGCGAAGGCATCGCCTTCCGTCCGGGTCGAATACAGGCTTTCCAGCTCCCGGCGGGCCTTCGCCACCTCTTCGGGGCTCCGCGCCGCCAGGGCATTGTCGATCAGGATCTCCTTGGACAGGCCTGTCTCTTTCTCGATGGCCGTGACGCGCAGGATGCCGTCCAGGTCGAGAGCCATCCTGCAGAGGACCTCGTTGGCGTCCTTCTTCGGGGTGAGACCGCTGATGCGGAAATGCCCGACCGGTACGTTCTTGAGCGCATCGCCGTCCTCCCCCTGGAAGATCTCCACGTCGACCTCGCGCTGGAACGGTGCCGCGGTACTGTAGCGCTCGGTACGCGTCACGGGCAGCGGCGTGTTGCGGTGGATGACGGGGTGATAGCAGTGGTGGTAGGGCATCCCCCCCAGCATCCCCAGATACGAAGGGCCGAACGAGTAGGGAGACACGTCGACCAGCACACGCTCGATGGCGTGCCCTCCCAGCCTGGAAGCGAGCACTCCGGCACCCAGAGCGACGCACAGGTCGGGATGGACCTCCTGGCGCGGAGTCATGGCACAACGCTCCTCGAGCAGCCGCGAGACCATCGGCGTGCGGGTGGACCCGCCCACGAGGAAGATGGCATCCAGGTCGGACGGCCTCTTGGCGGCATCGGCCAGGGCCTTCGAGACACTCTCGAGCGTCGACTCGACCAGGGGGCGGATCATGGCCTCGTACTCGTCAGCGGAGAGCTCGTAGTCGAGGTTGAGCGGCTTGCCCTCGAGGACCGCCAGTGCCTCTTCGCGGATGCGGGCGTAGGGTTCGGCGCTGAGGGTCTTCTTGGCCTCTTCCGCGGCCCACCAGAGCCGGGCCAGTCCCTGGCGATACTGCGGCTCCTGGAGGTCGACCTGGTGGGCCTCCCGGAACACCTGCAGCAGGCGGTTGACGATGAGCTGGTCGAAGTCGTCGCCGCCCAGGTGGTTGTTGCCGTGGCTGGCCAGCACTTCGGTGACGTCGGCCTCCATCGTGACGATCGAAACGTCGAAGGTCCCGCCTCCCAGGTCGTAGACCATCACGGTGCGGCGCGACGGGCCCTCCGTTCCGTACGCCAGGCTAGCCGCCGTCGGCTCGTTGAGGATCCGGACGACCTCCAGGCCGGCCAGCTCTCCCGCCTCGCGCGTCGCATTGCGCTGAGCATCGGAGAAGTAGGCCGGAACCGTGATCACGGCCCGCTCGACGGCCACGCCGAGCTGGCGGCCGGCCATCGAGGCCAGCTCCTTGAGGATCACCGCCGAGATCTCTTGCGGGAGGAAGGTGCGCTCCCCGAGGGAGACTCTCTCGCTCGAGCCCATCTTGCGCTTGATGCTCTTGACCGTCCGCTCGGGGTAGAGCATCCACTGGTTGCGGGCCGCCTGGCCTACCAGGAGCTCGCCCGAAGGCGACAGACCCACGACCGACGGCAGGATCTGTTTTCCGGAGGGGCCGAGCACGAGGACCTGTTCGCCGGCCATCGCGGCGATCTCCGAGTTGGTGGTGCCGAGATCGATTCCGACCACGAGTTGCGTTGCGAGTCCCGAATTCGTCACGGAGCGTCTCCTTGTAGTGGACTGTCAGCTGGCGGGCAGCCGGGGGGAGCGGACGCCCGCCTGCCGACGCGGACCTGGGCGGGCCGCAGCAGCGCCTCCCCGGCGACATAACCCTCACGATAAACGGCCCGGACGACCCCATCCAGGGCCGGTTCCTCGACGGTCTCGACGTCGACGGCGGTCATCGTCTGCGGATCGAACGGCCGGCCCAGGCACTGGATCGGATGGACGCCCTGTCTTCGCAGGGCTTCCTCGAGACGCTCCAGGCCCAGGCGGCATCCCTCTTCCAGGGCCGCGGCGGCTTCCAGGGCCGCACGCGAGGCCTGCTCGGTCCGGCCGCCGGCGAAGAGCGTGTCCAGCCACCGGGAGGAGCTTCCGAGCCGCCGCTGGGCTCCCTCGAGCTGGGCCCGGGCCGTCTGCACCGAGCGCAGCAACCGTTCTCTCACGTCGAGGAGCGCCTCGAGCGAGTCCCGGCGGGCGCGGTCCTCGGCCTGCTGGCGCCGCTCCCGCTGAGACTCGCGGAGCAGGCCGGCCAGGCCCCGCACCTCTTCGCAGAGCTGGCGCTGCCCTCCGGCCAGCGCGTCGAGTCCGGGGGCTGCCGCGGCCAGAGGGCTCAACGTCGTAGTTAGTTCCTTGAACGCCCTGCCCTGGAGCTTGACCTCGCCCGTCAGGGCGGTCAAGGACGACCAGACGGCGTAGAGGTCGTCGCCGCCGGCCGCGACGGGAGCGGTGGCCTCGCTGGCGATCGCGTCCTCCAGGCCGGGCGGCAACCGGTCCGACTCCAGCGCCTCGTCCACCAGACGGTGCAGGAGCCGCGCCAGGTCCTCTCGGTCCTCCGGCGGTGCCTCGACCTCCGGCGGGCTCTCGGCAAGCTCGTCGCTCACGGCTTCTCCAGGGCTTCACGCCAGTAACGGGCCGAAACGAACCTGCGCCGGGGCGGATCTGCGCCGAGCAACTCCGTCAGCGGCTTCTGGAGGTCGATCGACTCCAGCAGTGCCCGGATCCGGCGTCTGGGGTCGCGCAGGACATCGTAGGCATCCCGCACCCGCTCGAACCGCTCGGGGTCCCGGTCGGGGGGCGATTCCTTCACGCGTGCCAGGTAGGCCTGGCGGACCTCTTCGGGCGAGCTTTCCCTGGCGACCCCGAGGGTTTCCCACGGATCGTCGCCGGCAGGGGGAGTCGTCGGCTCGGGGGCCATCTAGGGCTTCCTCCTGCGGCGCGAATGGGAGACGTCTCCGAGCACCGCCGACAGGGCCGCGATGGCCTGGACGGCCCCGGAGGCGCCAAGGTCCTCCAGCGCCCTGCCAAAGCGTTCGCCGAGCTCTGGATCGAGACTGGGCAACTGGGTGAAGACGTCCATATCCGTCAGACGGTCGCCGTGTTTCTCGATCACCTCCACGATCACCTTGGCGAACTCCGGCGGAAGACCGTCCTGGATCAAGGCCTCGATCATGAGCTCGCCAACGGCTGCCTCGAGGGCGCTCCGCGCCGGGGGGTGCCCGGCCGGCACCGCGTGACCGGTTGCTTTTTCGGACGGCGGAATCGATGGGGGTTCGGAGGTCGAACGAGCCCGGGGCTCGCCCTCGACGTGGAACAGTCGGCCCTGCGAAGCGGTCACGAGGGGATCGCGCCGGCCACGGCCTGTCCGGCGGAGCGAAACGCGACGAGAAGGATGGCAGGTGGCCAGACCCTCGCGTGCCAGGACCGATTCCAGTTCGGCCGCGGACAGTTCCCGGGCGCTCCAGTCGACCTCTGGCTCCGTACTGAAGAAGAAGCTGACGGCCGCGCGACGCCCGGCGGCCAGCACGTCGAGCGCTCTCTGGACGACCTCGGCGGCATGAGCCCTTCGGGCGAGGGTCAGCGCCGCGCGTAGACAGGTGGCCCTGCGCGCGCCCTGGCCCCGGAGGTGGAGCAAGGAGTGCGCCCTGAGGAGCAGAGCGCGGGCAGCCTCGGGGCCCCGGCGCGCCACCCCGGAAACGGTGGTCGCATAGGCCAGCGGGAGGTAGTCGAGAACCAGGGCCGTCTCGCCCAGAGGCTCGAGCAGACTGAAGTCCAGGGCAGCGCCGTGGAGCTCAC
>JACQZL010000200.1:9072-15130 GCA_016213865.1 Candidatus Rifleibacteriota bacterium
AGCTCACAGGCCTCCGTGAGCACGTCTCGCCAGTCCTTTGGAATGCGGAGGTCGAGACCGGCGCCGGCCATCGCGGCCGCCGCGCGCGCCACCCCGCGGAGGAACGGCTCCTCGGGGCGGACTTCGGGCGCGGGGCCGAACTTCACGGTCTTTCCGAGCTTGCAGTCCACGGCGACGGACCAGGCCAGGCCCCAGGCGGCGGCGGGATGTCCCAGCAAGGCGGTGAGCTCGGCAAGGTTCTCGGCCCCGAGAGCGGCCCGACCCGCCCGCGCATCGTGGACCAGACGCAACGCCATCGGGACCGCGCGCGCGTCCCCGTGGGCACAGGCAGGCAGCGAGGCGAGCTCATCGAGGGCGGCCGCGGTCGTCGAGGTGCGCTTGCCGCGTAGGTCTCGAAGACAGACTGCCATCAGCAACCTGAGCCGGGCTTGCCGGATGGCCGGGTCGAGCGCGTCGAGCATCTCGGCCTTCGCCTGAAGGGCCAAGGCCTTTTCGTAACGCCCGCCGCGTTCGAGCTCTTCCATCACGATCAGGCTGGGCCGCGGGTCCGATGGGAACGCCTCTTGCCAGGCCCGGGCCGCGGCCTCCAGAGCATCCAACTGCCCGTGGAGGCGGCCCAGATACTTCGTCCAGGCCTGGAAGTTCTCGGTGCTGGGATCCGCTTGGCACGCCCTCTTCAAGCACATCGCTGGATAGAGGTAGTAGTACGGTTCGTTCTCGGGGTCCCAGAGGTCGTCACGAGCTCGGCCGGTCTTCTGGCGGGAGGGAGTGCGGCGGGAGACCCGAGAGAGGACCAGGAGCCCATCCTCCCGCCGTTCGACGACGAAACACTGCAGGATCTGCAGGTGGCGCAACTCGGAGCTCGACAGCGGGCTCAGGAGCGACGCGAGATGGGCGTGGACCGCGGCCGCCTCCGGGCTCGCTTCGGCAAACTGGCCCTCGCTGACCGCTTCCCGGACGAAGGACGCCCACTCGGCGCAGGCCACGGGCAGATTGCCGGCGGATTCGGCGGAAGACGCCATCAGGGCCAGGAAGGCCGCGTCCTGGCGCACGGGACCACCCAGTGCCAGCCGGACCGGATCGGACTTGGCCCCCGCTTCGGTTGCCTTGATGTAGAGGTGCTGCTTGAGCCTCTCCTCGAGCTCCGGTCTGACCTCCCGGCAGACGGTCATCACGTTCCGTAGTTCCCGGATGATGACGTTGGGGTGGCCGTGCCCGAGGGCCTTGTCTGCCGCGGCAAGGGCCTCCCTGAGCGGCTGGGACGACTGTCTGACGGCGCCTGCAAGTCTGGCGGCCGACGGGCCCAGCCCCGAGCCGTCGTGGCCCTCGAGCATGGCTGTCATGACCGGCACGAGCCTGGCCGGGGCGGTCGCCGGAGCGATACTTGCCAGGGCCTGCCGGCAAGCCTCGTCGTCGTATCGATAGAAGCACGCGAGCGCCCGCACCAGCATCTTCCACGGGGCCAGGGGGCTGCGGCGGTGGACCTCCGGCAGGGCCACCAGGGCTTCGTCGACCGGGCCGGCGACGGCGGCGTCGAACGCCGCCTGGACCCTGGCTGCCGCGAGCCTCAGGGGATGGTCCGGGGGCAAGGCGTCCGAGCGGGCCAGTTGGTCCGGCCAGGTGAGCAGCGCACCGACCCGGGACTCGAGCCGGGCGCGTTCGTCGGGAGGCAGCGCCGGATCGGCCAGGGGGCGCAGGGCCTCGTCTAGCGACGGAAATCGACAGGTCAGGCCCTCGTTCGCAGCGGGCAGCCGGTTCCAGGCCTGGGTGTGCCGCTCGCGCACCTGGGCCTCGAGCGTCTGCGCTTCCGCGGTGAGCCCTCGAGCCCGCAGGCCGGCAATCCGGGCCCGATAGGCCAGGATCAGGAGGTCTTCGGACTCGGAGGTCCGGGTCCCCCGGTGCCATTCCTTCGTCAGCTCGACGGCCAATCGGACTTGTCCCGTGGCGAGCAGGTCGTCGAGCTGCGCGTGCGCGTCCGCGGGCAAGGGCACCTCCGGCCGTTCGGTTTCTCTCGGCCGGGGATGAGGGATTGGAGGCTGCGGCCGGGCTCCTCCGCGCGGCCGGAACTTCTTGTACTTCTTGCGACCCATGAAAGACGGCGCGGGCCCGCCGGGCCCGACTCGACAGGAACAGGCTACCGCCCCATCCTGCCGCGATCAACCGCCTGAACTTCTCGGGAGCGATACCGAGAAATGGGAGCCCGCATCGCCACGATGCCCGAAGGGTCGTCATTCAACACAGAGACACGGAGGCACAGAGACCCAGAGGGGCTGATTTGATAAGACTTTTCTCTGTGTCTCCGTGTCTTTGTGTCTTTGTGTCTCTGTGTTTGCTTGGGAGTTCCCAGGATTTGGCGTCGCTCCCCACTCCTCGGGCTCGCAGGTCACCTTCCCCACGGGACCGGCGCACCGTCGAAGGTCGCGGCCGGACGCCCGGCGGGCGGTGGAGGTGCCGTCGCCGGCTCCTCCGGCGAGACCGAGACGGGGACCCCCGCGGCCGGAGGCAGCATCAGCGCCGGCTGAAGGCGGGTGACAGCGGCGTTGCGCGCGGCCTGTTCGGCCCGGAGGCGCTCCAGCTCGGCGGCGACCTGGCGCCGCAGCGCCTCGAGTCGGGCGCGCTCCCGTTCCTGCAGGTAGTGGCGCACCAGGATGGCGCCCGGGCCACCGATGATGTCCAGCGGCGAGAGGTGCCATCCGCGCAGGCCGGCAAGGCGCCGGTCGAGAAGCGCCAGTGAGGCTTCGGCTGCCGGCACGCGCAGGTTGGCAGCGGCCCACCGCCCGACGTCCTCGGCGTCCCCGACTGTCCCGGAGGCATTCTGCTCCTTGGCCTTGCCGCGGTGCTCCCGGCGATAGACGGCCGCCAGGTCCTTGCCGAGCAGCTTGTCCAGCGTGGAATCGGAGGCCTGGAAGCGCGTGTACGCATCGAAGATCGCCGCGACGGCGAAAGCGTCCTCGGGGTGGTCCGCGACCAGCCGGGCGAGGAGCTCGACGAGCGTGCGGCCGCCGTGGTTGGTCTCGCGGAAGGCAGCCCAGATCTTGTCCTTGGCCCCCGGGATGAAGCGGTAGAGGTCGAAAAGAATGAGGCTGTTGACGTACTCGACGGAGATCAGCTCGTCGAACGAGGCCTCTTTCCAGGGCTTCATCGTGTACTTGCCCTTCTCGGTCTCGCGCCGGATCTCTTCGATGCTGGAGACCATGCCGTCCCTCCCGTCGGGCTCGAAGACCAGCGGAGTGAAGTTGGCCCACCCCTCGAGGAAGGCGGCCCTGGGCGAGTAGTGCCCGCCCTGCCAGAAGAAGGGCAGGTTGTGGCCGTGGTTGTAGAGCTCCTCGTCGCCGAAGTGGGAATCGTCGGGGCCGTAGTCTCCCAGCCCGCGGCCGGTGTGGTCCTGGGTGTGCGAGAACTCGTGGATGAGCAGCTCGTGGACGCTGTCGACGTCCGTGTACGTCCCGAAATAGCTCTGCGAGATGAAGATGTTGCCGCCGCGCGCGTGGGGCCAGACGCCTTCCTCGTCGCGGGCCGGCTCGCCGGTGTCGGGCTTGCCGTCCTTGTCGGCGTCGACGTACTTGCGCGAATCGTCGACCAGGGTAATCGTGGGCCGGGCCCCCTCCAGCGTCTGCAGGTCGCGCATGTAGGTCGTGAAGCGGTTCGAGGCGGTCAGCTCCTCGTACGCCTTGACCAGCCCGGGGCACGATGCCCGATGGGCCTCGAGCCACTCCTGGGCTTCCTTGCTGCCCGGGACCAGCTCGACCGTCTTGGACTTCCAGCGCTGGCCGGTCTTGTCGTGGGGTCCCTCGTAGACCTGGAAGCGCAGCTTGTACGGGAAGTCCGCGGCCGGCGCGGCGGTGCAGGTCACGGCCAGGGCCAGCACCATCATGGCCGGGAACCACCGGCGGCTATCGAAACGACGCATCGAGGAACCTCCAGAACCGGGATTGCGTGGGCCGGGCAGAAGGCCCCTGCGGACCGACGTTGTTCTTCTTGTTCGAGGGACGCGGCGAGTACCCTCTTCTCTAGATACGGTCCGGATGTGAGAAAGTTCTCGCAGGCTACGGGCTGCAGGGCTGCGAGTCGATGTGTTCCGAGACTGCCCCCGCGTCTCGAGCCTCACGCCTCACCCATCCGTAAATGTCCTCCACTCTCGAATCCACCGTGCGCTGTAGCCTCGGCTCCTCCCTGGGCCTCCCGGCCGTCGTCACTCCCCTGGGGGCCCTCTTCAACTGCGATTGTCTGCGCCTGCTGGCGGCCGTCGCCACCGACTCGGTCGACTGCGTCTTCGCCGATCCCCCCTTCAACCTGGGCAAGGACTACGGCCGCGGGACCGGAGCGGACGAACTGGCCGAGCGCGACTACCTGGCCTGGTCCCGCGAGTGGCTGACCGAGTGCTGCCGGGTTCTTTCGCCCGGCGGTGCGCTCTTCGTCTACAACTTGCCTCGGTGGCTCATCCCCCTCGGCGCCTTCCTGATGGAACGTCTGCAGTTGCGACACTGGATCGCGCTGACGATGAAGAGCACCTACCCGCGAGGGGTCCGCCTCTATCCGGCGCACTACGGGCTGCTCTACTTCACCAAGGGGCCGCCGCGAGTCTTCCACCGCCTGCGGGTCCCCGTGCCGGCCTGCCGACACTGCGGCGGCGATCTCAAGGACTACGGCGGCCACCGCGGGGCGCTCAATCCCGCGGGTCTCAGCCTGACCGACTTCTGGGAAGACACCTCGCCCGTTCGGCACCGCAAGTTCAAGAACCGGCCCGCGAACGAGCTCAAGCCGATGGTCCCCAGGCGGGCTCTGGAGATGTCGACCGACCCCTTCGACCTGGTGCTCGACCCCTTCGGCGGCGGTGGGTCGACCTACGAGGCCGCCGAGCTGGCGGGCAGCCACTGGCTGGGCAGCGAACTGGGCGACTGCCGCCCGATCGCCGAGCGGCTGCGTCCCTTTGCGACAGCCGGCCGGCTACCGGAGGCCGTCGCCCGGGTGTTGGGATAGGGAGGCTGTGGCGGCGCGCTCGAGCTGCCTCTTGCCCTGGCTCCGGGGAAGGTAGAAGCGGCAGGATGCCGCTTCTATCTTGCCGCCGCCTCTCGCCAGGAGAGTGCCGCGGGTCCTGGCGCGCTGCAGTCAGGGGTCTCCGGGCTGCAGGGGTGAGCCGCGGCGCTGCAACAGGTTATCAGGCTGCGAGCCTCTCGCTGGCGGCCTGAGGGCCACCTGCCGTGATCGCGACCTTCACGGCGTCTTCCATCGGGTCCTTGAAGGGCACCGCGATACGCAGCAAGCCGTTCTCGTAGACCGCTTCGGCCTTCTCGGGCTTCACCGGCCAGGCCAGAGCCAAGGCCGCCACGTATTCGAGATCCCTTGCTGGAGCTGTCAAGTGGACGCTGTCTGCCAGGATCTTCAGATCGATGGTATCGGTTGGTGCCCCTGGAATGGCAAACTCCATGACCAGTTGGTGCTTGGCCTCGTCAGCGTAGGCTACCGTGCTGGGAGCAACTCTGATCAGGTTGTTCATCGTGTCGACCTCCTTGGCCGGCCCTCGGTTCACACGGACGTGATCCGGTGTTGCCAATGCAACGTGCGTGCCAGAGGCCTCGACTGCCTGAAGACGCCGTTGGTGACGAGGCTGTTCACGCTCCCGGCTCCGACCGGATGCGCGCGCGGTTCCCTGGGTTCCGCATTTCCTCGTTCCGTTCGCCCTGAGCCGCCGAGCGTAGCGAGGCAAGTCGAAGGCATGTCCTGAGCTTGTCGAAGGCATGTCCTGAGCCTGTCGAAGGGGGCGGGAGGACTGGCTCTGCTAGCCGTGCTTCGACTCGGAGGCTCGAAAACTCGCCTCCGGCTCAGCACGAACGGATCCGGGGATCCCCATGAGCCGCCCGCACACCCGCTCCGGCCGAGCTAAAGGCGCCGGCGTGGCTCGAGCGCGTACACTGTAACCGGACGGGAGTCACCTTCGATGGCCGCCGACAGCCAACGGGAGCCAGGCGACGCTCCGAGCCGAGCTCGGAGCCGTGATGGCCCGCTGCTTGCGGTGAGAGGGCAGGCCAAGATGGAGCCACCCTCGATGAAGTTCTCG
>JACQZL010000201.1 GCA_016213865.1 Candidatus Rifleibacteriota bacterium
ACTACGGACTGCTCGCCAACGCCCTGATGCAGCAGGGGCCCTGGGCAGGAAAGACCTAGGTGGTTACCCGTTCCTGGTTCCTGGAGGCCCTGCGGGAGCGCATCGAGACGATTGACTGGGCCGTGGCCCGGAAAGACGTCGAGAGGTTCCTTGTCGCAAGCGAATCCGGAACGCTCGACCTGTGGGACCGCCCGCTCTTCCTCCAGTACCTGGATAAGCTGGCCGAGGTGACCGGCAGCTCCTCCTCCGGCGCCTGACGCGCGCTGGCCCTGCGGCCAGGATGCGAGATGGCCGATCGCCTCGTGGGCGCGCCGGGGTACCTGGCACCGGAAGTCCTGCGGTTGCTTCTTCGCAACGGAACGGCGAGACAGCCTTCCATCGAAGCGATCGTGCTCCGGCAGGTGTAGCCGTTGAGCGTGACCTTCACGGGCGCCCTCACTTTTCCGAAGATCGACGAAGGCACGCTGGAGGCCCCTGCTCGGCCCGTTGGGATTCCCGTTCGGCATGCCCTGAGGCCTCGGATGCGCTTGCGGAATGCGGGGAGCCGCATGAGTGGGTGCGTGGCCCAAGGAGTTGTAGCGCGGACCCTTGTGGCCCGCCAGGCGAGCAGATCGGCTCCAGAAGCGGGGGACAAGCCCCCGCGCTACTCCACTCACAAGGCCGGTGGCGGCTGTTAACCCACGAACCGCGTGCGCACCCTCGAGGCCTCCTCCAGTTGTCGAAGGGCTCCCTCTGTCTGGTATGCTGGCCGGCCATGCCTTCGGAATCGCCAGGGTCTTCCTGGAGCTTGCGGTTGCACCGGGACGTCGCATCGTGGCTCCAGGCACCTTCGTCCCACCAGTTGCGGGCCCGGGCGCTGAACGAGCTTCTCGACCTGGCTGTGCGGGGGCGGACGCGGCGCGTCAAGTCCGTCTCGGGGACCAACCGGGGTTGGCTGCGCTCGCCTCTGGGCGGTGCGAGCGGAAGCCACTTCTACCTCTGGTGGCGCACGCGGCCCGGCGAGGCCGGGGGCACCGTTTCGAAGCCTTCCCTGATCGTGCGGGCCATCCGCCACCACGACGAGACGGACCGTGTGCTCGAGGTGGGCGACCCGGACTCGGACTACGTTGCATGGGCGCCGTCGGTCGAGACTTCCGGAGAGTCGCTCACCGAAGCCCAAGAGCGTGTCCTGACAACGCGTGTTCCCGTGGTCTTCGTCCGTGGTGCTCCAGGGACCGGCAAGACGAGGGCCCTACTCGAACTGCTGGCTCGAGACCCGGCAAGGCATGCGCTGTACGTGACGAAGAACCACAGACTGGCCGAACAGGCGGCGAGGTTCGTGAGCACCGTGACCGGTTCTTCCGAGCGCATCGCATTCTGGACCGCGGACGGACTGATCGACACGCTGGCCCAGATCCCAACCCCACGAGAGTCCGAACGAGTCCTCCTCGCTGAGTTTTCGCGGGTGGTTGCCCGCCTGCCCAGGGCGCTCGGACGTTTACGCTCGACGCCACATCGGCTCTATGCCGAGATTCACGCCCACGTTCTGGGCAGAAGCCTCCCGCTCGAATTCCGAGGACGCCCCCCGGCGAAGGGACGGCTGCTGGATCCGAACGCCTATCTGAAGGTTCGGGAACCGGTGCTGGGTGCCATGCTCGCCCGAGGTGCGGTTTCCGTGGCCACACATCTCGGCTCCATGGGCCTCCTCGACCGCTTCTTCCCGTCCCCGACACGGGCCTGGCAGGCAGCCCTCAACCTCGCCGGCCGTGCGGCCGCACAAGGGCCGGAGCTCAAAGTGACGAGCCTGCTCGTGGACGAGATCCAGGATCTCACACCGCTGGAGACTCTGGTACTTCTGAGCTTCTGCACGCAGTCCGGACCTCGTGACCCAGACTCTCCGGTCCGGATCGTGGTGGCCGGCGATGAGGGCCAGACTGTCAAGCCCTCGGACTTCGATTGGGGAGAACTGGCCGACCTGGCGGGCGCTATCGTGGGCCGACCGGTCTGGCTCGATCTCGAGGACGACTTGCGCGGCTCGCAGGCCGTCTCGCAGGTCGTCGAGAGGTCGTGGGGCCTTTACCGGCACCTCGAGAAGAGTCACAGGCCGCGCGGGAAGTCCGCGGCCACCCTGACCGGCCGCACCGCTGGGGACGCAGTCCTCGTGTCCTGCGCCTCCGAACCCGAGATGTCGGCGGTGATGGCTGCGCTCTCGGAGCTGGCCGACTCGGTGCTGGTCTACCCGGGCGAGGAGGTCCCGGAGCGGCTGGAGGCGCTGGCCGGAGGCCCCGAGAGCATCCTGACGTGTCGAGACGTGAAAGGGCTCGACTTCCAGACGGTCACCGTGCTGCACGCCGCGGCGCACCTCGATTCTTACTGCTCGGAGGTTCTGGACCCCTTGCGCGACACGGCCTCGTCGATGCTCACCGTCCGAATGATGGCCGACCAGCTTCGGGTCGCGCTCAGCCGGGCCACCGAGCGGCTGGTGCTGCTGGAGCTGGGCCCGTCCTCGGAGAGCGTGCGCCAGCTCCGGGACCTCGTGGGTTCCTCCGTGCGGCAGCTTCCCGCGGGACTCTTCATCGACGAGCTGACGAGCGAACGGACAAGCCCTGAAGAACTCGCCGCCGAGATGTGTGAGGAGCTCGAGAAACTGCTCGAGACTCATCCGCACCGCTGTTACCGGCGGGCCGCGTGGATGCTGGAACGTCTGCACGAGCCTTCGGGATTGCCCTCCGGCCGCGAGTTGCTTCGACTGGCCGGCCTGGCCGCAGTGCTGTCGGCCCAGGCGCTCACCCCGGGGCTCTCGAGTCAGGAGAGCGAGTTGCGATTGCGACGAGCCAGAGCCTGGCTCGACCTCAGCGGTGCTCGGCGCGAAGCCGAGCTGGTTGGCCTGATGTCGGGAGACGCGCCCCCGGCCGACGAGCCGGACAGCTCACATCCCGAGGTCCATCCCTTGCTGCGCGTCAGGTTCGAGGCCTGGCGAGTGCGGAGTCAGGGGGCAGGCGGGTCGTCCGTGGCGGGCCTCCAGGACGGCGCCAGGGGCCCCGGGCGCGAGCCCCGACCCTCGTTTGGACCCGATTGGGAGCTCTGGGAAGCCGAGTTCAACACGGGCGAAGTGCTGCTGGAGGACGGCGAGATGCGCCAGGCCGAACGCCATTTCAGACGGGTCGTGGCGCTGGCTCGGGAGCTGGAGCCTCGCGACGGGCGAGTGGTCTTGTCCTTGGGGCGCCTGGGCGCAGCCCAGCTAGGCCGCGGGCTCTTTGCCCTGGCTTCCGATACGCTTCGAAAAGCCGTGGAGCTGCACCGTGCAGCGGGCGACCCGGACTCGGTGGACCTGGCGCTGATCCTGCAGTTGCTCGCCCGCGCGAGCCTGTCGTACGGCAGGCTCGAAGAGGCCGAACGGGCCGCCCGGAGGGCGCTCGGAATCCAGGCCCGGTTCCTCCGCCCGGGGCATGAGGATTGGGTGCAGAGCATGCTCTGCCTTTCCCGCGTCGTCCAGCGTCGAGGTGAGGTGATGAAGGCGCTGAAGTTGCTCGACGAGATCCTGGACAGCCTGGATCCCGAGGATCTAGACCTCGAGGCCAGCGTGCTGCGCAAGCGCGCCGAACTCTGTGAGTTCGTGGGGCGCCCCGCCGAGGCTGCGCGGGACCGCGAACGGCTCGATGCGTTGGGAGCCGCGCTCCCGCGCGAACTGCTGCTGCGGAGGCTGGAGGAACTCTCCACGGCCGAGCTCATCGCAAAAGTGGGCTCCAAGAGGACCCTCGAGTCGGACGACGCCTGTGTGATTCTCGTTCGCCGCGGCGGTGCCGTGGTCGCTGCTGTCGTCGAGGAGATGTGCTTCCGGATCCGGAGCAGACCCCGGCCTTGCGAATCCCACGCCTCCGGGGAGAGTCTGGACGAGGAGCGGCTTGCAGACTCGGCGCTCCTGGACGCCGGGACCCAGGCCTTCGGGCTGGTGCTGGCTCAACTGGCTCACCACGCCTTGCCGGTGGTCCGGGATGCGGCGCAAGACTCGGATGAAGCCGTCCGGCTGGAGATGGTACGCACGCTGGGAGCCATAGCCATGACGGTACCGGAGGCCACTTCGGAGCTGCTGCACGCCCTGAGAGACAGCTCTGCCAAGGTCCGTTGCATGGCAATCCTGAGACTCGGCATGCTTGCGGGCTCGGGCCCGGAGGTGGTCGCGGCCCTGAAGATGTTCGCCACCTCCGCCGAAGAGGAGGAACGGATCAACGCCATCCTGGCCCTCGCCTCCTTGGGCGAGGAGCTAGCCTTCGTCCTGCCCATCGTCGAGCAGTATCTGCAGGAGCCGAGCGTGGCCCTTCGATTCTATGCTCTGACGGCCGTCGAGAAGGCGGGGCACGCCGCCCGGTCGCTGCTGGCGCCCGTCATGCAGAACCTCCGTCACGAGATGCCACTCGTCCGCCGTTGTGCCCTGACGGCGCTGGCAGCGCTGCTGGAGACGGCCTCCGAGCGCGAGGATTACGTGCGGCCTCTCGAGGACGATCCGGACCCGGCCGTCCGACAGATGGTCCAGCTCATCCTGAACCTCCCGCTCCCGTCGTGAAGCTGAAGCGGCGCCACCAAGCCAGGAGGTTTGCCCTTCTCGAGCGGGATCCCGCGGATCCGCGCGGTCGAGCCCCTCGTCCGACAGAGCCCCCGTGGGGCATCCCCTCTGACAGGCCCTGCACGAGAGCCCCCTGCGTGAGATTCTATGCTCCGCCCCGACGGCACCGTGGTCCTTCACCTGTGGAGCTCCTGGCAGGACGGCGCCGCCGCGTGACGCCAGGGACTCTCCGTCGACGATCTCGCAGACCAGGTACGGCCGGCCGCCCTCCTCGCCCGACTCGTAGACCTGCATCACGTTGGGGTGCCGCAGTTGGGCGAGCAACCGGCCTTCCCGCTGGAACCGCGCCCGGGTCGCGTCGTCGCAGGCCTGGGGGAACTTGATGGCCACCGGCCGGGCCAGCGCTCGCTGCTCGGCGCGCAAGACCACGCCCATCCCGCCGGAGCCGAGCTCTCCCTTCACCTCGTACCTGGAGCGAAAGGCCCTCGAGAAGTCTCTCGGCCTGTCCGTCGGCTCAGCCATCGGATTCGGAGCCTACCACATCACAAACCCCGGGCCCGGTCTTGTGGGGGCGCTGCTGCGCCGAGCCTCCCTCACGGCGCGAAGACCAGCGCCACCGTCTTGAGCAAGATCTGCAGGTCGAGGAGGAAGCTGCGGTTCAGGACGTAATACAGATCCAGACGGACCATCTGGTCGAAGCGCCACTTGCGGAACTTCTCGACCTGCCAGAGGCCCGTGACGCCGGGCTTCTCGGCGAAGCGGCAGTGGTGCCAGCCGGCGTATGACGCGACCTCCTCCGGAAGCGGGGGGCGCGGCCCGACGAGGCTCATGTCGCCTGCCACGACGTTGATCAGTTCGGGCAGCTTGTCGAGGCGGCGCCTGCGCAGGAACGCGGCCAGCGCCGAGCAGGGGGGAGGACCCTCGCCCTCGGAGGCGAGCGGGACGCTGGG
>JACQZL010000188.1 GCA_016213865.1 Candidatus Rifleibacteriota bacterium
CCCCCTCCGTTCGTCCTGAGGAGCGCTCAGCAGAAACTGACCAGCAATCCTCAGTGTCACGAGCGCGTCTCGAAGGACGGACGGAGGGGGCCGCCATACGGTCTGAGTGCCGTAGCGCGGCGGCCCTTCGGCAGGCTCAGGACATGCTTGTCCGCCGCCTGCGGAGCTACGGCACCTGCTCGGCCAGGTCTCGCGGGACTGTGCAGGGTCTCCCTGCAGTCTTGGTCGATGCCCCGCTCGGCTGACGCCCGCGGCTGGATTCCGGCTCAGCGCCGGGCCGCGCGCCAGCTTGGATGGAAACAGTCTCGGCTGGACGACAGGATCCGCGTGGCGCCCGTCTGCAAGTCCAGCAGCGCGATGCGCCAGCCCGCGGGGGTGCGGGCGTCGAACAGGACGAGACGGTCGCCGGCCGGCTCCGGGTGCAGCTTCCAGCCGCCCGTGTCGGTCAAGCGCTGGACCGGGCCGGTGCCCGAGGACGAGACCCGATACAGGTCGTATCCGTCGCGCGCGGCTGCTGCGAAGAGGACCCAGCGACCGTCGGCGCTGAACACGGGAGTCTCGTTGAAGCTCGCTCCCGGCGCCGTGAGCTCGGCGCGCAGCTTGCCGTCGGGGCCCAGCAGGCCAATGTTCCAGGTCTCGTCCCCGGCCTTGCGCATCTGGCACGCGAGCGACTTCCCGTCCGGCGAGACCGCGGGGGAAAGCGCGTCGAGCTCGGGCCCTGTGAGGACCTCGACGACACCCCCGGCTGCCGGTACCCGGCACAGCCGCCAGGCGGAGTCGCGGTGGCCATCGAAGTAGAGCCACGCACCGTCGGGCGACCAGACCGGAGACTGCTCCAATCCGGAGCCGGTGGTCAAGGTGGTGACCGGGCCCCCGGCAAGTGGCATCACGAAGATGTGGCACTTCCCGGAGCGGGTCGACTGGAAGGCAACGCGGGTGCCATCTGGCGACAGAGCAGGAGCCGAATCTTCCGCCGGATGGTCGGTCAGGTTGCGGGCCGTCCGGGAGCCGTCGTCACTGACGAAGAGGTCGAGCTGGCCCTGCAGCTTGCAGTGGAAGACGAGCGTGCCGGCAGGCGGCTGGACCGGGAACGGCTGGGGACCCGGCTGGGCAGCGGCGGGGTCGAAAGCGAGCAACACCGCGAACGCGGCCACGAGGACCCGCCAGGCCGTCAGGCCCTGCGACCAGACGCTGATGGAACCGAAACGGACGGAGCCACTCATCGCGCACGCTCCTTGGGGGGCGACTCCGCGGCAGGAGCAGGCGGCGACGCCGGCTCAGGCAAGGTCTGGTCCCCCGCGTGGGCCACGGCGACCGCCAGATCGAAGAGCCGCCACCGGAGCTCGGCGCGGGACACACCCGAGAGTTGCGCGGCATACCGCGCGTTTGCGTCGCGAACCCGGGCGAGGAAGCCGTCGTTGGCCTTGGCCAGGTCCATCGGAGCCGTCGGGTCGTTGGACACGGTCGCCACGTACTTGACCATCGTCACGTGCGAGCCTCCGGTCCCTGTCGTCGAGGGCGAGGTCCCGTACGAGCCGACCGCGCCGATCCAGTCCTGCGCCGGACCCGTCGTCGTCCCCGCATCGGCCTCGGAGTCCATCAGGAAGACAGGATCGACCTCCACTTTGGCGAGGAGGACTGTCGACAGTTCCTGAAAGGTCCCGCGTGAGAGGACGTCGATGAGCGGCTCAGAATAGGGACCGGTGCCGGGCTGAAACTGGAAGCTGACCTTGCCCCCGCCGTAATCGAAGGAGTCGTTGAGGCGGGTGTGACCGCGCCTGAGGAAGTGGAGCGCGCGCTGCAAGCCGGCCTCGGCCAGGTACCGCGCCTCCAAGCTGTGGCGGATGCGCCGCTGGGCCGAGATGTTGAAGGCCGATCGGAACGAGAGCACGGCGCCGAGCCCGAAGAGAATCATGGCGAGGAGCACGACCAGGTAGACGGCCATCGCGCCGTGGCGCTGCGGGCCCAGGGAGCCCCGGGCGTCGGGGTGCCCCCCTCCCCACCCTCCCCCTCCGGGGGAGGGCAAGCGTGAGGGAGGCCCGGGTTGGCGGGCCCCGAGGGCCGAGGACCGATCGGCGTTCACCAGCTTCTTACCCCGATTCCGGTGCTCACGGGCAGCACTTCCTTGCGCTTACCCACGGTCCGGGCCAGCGTCAGGTCCAGCCGCAGCATGCGGCCGCGGCTGTCGACGCTGAAGCCGGCCTTCTCGACGTCGGTACAGACCAGGCGTTCCTCCACGGGGTCCCAGGACGCGGGGTCGACGAGTTGGCGCAGAATGCGACCGCGACCTCTCTGGAAAACGTAGAGCACCAGTTCGTGATCGAGCGTGCGCAGGGCCACGAAGGGGTACATCCGGCCGGCGCGCAGCGGGAGCAGGATCTCGCGGGCCTCGCCGACCTCCTGGGTCAACCGGTAGACCAACGTCATGGCCTGTTGCTGCAGATCGGCTTGGGTGCTGCCACGGGCGGTGCCTCTCTGACCGAAAGCCAGGAAGCCGATCCCGATCAGCACCAGCATGCCAAAGAGCACCGCGGCGACAGCCGTGCCGGTCAGCGTGAACCCTCGGGAGTCCCTGCACCTCCTGGCCGCGCGGCCCGAAGAGGCGGAGAATCGGGCAGCTATGTTCACAGGCTCAACTCGCACTGGAGAGTCCGGAGCCGGACCTCTTTGCGGCCCGGGCCGCGATCGCCGGACCAGGAGACCGTCACCGCGTAGTCGTGGAGGTCCGCGCACCCCTGGAAGGGCTGGACGTCGACCTTTACGCGGAACCGTTCGACGTCGACGTCGGGCAAGGCCGCCGCCGCCGCGGGTCCCAGGAGCAGCGCTTCCTCGAGTTTCTGCTGGGCCAGGAAGAGCGCGCGCATGTGGAACTCGGAGCGCCGGGTGTCCGAACCGGCGTTCAGCACGAACTGGAAGACGGGCAACAGCAGGAACGAGAGCAGCGCGATCGCGCAGAGGACCTCGACGATCGACAGACCCTGGGCTCGGAAGCGGGACATGCGTTGCCTGGGACGGGTGCTCTCGCGGCAGTGAGGAGCTCGGCCGCGCGTGCCAACCTCAGGATAGCGAATCCAGTCGCCGACAGGAAGCCCAGCCTGCAGCCGGGCGCATGTCTCGCAGGTGGTCCCACGCCCGCTGGGAATGCCCTGGCTTGACTCTTCGACACCGAGACACGGAGCCACAGAGCCACAGAGAATGAGAGACCGTGAGTGGCGACGGCTATCGGATGACAAGACGAGGGACACTCGAGGAGTCGCGGCGCCTGCGAGCGAGGCAGAGAAAGACCCCTCTGTGCCTCTGTGTCTCTGCGTCTCTGTGTTTCTCCTGCAACGGGGGGGGGCCACCCACGGGACATGCACCCCTGCGGCCGGGCGGGGAGGGTCAGTCCCGGAAGTTCTGCGTGTTGAGGGCGAACCGCTTGCCGATGACGGTCCCCAGACCCACCCTCGTGACCTGAGGATCGAGGATGTTGACCCTGTGGCCGGGGCTGTTGAGGTAGCCTTCCATCATGTCGGAGGCGAGCTGCTGTGGGGTCTGGGCCGTGAGGCGGTTCTTGCCCTTGAGCTTGACGTTTGCCCCCATCTTGTAGGGGAACTTGGCGATGTTCTCGCTGGCCCGGCGAAAGGCGACGCCGTCGTTCCGGAGCCGGTTGGTCAGCGTGTGATTCGTGGTCACAGGCGACTTGTGGTCGAAGTAGCTGAGAGCGTCCATCTCCTCACTGTGCTTGCGGGCGACCTTGTCGAGGGTCTTGTCCAGAGCGACCGTGCCGAGGTCATGCTGGTGCCGGGTCTGGTTGATCTGGTCGAACATGGCCAGCTCGTTGGTGGCTTCCTCCAGACCCACGGGATCGACCTTGGCCCTCAGGGCCTGCTCCACGGGGGCCTGCTGCTGTTGGGCAAACCGATCGAGCGCCTGAGGAGCCGAGGGATTGCCCGTGGAGGAAGCGACGTCGCCAGACGAGTTGTCGCCGCTCAGGGCCTCGCGCTCCGCGGCCGTGCCGGAGTCCTCGGGCAGGGGGGTCGAATAGTCCCACGGGCCAGGCTCGTCGACCACGGTCGCGCTCGAGTCGGGAGCGGCGGGACCGGGCTTGCCGGGATCGTAGACGGTACCGGGGGTCGCGGAGGAATCGGGGGCATACGGGCCAGGGTACTGATTGTAGTTGTAGCGGGGATAGCGCGGTATCGAGTTGCCCGCCACGTGGACGCTGGCCGCCGGCGAGTCGAAATCCACTCGGCCGCCGTACGGACCGCCCTCGGTCCGCAGGCGGAACTCGGGCGAGTCGATCGCAACCTGAGCCCCCGACTCGTTGGCGTTCACCGCGACCCTGAACGGGTTGCTGCACCCGGCGCAGAAGAACCAGGGCGCGACCAGCAGGAGAGCCATCACCAGGCGGGCGAATCGAGTCGAGTTGCGCATCAGTCCAACCTCCAGGAGCCGAGTTCGAATACCGAGCCGCGAAAATTATGAGGAGTTCTTTGCGGATCGTCAATCCGGGGAGTCCGCGTCATGGCTCGAGTGCCCCGAGGAGAGACCTCTCGCCATCCGTAGGGACGACGTCCTGCCCGGCGGGGATAGGGGCCGAACGGACGTGGTATGATTTCAATGCCCGGTGCCGAACCGCGAGGTTTTCATGCCGCTCCCATTGGCCGAGAGAATCACGTACGCGCAGTACCGTCAGCTTCCCGACGACGGCAAGCGCTATGAGGTCATCGACGGAGAGCTCTACGTGACACCTTCTCCCGTTTGGACCCACCAGAGAATCAGCTTCTGGATCACCTGCCTGATTGGCGGGTGGATCGAGCAGAACGGGCTGGGCTGCCTTCAGTCGGCACCCCTGGACGTCATCCTGTCTGACGACACCATCGTGCAGCCGGATCATCTCTTCATACGGAAGGAGCGCGTGCCGACGATCGTCGGCCAGTGGGTGCACGGCCAACCCGATCTCGCCATCGAGATCCTCTCCCCATCGACGGCCGGCCGCGATCAGGTCGTCAAGCGAAGTGCCTATGCCCGGCACGGGATCTCGGAGTACTGGATTGTCGATCCCGAGACCCGCTCAGTCACGGTCCTCGTCCTGAAGGGAAAGCA
This sequence comes from Candidatus Rifleibacteriota bacterium, assembly GCA_016213865.1. The sequence goes on from JACQZL010000188.1 coordinate 5,089, forward strand.
CTACGCCAAGCTGGGGTCGGTCTGTGGCGACCGGTTCATCTCTTCGAGTGTCCTGTCCGGTCTTCCCGTGCACGCCGCCGACCTCTTTCGGGATTGAGCCTCATCAGCCGGCCTCACTGCTGGCTCGAACCGCCATCTCCAGGCTGAGGTCCAGCGACGCCGCCGAGTGGGTCAGCGCACCGACCGAAATGACGTCCACGCCGGTCGCCGCGATGTCGGCCACTCTCTCCAGGGTCACTCCACCCGACGCCTCCAGCAGCACGTGCCCCGAATGCTCCTCGACGACCTGGCGCATCGCCTCCAGGCTCATGTTGTCGAGGAGCAGGATGTCGGCCCCGGCCTCGCGGGCCTCGCGGGCCTGTTCGACCGTTTCGACCTCGACCTCGAGGCGGACGGGGTGAGGGGCCCCGGCGCGGGCCCGGCGCACGGCGTCCGCGACGCTCATCGAGACAGCGAGGTGGTTGTCCTTGATGAGCACGCCGTCGGCCAGGTTGAAGCGGTGGTTGTGTCCGCCGCCGCAACGGACGGCGTACCGTTCCAGCGCCCGCAAGCCCGGGGTCGTCTTGCGCGTGTCGGCGATCCGCGCGCGCGGCCCCGCTCGCTCGACATAACGGCGAGTCAACGTCGCGACGCCGCTGGCCCGGGCCGCCAGGTTGAGGGCAACCCGTTCGCCGGTCAAGATGGCTGCCGCCGGCCCCTCGAGCCGGGCGATCGTCGCCCCGGCCGACAGGCGCCCCCCCTCTTCGACCTCCAGCCACACCCTGACCCGCGCGTCGAGACGCGCGAAGAGCGGTGCCAGCAGGATGCCCCCGGCCAGGACCCCGTCCACCCGGCTGATGATGGCCGCGTTGGCGATTAGATCGCCCTCGACGAGCAGGCTGGTCGTCAAATCGGTGCCTTCTCCCAAGTCCTCGGCGAGGGCCCGTTCGAGCAGGGCGTCGAGGACGTGACGAGGCAAGGGCAAGGGAGGCATGGCAAGGCGATTCTAGCCGTCTTGTGCGGCCCAGATCATCACAAATGAGTCACATTTTCGCGTGGGCCGCACAAGACGGAGTCGAGAGTCGAGAGTCGAGAGTGGAGAGTCGAGAGTCGAGAGTCGAGAGACTACTGCTTGGTGGCCGTTGCGGGCGCGCCGATCTGGGCTTGGGCCACGAGGGTGTCCAGAGCCCAGTCAAGCTGGTGCCACGCCTTGACGAGTGGGTCATCGGTGTTGGGAGGTGGGGGGATGTCGAGACGGTCGAGACCGCGGCGAAGCACGCGTGCATAGGACTTCGAGAAGAACAAGGCGATTCGCCGACCGGCTGGGGTGAGCATGTATCGATGGGTTCGTGGGATGCGATGGATGAGGCCCTTGAGTCTGAGGCGGCGCAGGTCGTAGGTCA
>JACQZL010000189.1 GCA_016213865.1 Candidatus Rifleibacteriota bacterium
CGACGGCCGTCCTGAGGCCATGGTTCTATGTCTAAAATCCAAGATTACGCTTGACACTGTCCTGCTCCGTTGCGGCATTCCACGGGACTCGGCGGTTCCTTCTTGTTACCCTCCGAGTCGGCCGTGGGCATCCAGGCTAGGCGTTCGTGACGGCTCAGGTCTGCCCAGTGAACCAGCACGTATCGTGCTCGTGGCGCACGATCCGTCCGACCAACCGCCCCTTCTCTCCGTGTCGGCGGTGAGTTCCTCCACGACGGAACTGGGACGCGATCTCGGGCCGTCGCCCGAAACGCAGAGGTCGGCTCCGCTGAGAGTCTCGACGGGGGCCGAGGTGACCCTCCAGGCCAAGGCGATGGACGCCCAGTTCGAGTCTGGAAGCCAGTCGGGCCGTTTTTCCTGGCGCCAAGTGGCCGGGCCTGCCGTTCGGCTTGCCCAGCAGGACACGCCGCCGTCCCGTTCTCGCGTGACGTTCAGCTCCCGAGTTCCCGGCGTGTACGAGTTCGAGTGCCAGGTCCTCGAGACGACCGCCGGCGGTATCGAGTTGGGCCCCAGGGATACCCGACGGCTCCGATTGATCGTCGATGAACCGTCTTCACCGTTGCCCACGGCTCGCCCCAGGCTTCACCTCACGGGCTCCCCCAACCCGAAGACCTCTCGTCAGGCCGTCGCGGTCACCGTGACAACCAGCGCCTGCGTACCGGCCCAGACCGTGGTGAGGCTCGACGGGTCCCAATCCGGACCGGGCCCGGGAGGCACCCCACTCTCCCTTCGCTATCGATGGGTCCAGACCCTGGGCCCGGCCAACCCCCTTTCGGACCCGCTCTCGGTGGTGACACCCCGCCGGTCGGGGAGTCGGTCGAGCTATCGCCAGCAGCAGGCGTCAGTTTGATTGCCCTCAGATTGCGCCCACAGGCGGAGCAGGGAGCCGACACTGTGGCAGGACTCGCCAAGATCGCTGGGGCCACCGCGATTGCCTGGACCCAGTCAGGTACGGACGGTCGCGGGGAGTTCCGAGTGGGCTTGCCGGGAACCACAGCCCCCGCTCCAGACCTTCAAGCGGGTTGCGGTTATGCGATGTTGAAACCCCGCGGGGGCCCCACCACCGTCACGCTCCGCGGAGAGCCCTGGCCCCCAACGTCGTTCGTCAAGGACCTCCCCGCCGGGCTGTCTCTGGTGTCCATCCCCCCCTCGACCTCCAGTTCGAGGTCGACGACGGACCTGATGTCGTTGACCCGCAGCCCCTTCGTGATCACGTCGCCGCCGTCCTCGGGCCCGGGAGCCGGGACGTTGCGCCTGTTCCTTCCAGGTCAGCCCGGTGTCGGCCTCAGTCCGGACCAGGGTTACCTCCTCTCCCTGCCGGTTCCGCTGCAGGTCGATCTGCTGCGGTTCACGAGCACGCCGGGCCCGGGCAAGGCGATGAAGAACAGCCGCGCAACGCGCTGACTGCCTGAAGAGGCCACGCTGTCCCGGCGAGCCCCGGTACGGGGCGAGCGGGTCAGGAGCTGGGGGGCCCAAGGCCACGCGCTGCCAACGACGACCCTGACAGCACCCTGCCCGACGGTCTGCCAATTGACTCGACCGCCCGCGAAGGCTAGGCTTTCCAATGGTGGTGGTTCACCGAGGCCATGGGAGACAGTCTCGACTTTTTGCTATTCGGTGCTCGCGGTTTAGGCATGAGATAGGACTTTTTCCTACGGAAAGTAGGACTTGCCCGGCGATACGCTCCTGGTGATGCCGCCCTGTCCGCCAGTCGCCCGGCCGTTGAGCCGGAAGACGGTGCAGCCGGGTCGGTCGGACTCCAGGATGCTCCAGACCGTCGTTTCGGACCAGCGGTTCATCTGCACCAGGGTGGGGGCTCACCCAGTTCCGGTCGCGGAGGCTTGCGGAGAAGCATCAACGCCAGGACTCGCCCTCTCGAGCTCCGGGCGTCGTGGTTGAACAGGCGGCAAGATGAGCACGTCCATTCTCTCGGCCATCTTTCCGATTCGGGGGACCACTGTCCTTCTGGGGGTAACCGACCCCATTCGCAGGGAGGGCGTCTACCGGTTGCTGCAGACGCACGGCGTGAAGGTGCTGGCCAAGCTGTCGGCACCACTGGAACTGGTGAGTGTCGCTACGGACCTGATGCCGCAGGTAGCTCTGCTCGACTTCTCGGAGAATCCGGGCGCCTGGCTGGCGGCGGTGCGCCAGCTCCAGCGAACATCGGCCGGGACCGCGGTCCTTGGCATGATCGAGCCGGACCGGTTCTGCGTGCTTCCGAGCCTGCTGCGGGCGGGGGTCCGCGGTTGCCTCAGCTCCCAGCCCAGGGAGTGCTGCCTGCTGTCCGGGATCTGCCACGTGGCGGCCGGCGACTTCTTCCTGTCCCAGTGTCTGGTGAGACTGCTCATGCCGATGTTGCGCGAGGCCGACTCGATGCTGGAAGGGCTGCCGATGGAAGCCCACCTCACCTCACGCGAGCGTCAGATCCTGGGACATCTCGAACTGGGCAACCACATGAAGGCCATCGCCAGGTCGCTGGGCGTGAGCCCCAAGACGGTCTACGTGCACCAGACGCACATCCTTCGCAAGCTGGGGCTCTCGACCTCCCGAGAGCTGCTAGGCAATCGCCGGCGCAACGGGGGCCGCGGGGGCACGGTGCCTCCCAAGCCGCGCTCGTGATCGGGTTCCTAGCCCGCGGCTAGGATTCTCTCTTACGGAAAGCGGGAGCCGCTGGCCGATACGCTCCCGGTTGTATCGGCCTCGATGCCAGCCGCAGTGCCGGCTGCCGGACCGAGAGGCCAAAAACCACGACCGGGAGGGGCCGTCCATGCACACTGGAGACCCGCAGCTGCCCTATGTCACGGGGAAGGGGCCTCTAGGTGCGACTCCCTCACCGGAAAGCCGGAGACAGGAGGCGGGGCGATGGTGGCTCAGAGGGCGTTCGTCGTGTCCGGGGGAGAGTCGGCGCAATCCCGGTGGCTCCCCGGGCTGAAGCGAGGCTCGAGGGCCTGCCTGGAGGTGTTGCTCCTCCTTGCCCTGGCGGTGGTCGAGCCTGCTGCGGCCGCGCTGCTGCCGGGTGATCTGACGCTGACAGCGCCAGTGGTGGCTCGCCGTCAGGAGGTGGGGCAGTCGGTCGTGGACCCGACGCCGGTGACACTCACGGTCCGTAACTCGAGCGCGACCGGAAGCCTGCGCGTGGACACCGCGGTCCTGGTGTTCTCCCGCGGCGCCGAGCCGGCTTCGGGGACCTACCTGGTGACGAACCCGACCCTGCCGGTAACCGTCACGGCACTGGGCAGCGCCAACCTCGTCTTCCAGGTGCGTCCGTCCTCGGCCACGCCGGTGCTCGACCCGGTGGACCTGACGGCGACCGTCGGAGTGACGGATCTGGGGACCTCGACGCCGGGCACGGGCTCGGCCGGCACGCGCTGGTCGGTGGTCCCGGGCTCGCTGCTGTCGGTCGGGCAGATCGACCTGTACTCGAGGGAGGCGTATCGGCGAGGCCTGGCCGACCCCATGGCCGTCTACTCCGACGGCACGCGGCTCTTCGTGGCAGACAGCGATGGCAAGCGCGTGCTGGTCTGGAACAGCATCCCGACGACGAACCACGCCGTGCCCGAGCTGGTGCTGGGCCAACCGGACCTGGCTCGCGCCGAGGAGAACAGCGGCGGCCGGTCGGCCTCGAGCCTCTCCAGCGCCCGCGGCATCACGACCTACGGCTCCCGGCTCTACGTCACCGACTACGGCAACAACCGGGTGCTGGTCTGGAACGGCCTCCCGACCTCGAACAACGAGGCAGCCGACTTCGTGGTGGGGCAGTCCGACTTCACCAGCAGCACCGCCGGCTGCTCGAGTACCAAGATGAGAGGGCCCTGGGGCGTCTCCTTGTCCAACAACAAGCTGTTCGTCGCGGACCGAGACAATCACCGGGTGCTGATGTGGGACCCCGTCCCGTCGTCGAGCGGGACACAGGCGGCCATCGTGTTCGGACAGATGGACTTCACGGGGAACCAGGTGCGGGGGGGCGGCGGCGGCGTCAACGGCATGGGGATGGCTTACCCGCAAGGTCTGTTCGCTGGCTCGGGGAGGTTGTTCGTCGCAGACTCCGAGTGCAACCGGGTGATGTTGTGGAGCTCGATCCCGAACTCGAACGGGGAGTGGTGCGACTACGTCCTCGGCCAGCCGAGCCGGACCGAGCTCATCCAGGACTGCCAGGCCGACCTGCTGGGGAACACCGAGGGTGTCTTCTATGACGGCGGGCTCGTCTTCGCCGCCGACGGGCTGTACGACCGGGTGCTGGTCTGGAACAGCGTCCCGACGGCCAGCGGGGTGGCAGCCGACGCGGCCATGGGGCAGTCCAGCCTTACCGAGTACGGGTGCAACAACGGGGGCATCTCCTCCCGGAGGTTGTGCCGTCCGCGGTCCGTCTGCAGGACGGCCGACCACGTGTTCGTGGCGGACACCGACAACAACCGGGTGCTCATCTACAACGACGAGACGCCCGGCACCAGCGAGCCGGCGACCGTGGTCCTGGGCCAGCCGGACATGGTATCGAGCGAGGAGCTGAACCCTGGGGTCAACGCGTCGGTCTGTTCGGTGTCGCGGGTCGCCTCGGACGGCACGAGGCTGTTCGTGGCGGACGGGGCCGACAACCGGGTGCTCATCTGGGACAGCCTCCCGGGTACGAACGCCCAGGCGGCCTCGCGCGTTCTGGGCCAAGCGAGCTTCACGACCAAGACCGCCAACCACCTTGGCCCGTCGGCCTCCAGCCTTTACACCCCGGAAGGGTTGGCGGTTTCGGGTGGCAAGCTCTTCGTGTCGGACCGGAACAACCACCGGGTCCTGGTCTGGAACGGCCTTCCCTCCTCGAACAACCAGGCGGCCGACCTGGTGCTGGGCCAGCCCAACGCCATCTCCAACACCGCCAACAACGGGGGCCTCTCCGCCGCGAGCCTGGCCTATCCGAGGGGAGTCGCCGCCGGCGGCGGCAAGCTGGTAGTGGCCGACGGCAACAACCACCGCGTGCTGCTCTGGAACAGCGTTCCGGTGACCAGCGCCGTCCCGGCCGACGTGGTGCTGGGGCAGCCCGATGCGCTGACGAACACCGCCAATAACGGAGGCGTGTCGGCCTCTCGCCTGAACCTCCCCATGGCTGCCGCTACCGACGGCACGAAGCTGGCCGTGACCGACTACGCCAACCACCGTGTGCTGCTCTGGAACACCTTCCCGACCGCGAATGGCCAGCCGGCCGACGTGGTGCTGGGGCAGCCGAACCCCGTCTCCAACACCTCCAACAACGGAGGGCTCTCGGCCTCCAGCCTGAACTACCCCCACGGCGTCACGTGGGACGGCCGCAAGCTCCACGTGGCAGACCGCAGCAACAACCGCGTCCTGGTCTGGAACGGATGGCCAACCGCCAACGGACAGGCAGCGGACAGCGTGCTGGGGCAGAGCGACCTGGCCTCCGCGGTCTCCGGCTACCCTGCCGCCTCCAACCTGCCCGGCCCAGTAGACGTCGCTCTCTCGCCCGGCCTGGTCTGGGTCGCCGACGCGACGCCGCGCGTCGTGAAGTTCCAGGCGGAGTACTTCGAGGTGAGTCTGACCTACGACCAACCGGACCGCTTCTATCGCGCCGAACCGTTCGTGGTAACGGCGACCTTCGGCACCGTGCCGGCGGCGTTCCCGACGATCGAAATCGGCGGCGGAAGCGCGGGCATCGCCAACGACGTGGCAGCCATCCCGATGACGGCTACCGGCGACTCCAAGGTCTTCACCTTCGCCCGCACGGTCGCGAGCAGCGACGACGGCACTTTCGCCATCACGCTGACGGCCAACACGGCCACGGGCACCCCGCTCACCTGGCAGCCGTCGGACCGGACCTTCGAGGTCGACGCCACCGCGCCCACGGTCGCGCTGACCTACAGCCAGGCCGACCGGCTCTACAAGTCCGAAGCGTTCGCGCTGACGGCCACCTTCAGCGAGACGCTCGCGGCCACGCCGACGGCGACCGTCACGGGCCTGACGGCGGGCGGGGCCAACGACGTGACGGCGACCCAGATGACCGCGACCGCCGACCCGAGGGTCTGGAAGCTCGACCGCACGCTGGTGGCCGGTGACGACGACACGTTTACCGTCACGCTGGCCGCGAGCGACGCGGTTGGCAACCCCCTGGCCGGACAGCCCGCAGACAACACCTTCGCCGTGGACGCCACCCTGCCGGCGGTGGCGCTGACCTACAGCAACGCCAACCGCTGCTACAAGCCCGAGGCTTTCACCGTGACCGCGACCTTCAGCGAGGCGATCACGCCCGCGGCGCCGACTCTCACCATCAACGGGACCATCGGCGGCGGGTCGGTCTCAAACGTCCCGATGACGATGGGCGCCGACCGTTCGGTGTGGACGTTCACGACGACGATCCTCTCCGGAGACTCGCAGGGAACGCACACGCTGACGCTGGCGGCGGCCGACGCGGCCGGCAACCCGCTGGGGGCCCAGCCGGCCGCCAGGACGTTCTTGCTCGACACGGTCGTGCCGACAGTGACGCTGGCCTACAACCAGACCGACCGGGTGTACAAGCAGGGTGAGCCGTTCAAGGTGACGGCGACGTTCAGCGAGGATATCAGCCCCACGGCGCCGGCCATCACACTCGACGGGACGGTGGGCGGGGGGACGGTTTCCAACGTGCCGATGACGCAGGGGGCCAACCTCAGGGTCTGGACGTGGCAGACAACGCCGGCGGCGGGCGACTCCGAGGGCACCCACACGGTCACGCTGGCGGCCGTCGACGCTGGGGGCAACCCGCTGGCGGCCCAGCCGGCCGACCGGACCTTCGAGGTCTGGACGCACATCCTGGCACCGGCCGACGTGGCGCTGACGGCGCCGATCGTGGCGCGCCGGCAAGAGACGGGACAGCCGGTCGTCGACCCGACGGCGGTAACGGTGACGGTGGCGAACTCGAGCGCGACGAACAGCCTGCGCGTGGATGGCATCGCGCTGGCGTTCTTCCGGGGCGTGTCCCCGGCCCCGGCAACCTACGACGTGACGCCGCCGTCGGTGGGGATGACGATCTCGCCACTCGCAAGTCGCACCCTGGTCTTCCAGGTGCGTCCGGCCGCGGCAACGGCCGTCTTGGAACCGGTGGACCTGACGGCGACGGTGGACGTGACGGATCTGACTGCCAGCCAGCCCGCGTCGGGTTCAGCCACCAGGCGGTGGTCGGTCGTTCCGGGCTCGCTGCTGGCGGTCGGACAGGTGGACCTGTACTCGAGGGAGGCGTATAGGAGGGGGTTGAGCAACCCCACGGCGGTCTACTCGGACGGTGACCGGCTCTTCGTGGCGGATCGGGTCGGGGAGCGGGTGCTGATCTGGGACGACGGCCCGGCGGTCAGCCACCAGGCGGCCGACCTGGTGCTGGGCTGGTCCAGCCTGTCCGATCGCGGGAGCGGGGGGACTGCGGCTTCCATCCTCCAGGAGGTCCACGGGATCGCGTCCTATGGAAACAACCTGATCGTCGCCGATTCGGGCCGCAATCGGGTGCTGATCTGGAACGGCTGGCCGACGGCGAACAACGAGGCCGCCGACGTCGTCGTGGGGCAGGTGGATTTCACGAGCACCAGCAGTGGCTGCTCGGAGTACCGGATGAGCCAGCCGTGGGATGTCTCCGCCTACAACAACCGCCTGCTCGTGTCGGATCGACTCAACAACCGCGTGCTGTTCTGGGACCCCATACGGAACGAAGTTCGAACTCTCTGTCTGTACCCGCCGCCGGAAATCCGGGCGGTGCTGGAGGCGGTCAGGGAGTTCGCCTGGGCAGCGTGAGGGGACCGTCGTTAGTGCCGCATAGAGCCCTCTCAGGCCCACACGAATTGCACGACACCCTCAGGCAGATTCAGGCGCAGCTCGCCACGGCGGAGGATGTCCAGGCCGAGGACACCGCGAACCTTCAACTGGGGCTCCAGGTCGTGGCAGTGAAGCTCGACCTCGAGCAGGGTGCGACCCATCACCCGGAATCTCTCCGCGATCACCCGGTAGCCCAGGTGGGGCCCGGTCGGACCGACCAGTCGCGACCGTCCAATGGAGCGCTCCTCGGTCAGCCCGAGTTCCCGTGCCCACTTCGAGGACACGATGGTCACGGGGGTCCCGGTGTCGAGGGCCAGGTCCAGCGGCTTCTCGTCCCCTACAGGCCCCTTGGCCACCCCCAGGACGAAGACGATCTGCGAATCCGGACGAACGTGCCTAGTCCAGAGATTCGACCTGGACACTGATGAGGCCTCCGAGAATCTCGCCGGTGTAAGTGAGGAACCAGGTTTCCTTCACGCCGTGAACGGGAGCCAAGGCTTCGTCCTCGTTCTGGCCGTGAGAAAGAACGACGCCCCCGACGGGGTCCTCGTTGTCGTCGAACTCGGGCTCGGCCAGGATGACGTACTCATCCGGGTACCGCTGCTTGATTTCGTCCCAGGTCAGCTTCTCGGTCATGGTGGCCTCCAGTAGAAGTATACCGCCCCGTGGACGGACGGGACCGGAGTAGCCCAGCGACACCCTACCCCAGAGGGCTTGGTCGGTCACGGGTAGCTGGCGCACCCCCGGGACGGCATGGTTCAGTGGAGCCATGCCCCATCGTCCCGCCGAGACCCGCAAGAAGAAGGCAAAGGTCGATGCCTCGCCGTCCCGGAAGCCGAAGGCCAAGAGGGCCCCCAAGCCCAGCAAGAATGTCTTGAAGGGCGAGGCGGAGGCGGGGTCCCGGACCTTGGGTGTGCAGCTAGCGAAGTTGAGGCTGAACCTGGGGCTCTTCCAGGGAGACGTCGCCAAACAGACCCGTCTCAAGCCAGCCTACGTGGCCAACGTGGAGCAAGGCGCGAGGACCGTCTCCGAGCCCTTGCTGAGATGGATTCTGAAGCAGTACAGAGTGCCGCTGCCGTTTTCCTTCCGGTCATCACCCTTCGGGAAGTCCCGGCCACGTTGGACCACGGAGTTCGTGGAGGCATTTCTGATGCAGCTGCTCTCGCAGGACCTCCCTTTCAGCGGCCCTGACCTCGAGAGCTTCGACCTGGACTTCCCGTTCCGGGACCTGGACATCAGGCTCATCATCAAGAAGCGCTCCCGGTAGCGGCGGTGCCGTCCCGGACAGCGCGGGGATGGCCACCATTGCCCTGGCAGGGGCCGACCAAGCCGCCCTCGTCACCGTCGAGGTGGCGGCCAAGGGACCAACGGAGGCCACTGGCCGCGGCTCGGTTCCGACTTCCTGGTACAAGCGCTGTGGGGGAACGGTGAACAAGGAGGTCGGTATGACTGGTGTCGTTTCCGCAATCGCCTGGTGGGCGGGGAACATCACCCTGTTGGTGATCAAGAGTTCCTGGGCCATCGCGGCGCTCACCTACTACACGGTTCGGACGGCTCTGCTGAAGTAGCGGTGGCTGTGGGGGGCTCGGAGGGGCCCCTGTTTTGGCACCGCGGGTCCGCCTCTGGTCGCGATCAGAGACACCGCGCCGCCCTGGCAGAGACGGCGGGAGGGGCCACGACCCGGAAGGTGCTCGAGCAGACCAAGCTGAAGCTGGAGCCCTCGGAGGAGAGGTCAAAGCTACCGCTGGCAGCTTCGGGGTGAGGACGTCTCGGTCTCCCAGTACCCGAGCACCTCGCGCATCACGGCCAGCAGACGGCTCAGTTCCTTGGTGGGGCGCTCCCCGACCAGGGCAGCCAGCTCCCGTCTGATCACCGGGCCCGGGTCAGAACCCTCCATCTCCAGGATGTCGGCGGGGCTACACCGAAGGCCAGCAGCCATCCGATGGATGCTCTTGAGTGATGGCTGCTTCACGCCGCGCTCGACCTGGGACCAGAACGAGGGGTGGACGTGGGACCTGAGGGCAACGGCCTCGATGGATAAACCAAGGGCCAGGCGGAGTTCTCGAATCCGACCGCCGACCCGTTGAAGGAAGCTCTCGAAAGTATCCATGGCCCTGTTTCTGCCCGCCTGGTGAGCGTAGGGCGTACAGGGTCCGAGAGCGAGAGCCTATAGGTTCTCCCGGTACTTGCTGACAGGGTCGGCGTCGGATAGAGTCCGCATGTTGGTCGCACCGGAAGCGGGCAGCAGGAGAACAGGCAGATGGCCAGGCGGAATAACTCCGAGGTCCTCAACAACACGTGGGCGGGGGAGCCAGCCGTTTCGGTGCTGCTGGCGTTGAATGCGACCGCCGCGGCGTGGAAGAGCTCCCCAATAGGGACGGCGACGATGTCATTGACACCCTACCATCGTGGGGATAGAGTTCGCCGTTTTACGACATGTTCTCGCAACCGATGAGGCGCGCTCGATAGCCATGCCGAAGAAGCACCCGAAGCGGGGCGGGATGATGGGAACTCCAAGATGACAGTAGTGCACGAAGGCAGCGAATCGGTTTGGTTTTCAAACCACGACACCCTCGGAAGGGAGGATATTGCCATGCTCAAACTGATCAGGCTGGTTCGTGGCGTCTTCCTCTGCCTTGTTCTCCTCACGCTCGCCATTACTCAGGCCACGGCTCAGCCGCCAGCATCTAGCGCAACGTCAAAGATGGTGTTCAACGAGGGGCAGCCTGTCCCGCTTTGTGGCCTTGAGTACAAGGTCAGCCTCGGCCGGTGGATACTGGGTGGAACATCGGTGACCTTCGAGGACGGCGACGTTGTGATTGGAGCCGATTCGCTCCTAGTCCGCCTGGCGGTCAAGCGGAAGCAGAAGGGTGCAGCGGGACCACGCGCATTCTGCCTGCAGGATCAGGATGGCAGACAATACACGCAAACGCGTCCGGAACTGTCAATGCAGACCTGGTGCGCGGCTGCCGCGAAGGCCGGTGATAATGCCTTTGTGAGCCAGGTAGCCTTCACCGGTGTTCCGTTCGGGAAACAGTACTTCGTGTCTTTCGCCACCAAGGGTAATGGGGAGGGTTCCTCGCTTGTCGCACTGACCCCAAGCGGCAATCTCGAGCGCCCTCTACCTCCGCCCAAGCCAACTCCCGCAGTCGCAGCGGTGCAGGACCCCGTAGTTGAGCCGCCGCCACAGCAAGCCTCTCAATCCTACGCGGGCTCAGCAGAGTGGCAGGCGAGACACAGCGTCCCGAGTGCGGAAGTGCGTGCTGCGCGAGAGAGGACCCTCGAGAAACTGCTGGATGCCGCACAGGACGGCCTTCAACTTCCCACTGTCTATGATGAACACGGCGTTTCTCATACGGACATGGCGAAGGACGACGAAATCCAACGTGAGCGAAAGGCCAGATATGACCGCATTCGGCAGGAGATGGAGGAGAAGTGGGCAAGAGAGGACGCTGCGGGCGAGAGCGCAACCACTCCCGCGCCGTCAACCGCGGACAGACTTCCAGTGGCTCACGCTCTTCGCTACATCGACCCTGATGATCCTGTTGTTCTTGAGAGGTCCCGAATTTCTGGTGTCAGCCTGGCCGAAACCCGCCGCGCTATCGTGCAACTCAACAAAGCCTACAATCTCCGGCCGGACACTCATCGAGGGCCCCAATCTGGTGAAGCAGCAGCCGCTCCTCAACGTCCAACCGAACCAGGGCGAGAGTCCGACCAGGGCAAGTCGGGGATGACCCAGGCTAATGTGGGTGCAGAAGTGAAACTGCTCGGCGGAGTCTCAACGAACTGGGGGGCTTCGCCCGAGCAGGTCGCGGCTCAACTCGGCGTTCCTCTGCGGGCCGGAGCCAGTGGAACCAGCCGCCTGGCAAACCTGCCCAATGGAGCTGAGGTCTTCCTCGAGTTCAAAGGACCGGGGCTGAGCTCCGTTACGCTAAGCACAGCCAGCAAGGATGCGGCTACTGCATGGTGGGGAGACCTGGTGTCGCAGCATGGCCAGGAACTCAGGACCGACATTCTTGCCAATGGTGTCGTGAAGATCTGGAATCCCCCAGGAACAATCATAAGACACGGGGCAACGCAGATGCCAAATGGGATGTACTGGACACTCACCTTCATGTCTGAGTAGTTGTGACCTGCGAGTGGTCGGGGTCCTGTGGCGTTACATAGCGTCGATATGAAGGTGTCTGGACAGGAGGGCCGAGCGGTGACGACGCCATTGGCCGCTTCCTTGTCGGCGATTGTGCAGCTTGTCGAGTTGGTGTCCCACTGACCCACCTGGTGGCGGTGAAGTGATCCTCTTCACCGTCGGCGGTGCTGTTCGCCACGTTCTCGCCGAGGGGTGCGGCATGTTCGCGCTGGGGTCCGGGTGGATGTTCGACGGAAGGGGGCAGTCCCTGGGACTCGTCTGGGTCAGAGCGCCAGGGTCCTGGGGTACAAGAAAAGTAGAGAGATGGACCCATAATCCTAGCGCCAGCTTGACCGAGCTTGGCGCCACTTCACCAGCAGGAGAGGAGGTGACATCTGCGGTGAGGTGAAGGATTCGGGGCACGTCTCCCGCTTCTTCTACCGGTAACCCCTTACGCAGTTGCCCGGTTCAGCCCTTCAACGGGTTGGACCGGGCGTTTCTGCATTCCGGAGGTTTAGCATGACCACCAGCATCCAGTCCCTGGTCCGCGATGCCCGCAACCACAAGCCCGACGCCCTCATCGGTCTGCTCGGTCACTCGAAGGTGAAAGAGATCATGCGGGTCCGGGCCCACAAGATGGGCGGCTTCCCCTTCAGCACCAACGCCGAGCGGCGTAGTGACTGCCAGACGCACCTGTGGGAGATCGTCGAGGCGCAGAAGGACGAGCGCATCGAGGAGCTGAAGCGGGACTCCGAGTGGCTGCCGTATCTGAGCTTCGCACTCAGGAATCGACTCTTCGGCCAGGTCCGCAGCGAGCAGAAGTTGCGCGAGGTCGAGGTGGAGGACGAAGGAACCGGGAAGACCCGCTTCGAACTCCAGCCGAAGATCGTCAGGGCCGACTTCGAGCTGGCCCTGGCTCAAGTGGACACCCTCGCTGACCCGCTGTATGTCCTCGGCGCCAAGGAGGCCATCCGGGAGCTGCAGCGGGCTGTGCGCTCCGCGTCGACGCCGACAGCGGCCAGGCAGGCCCTGCGGCTGTCGATGTCCGGGCTGACGGGCTCGGAGGTGGCGGGGCGCATGGACCGCACCAGCAGCGCCGTCTACGCCCTGCTGGAGGTTGCCCGCCAGGCTGTCCGGGAGCGCCTGCGGGCCATCCGGTTCGGCGGGGCCCGGTAGGTGGCCGCCAGGGAAGCGGGCCGCAACACTCTGGCCCAGAAACAACGACACGAACACCAACGGAGGCTCCAGCAGCGTGCTGGGGCCTCCAACATCTTCGGGAGGTTGACAACCATGATGAATGATCGGAAGGAGACCGAATCGGACCCGAAGCACTTGCAGCTTGTGGAGGTTCGCTACGGATTCCTCGCCCAGCTCGACAACGATGAGGTTGTGAGCTTCAACGTGACGGCCAGCCTGGTCAGCGGAGAGCTGGACCTGCGGGTAACGTTCAAGGGACGGGACGACGACCTGGAGTTCTTGCCCGCGAGCGTCTTCCCCGTGGTTCAGGAAGCCCTGCAGGTGGTCGAGGCGAAGGTCAGGCCTGGTGACCTGGTCGAGCAGATGGAGTAGCAGGAACGGGCTGAACACCAACGACAACTACAACCAGGCCGCTCTCAGGAATCAGAACCCTGGGGGCGGCTTTCTACTTCGAGAGGAGCGATGAAATGAACAACTTCCGAGACGACGAGGTGGTCCAGGTGCAGGGACGCTCGTTCCCTGTGGTGGGTGGCCGCCTGCGGCTGGCCCACGAGGGGAATCAGCACCTGAGCATCAAGACCGAGCTGGTCCAGTACGAGCTCGACGTGTTGGCCGTGGTCCGCTCGACGGTGATCACCGACAAGGGCGAGTTCAGCGGTACCGGTGTGGCCACTGCAAACCGCGACGTTCGACTGGCCGACGCTCTCCTCGAGCTGGCCGAGACCCGGGCCGTGGCTCGGGCCCTGCGGTTCGCGGGCTACGGCGTGGAGACCTGTGGCATCGAGGAGCTGGGTGACCACCAGGTCGTTGAGCCCCAGCAGCACCAGCCCCTCCGGGTCATCGCTGGTCGGAGAGGCGGGAACGGCACCAACAACTCCGGCCCGGGGAACGGGAACGGTGGAGGGCACCCGGGCGGCAACGGCGGTTCGCAGCCACACCGGACGGTGGCCACTGCGGCGCAGCTTCGCGCCATCAGGACCCTGGCCCGCCAGGCTGGCACCTCCCCCGAGAACGTCTGCAAGGGCCAGTACGGCCACGGCCGTGTCGAAGAGCTGACCGTGCGCGAGGCGAGCAACCTCATCGCCGTGCTCAAGGGCACCCCGGAGGTGGTCCAGCAGGCGTGAACCCGTCAACAACCACGGGGGCGGTCTCGGAGGAGATCCGGGGCCGCCCCTTCAACTACGAGGAGGTACACCGTGAACGACACGAAGGAGACAGGTACTCTCGGCCTCGAACACCTGTCACACTCCCGCATTCAGTCGTACCTGGGGTGTGGCTTGCGCTGGAGGTTCCACTACGTCGACCGCCTCAAGCCCGCGTTCACCCCCGCGGCCTTGGCCTTCGGCATCGCGTTCCACGAGGCCGTCGAGGAGGCCCTGGCCGGATTGATGGTCGGCGCGGTGCCCCCGCTCCCGGACCTTGTTGCCGTAATGGCCCAGAGCCTGAACGAGCAGGACCGGGATACCCCCATCCAGTTTGTTGACGAGGGAGGGAAGGACGGGATGCTGGAAATGGCCACCCGGATGCTGACAACCTGGACCGCGTGGAAGAGACCCGAGGCCTGCGTCATCGGCATCGAGCACCAGTTCACGGTGAATCTGGCCCCGGGCCTCCCGCCGCTGGTGGGGCGCATCGACATCATCGAGGATCACGGCGACGAGGGCCTCTGGGTCGTGGACATCAAGACGGCAAAGAGTCGCTGGTCCGCCAGAGAGATCGACGAGCACTCCGGCCAGCTCGTCCTCTACAGGGAAGCGTTGAAGGAACTGGCGGCGGAGTTGGGGAAGCCGGTGAAGTTGGCCTATGAAGTGATCACGAAGACCAAGACGCCAGTGGTCGAGAGGTACGTCATCGGCCGTGCCCCGGAGGCCATCGAGCGCCAGGTCAAGGTCGCTGGGCTGGTCGTGAGGGCCGTCGAGGCGGGCGTCTTCATCCCCCAGCCCGGCTGGGCCTGCGCAACGTGCCCGTGGGCGGGGCCGTGCAGGGAGTGGTAGTGCTGGTCAGCTCCACCGGGCGGACCGGCTGACCTGCGGGCCGAGGTCGATTCCATCTTGGGGCTGCTGTCAACGGCCCCTACTTTTCCTGCGGCTCTCGCGGGAGACCCAGCCGCCCCGATTTCCTTGCAGAGGCTGGGCACCAGCACTCGCAGTCCTTCCCCCCTCTAGTCTGGGCCTGAGTTCACCATCGAAGCGGCGGGGGGCTGTCAGTGGTAGTCTACCGACGGGGGAAGTGTCTTCGGTGGACTGGCGGAGGGGAGTGGACTGACGGTGAGCCGCCCAGCTCACGACGGCTGGTCCTCATCATCATGAGGGGCTCGGGGCCGGGGCTGGTTCTGTACTCTGAAGCGGTGGTCAACTTGTCCGGAGAAACGTCCCGTTACGGTCGAGGTGCCCTCACATAGTCCGTCCCGTGGGACAAACGCCGTGACGGGCCCCATGATCCAACGCCTCCGGGTTCATCCTGTGGCCTCCTAAAAGAAACCTTTTAGCATAGTCAGCTCCCTCGTCCTGGAACCTCGAACCGAACCTGAGCCGTGCCCAGCGGTTCAGCAGCAACTTCCCCCAGGAGTTCATCACCAGCAGCAACATCACGACCTCAAGTTCCCCCGGTAAGGGTGCAGAGCCGGTGCCCAACTTCGTGTTGGTGCCAGCGACCTCTACGGGACCAGCGCGCTCATGATGAACGTCGCCGTCGAGGCAACGAGTGTTACCCCCGTCGTCCGTCCGGCTGCCGCCAGGTCGGATGAACGGACCGGGTTCAACAGCATCCCGACAGAGGTAGCCCTTCCAGGATGAAGGTGTTGTCTTCCATCACATCCTTCTCGAGGTCCTTCACCACGACGAGAACGACGACCGGTTCAAGACCGTGATGCCGAAGAGGTCCAGGGAAGCAGGGGGGCCCTGGGTAGGGCGCCAGGAGTCACCCAGGGCCAATCCTGGAGGGGATGGGTCTCTGCCCTGCTCTCCGGGCTGGCCGGGAGCCCCGAGCCCTCTGGAAGGAGCATGGTGCCGTTGGAAGTGGCTGTGTCGTTTGCCGCTGGATGGCTCCGCCGAGGGAGGGGGCTTTGCGTTCATCTGGGCATGGGCTCCTGAGCCCTGAAGAAGTTCACTCCAAAGGTAGAACGTTGCGGTGATCTGCACCGTTATCCTGGAGGCTGTTTACGCTGAGGTAAGCTGGAGTTCAGGGCTTCGCCCACGTTCCAGGGGCTACCGGGTTCGTGCTCTGCAAAAGTTCCATGAATGTGAAGGGTGGTTTCAGGGCTCCCGAGGGATGAAGTTCTGATTGAGGATGTCTGAAACCCCGTGAAAGCTGTCAGGGTAAGGGGTTTCCGGGCTAGCCTATAATAAACGAGACGTGCAGTCTCAGGGCTCATCAGGGTCCGGGATGAATGCGGGAACCTCGTAGCCGACCCTGGCCAGTTGTGCGAGTTCTCGCGGCATGTCGGTCTGGTGAGCACGCGTCCACCTCCAGTTGGGGTCGGGCTCGGAGAACCTGAAGCCCTTGAGGTTGTGGCCGAAGGTCCGTATGAGCGGCGGGCCAGCGAGCCACGACTGGATCTGGGGCGTCCAGGAATCCAGCCGCTTCGGGGACATCCCTTTGGCCAGATAGGTGGCCGGGTCGACCTTCTCGGTCTGGGCCACGACGGTCACGCGTCCGGCCTTCGCCTTCATCGCGCACTCGCGCACGGTGTTCTCGTCGAGTGTGTCGACCCCGCCGAAGACGAGGTGCAGATGGGGGTACACGTTCTCGTGCGGCTCCAGCACCCATGCCACATGCCAGCCCGCAACCGCGAGTTCGGAGCAACTCCTCTTCAGGTGCCGCAGGAAGACCTCTCGGATGCCGCCAATCGCGCCCCAGGCAGCCCTCGGACCGCGAAACCGGTGCGGGTTGAGGGTGAGGTCGACGCGGACCCACCGTCCGTTCCCCCGCCTGATGATCTCCTCGATGACGGTCTTGCACCTCGCCCAACGGCCAGGTGCGCACTCGGAACAGAACCGCCGTTTGCACCTGGCGGCGTGGATGGCGACCTGGTTCCCGCGCACCTGGCGGCCGACCACAAAGAACGGGTAGCTGCCGCTGCTACAGCGTCTGTCCGAAGATGCGGCCTGTCGCGCATGGTCGGACCGCCGCCGCGTCGTGGCTGGTGGGACCACCACCGGCTCGAAGCTAGGCAGGGCTGCGTGACAGGACGTCTGCACGAATGAAGGAGACAGAGAAGGAGCACTCCCATCCGACTCGGGTTGCCTCCGGTCCCCGAGGCTCGCCTTTTCGGTCTCGTCAGTGGCTTCTTCTGCAAGGCTGGTCTTGAGTTTGAGTGAGTTCCGTCGTATTCTCATTGGAGTGCTCCTTCGGGTTGTGTCTCACCCGGATAGAGTGGTGGAAGGTTCGCCGAACAGGCGGCAGCGGGGCCTCGTGGCGACGAGGCCCTCAGTCCTTTAGGGGGCCGGTCTGTTGTTTGCCGGAAGTCCTCCCTTTCTGTGCGCGGGCTCTATCGGGCAAGGGCTCTCTGCTGCCGTCTCCGCCAGGGGCCTTCTTGGACAGGGACCACTCTCGCAGCACCGCGAAGAACCCGGCGAGATTGGCCCGCGATTCCCGCAGCTCAGCGTCAGACAACTCGCGACCAAGGCGCGACGTCCACGCCTGGGGGCGAGTGTCCGAGTTGTCGGTGGGCTGCCTCTGCATCGTCCGGCCCCCCAACGGCCGGAACAGCGAGAGGTCCTCTCCTGCCGCGCGCCGTGAAGGGGCAGCAGAATTTTCGCAGGCGTTGAGACTTACCTGAAGGTGCTCGGCTCCCCAGATAGAGGAAGCGAAGGGGTAAGTGTGTAGTGCCTCTCTAGGAGCGGATTTCCAGCGGTTCCGATGACCTGTAGCGCTCTACCAATCGTCGGACGGCAGCCGCTGTCCAAGGGGCACCGGGCACGGCGCTCTCTTTTTCGGGCCGGAACTGAAGAAGGGTCAGCAGGTTCGCGATTTCCCGGTACACGGTCTTGTCGGGTAGCGGCCCGTGTTGCACCAGCGGAGCATCCTTCTCGCAAAGGACGCACGGATAAACCTGCCCGGGTCGACGAGGCGGTCTCCGGAAGCCCACCAGAGCCTTGCCCTCGACGATGACCCTGTACAGGTACAGGACGTTCAGGCCCAAGTTCAAGATCACGCGCTTTCCCCCCGTCGGTCGCGTGAACGGCCGCTCTGGTCTCCGGCGCGCCCTCACAAGCCAGAGCTTGTAGCGGCACTCCAGCATAGTGAGTTCCTTCTCCAACTCGTCTGTCGGATGGCCGAGCTTCTTGAGTGCGGCGATCGCGGCCTCGAGACCAGCTGCGGCCTTGTACACCTCGGCGCTGCTCACGTCGGGAAGCGGATCAAACCTCCTGCTCGGGGTGATGTTCGCTTCGATGCCCAAGTCCTGTATGACTTCCAGTACGGACGCCACGTACTGGCTGGCATGTTGCAGGACCCACTGCTGGCAGGCCTGTAGCCGGTTGCGTGACAGGCTCCGACACGCCCTCGGTAGCTGCCCTCGATTCCAGAATTCGTTGACGAGGCTTTGGCCAAGGTCGTTCAGCCAGGGCACGAGGGCGCAGATGCGCTGGTCGCCGTAGAAGTAGAACAGGGTGGCAGGCCACTTGCCGCTGAGCCTCAGGTCGTCCGCGGTCCATGGTTGCCAAGGAGCGGCCCTGCCGTGATGATGCAACTGTCTGAGGTCCCGACCCTCGGCGTCACAGGCCGGTTGAAGCACCGTCTTGCAGCGCCACGGGGCCCTTGTGCGCTTCGTTCCCTCTGCCATACCATTGTCATCGTCACCGACCTGCCCCCAGCTTTATGATCAGGAATCCCCGAGCCAGCGGTGCCCCGATGACACGAGGCCGGTCACGGCAAGTGAAGCCGATGCCCCCCCGTGCCGTACCGGCCGTGCTTTACGCACGTGTCTCCTCTATGGAGCAGGCCAAAGAGGGGTTCTCCATCGACGCCCAGCTCCGGCTACTCAAGGAGTACGCCCAGCGGCAGGGCCTTTGCATCCCTCCGGAGAACGAGTTCCAGGACGTGGAGACGGCCAAGGTGGCGGGCCGCAAGAACTTCGGCAAGATGCTGGAGCACCTGCGCGGCACGCCCGACTGCCGCGTCGTTCTTGTCGAAAAGACCGACCGTCTCTACCGCAATCTGAAGGACTGGGTCACGCTCGACGAGCTGAACATCGAGATCCACTTCGTCAAAGAGGGCGTGGTCCTGTCGAAGGAATCCCGCTCGGGCGAGAAGTTCATCCACGGCATCAAGGTGCTGATGGCGAAGAACTACATCGACAACCTTCGGGAGGAGACGCAGAAGGGGATGCTCGAGAAGGCCGAGCAGGGCATCTGGCCCTCGGCGGCGCCGTTCGGGTACAAGAACGTCCTGGGTGCCAACGGCAAGAAGACCATCGTCCAGGACCTGGTTCTGGGGCCCGCCCTCCGCCGTCTCTTCGAGTGGTACGCCACCGGCCGCTACTCACTCCTGGACCTGGGGCGCCTGGGCCAGGAGGCGGGTCTCGGCACGCGTCGCACCGGCTCCCGCCTGCCCCGGACGACGCTGCACCGGTTGCTCCGAAACCCCATCTACGCGGGCACATTCGAGTGGACGGGCAAGACCTACCGGGGCACCTACGAGCCGCTGGTGTCGCAAGAGCTCTTCGACAAGGTCCAGGACGTGCTCGACGGACGGCACAGGGGTGAACGGCAGTGGGCAAAGCACGATTTCGCCTTCTCGGGCCTCATCCAGTGCGGCCACTGCGGGTGCGCGCTGGTGGGTGACGTCAAGAAGGGCAAGTACGTCTACTACCGGTGCTCCGGCAACAAGCAGAAGTGCCCGGAGCCGTACGTCCGCCAGGAGGTACTGGAGGCCCAGTACGCCGAGGTCATCAAGGGCCTGACCTTCGACCAGGAGATCCTCGACTGGCTCCGCGTCGCCCTCCGCGAGAGCCACCAGGACGAGAAGCGCCTGCACGACGAGGCCGTAGCTCGGCTGCAGGCCCAGCAGGCCCGTCTCCAGAACCGCATCGACGCCATGTACGTCGACAAACTCGATGGCAAGATCGACGCCGCGTTCTTCGACAAGAAGGCCACGGAGTGGCGCCGGGAGCAGGAGCAGGTGGTACGGGCCATCTCCGACCACATGACCGCCAACCAGAACTACCTGGACGAAGGCGTCCTTCTACTCGAACTCGCCCAGAAGGCGCACCAGCTCTTCATTCAGCAGATTCCGAGCGAAAAACGTCGCCTGCTCGACTTCGTGTGTTCGAACTCCACCTGGGCCAATGGCGCCCTCACCGTCTCATACCGCAAACCCTTCTCCCTGATTGCCTCCGCGGCCTCGGCCGCAAAGACAATCGCCGCCTCGGCGGGGGCCGAAACGGCGAAAAGTGAAGTTTGGTACCCCATCCCGACCGCGAACTACGCTCCGGCGACCTTCGTGGTCGGCCAGGTCGGCTTCTTGTGGAACAACTACAACAAGGGGTTTGGCGCGGGCTCTCCGAACGCCGGCGGGTTCCATCAGCCGCGCGGCGTGTGCATGTACGGAAGCCGGTTCTGGGTGGCGGACCACGGCAACAGCCGGGTCATGCAATGGAATGCGCTCCCGGTGTCGAACGGTGCAAGCTGCACTTACGTCATCGGCAAGGCCGACAAGACGTCCAATGGCTGGGAGTGTACGCAGGGCGGGACCGGGAACACCGAGGACGTCTCGACCGAGTCCGGCGGCGTATTCGTCCTCGACGGGAACAACCGCTTGCTGAGGTGGGACTTCGTGCCCGCGGCCGACGGAGTGCTGGCCGCAGGGCGGCTTGGGCAGCCGAGCCATACCGCGAACGCGGCGAACAACGGGGGCATCTCCGGGGCCCGGCTCTACAACCCGTGGTCGGTCTGCGCCACCTCGTCCCACGTGTTCGTCGCGGACATGTACAACAACCGGGTGCTCATCTGGAACCACGCGCAGCCCAGCAGCGGTTCATCCGCGGACGTGGTGCTGGGCCAGCCGGACATGGTTTCGAGCCAGGACAACAACCCGGGCGTCAGCGCCTCGATCTGCGGGAGCTCGCGGCTCGCCTCGGACGGCACCAGGCTGTTCGTGGCGGACGGGACGAACAACCGCGTCCTCATCTGGGACAGCCTCCCGAGCACGAGCGCCCAGCCAGCTACGCGAGTTCTGGGCCAAACGAACTTCACCTCCAAGACGGTCAACAGCGGTGGCTTGTCGGCCTCCAGCCTGGATAACCCCGAGGGGCTCGCGGTGGCCGGCGGCAAGCTCTTCGTCTCGGACCGGGGCAACCACCGGGTGCTGGTCTGGAATAGCCTGCCGGCGTCGAACAAGCAAGCTGCCGACCTGGTCCTGGGGCAGCCGAGTCCGCTTTCGAACACCGCCAACAACGGGGGCCTCTCGGCCGCGGGCATGTCCAGCCCGCGCGGGCTCGCCGCCTCGGGCGGCAAGCTGGTCGTGGCCGACGCCAACAACCACCGGGTGCTGCTCTGGAACAGCTTCCCGGTCACCAACACCGTCCCTGCCAATGTCGTGCTGGGCCAGCCCAGCGGGCTGACGAACACCGCCAACAACGGGGGCCTCTCGGCCTCGACGCTCTACAGTCCCCAGGCGGTCGCCACCGACGGCACGAAGCTGGCCGTGGCCGACTGCAACAACCACCGGGTGCTCCTTTGGAACGGCTTCCCGACGTCGCACGGCCAGCCAGCCGACGTGGTCCTGGGGCAGCCGAACCCCATCTCCAACACCGCGAACAACGGTGGACTCTCGGCCGCCAGCCTGAACGGTCCGTATGGGGTCGCGTGGGACGGCCGCAAGCTCTACGTGGCGGACCGCGGCAATAATCGGGTGCTCGTGTGGAACGGGTGGCCCACCGCCAACGGCGCGTCCGCCGACAGCATCCTGGGTCAGGATAGCTGGGCCGCGGCGGTGACCGGCGGCCCCTCACCCGGCAACCTGGTTGGTCCGGTCGACGTCGCCGTGACGCCCGGCCTCGTCTGGATCGTGGACGCAACGCCGCGCGTGGTCAAGTTCCAGGCGGAGTACTTTGAGGTCACTCTGGCGTATGACCAGGCCGACCGGTTCTACCGCGCCGAGCCGTTCGTGGTGACGGCGACCTTCGGCACCGTGCCGGTGGGGACGCCAACGTCGAGATCGCAGGCGGCGGCGCCGGCACCGCCAACGACGTGACCGCCACCGCGATGACGCCGACCGCCGATTCCAAGGTCTTCGTCTTTGCCCGCACGGTCGCGGCGGGCGACGACGGCAGCTTCACGATCACGCTGACCGCCAACACGGGGACGGGTACCCCGCTGACCTGGCAGCCGTCGAACCGGACCTTCACCGTCGACGCCACCGCGCCGACGGTCGCGCTGACCTACAGCCAGACCGATCGGTTCTACAAGGCCGAGGCGTTTGCCGTGACGGCGACCTTCAGCGAGACGCTCGGCGCCACGCCGACAGTGACCGTCACAGGCCTGACGGCGGGTGGGGCCAACGACGTGACTGCGACCGCGATGATGGCAACGGCCGACCCGAAGGTCTGGAAGCTGGAGCGCACGCTGGTGACGGGCGACGATGACACCTTCACAGTGACTCTGGCCGCGAACGACCCGGTCGGCAACCCGCTGGCCGGACAGCCGGCGGACAACACCTTCGGCGTGGACGCGACCGCGCCGTCGGTGACGCTCACCTACAGCCATCCGAACCGCTGCTACAAGGAGGAGCCCTTCGCCGTGACGGCGACGTTCAGCGAGAACATCACGCCCACGGCGCCGACCCTCACCATCAACGGGACTGTCGGCGGCGGGTCGATCTCACAGGTCCCGATGACGATGGGCGCCAACCGGTCGGTGTGGACGTACACGACGGCCCTGCAGGCAGGCGACTCGCAGGGGACGCGCACGCTCACGCTGTCGGCGGCCGACGCGGCCGGCAACACGCTCGCGGCGCAGCCTGCCGGCAGAACGTTCTTGCTCGACACGGTCGTGCCAACCGTGGCGCTGGCCTACAACCAGGCGGACCGCAAGTACAAGCAAGGCGAACTGGTGCAGGTAACCGCCACCTTCAGCGAGAACATCAGTCCCACGGCGCCGAGCCTCGGCATCAGCGGGACGACCGGCGGAATCACGGTCACCAACTCCGCGATGACGCAGGGGGCCAGTCAGGCCATCTGGACCTGGCAGACCACGCTGTTGGCGACGGACACCGAAGGTGCCCACACGATCACGCTCACGGCCGCCGATGCGGGGGGCAACGTGCCGGCCCAGCCGTCGGTCCGCACCTTCGAGTTGTGGCGGACCATCCTCTCGCCGACCGACGTGGCGATCACGGCCCCGGCCTCGGCGCGCAGGCAGGAGCCCGCGCAGCCGGTGGTCGACCCGACGCCCGTGACGGTGACGGTGACCAACTCGAGCGCCACGAACAGTCTGCGCGTGGACAGCGTCACCCTGGCGTTCACTCTGGGCGGGCGGCCGGACGACAGCACCTACGAGGTGACGCCGCCGGCGGTGGGGCTGACGATCGCGCCCACGGCCAACCGCAACTTCATCTTCCAGGTCCGTCCGCGTTCAGCGACGCGGGTCCTCGAGCCCATGGACCTGACGGCCACGGTCGGGGTGACGGACCTGGCGACCAGCCAGACGGCCACGGGCACGGCCGGCACGCGGTGGTCGGTGGTGCCGACCGGGTTGGCGGCAGCCGGGCAGGTCGACCTGTACTCCAGAGAGGCGTATCGGAGGGGGCTGTCGAGCCCCAATGCCGTGCACTGCGACGGCAACAACCGCCTCTTCGTCGGAGAGAACGGCAGGGTGCTCATCTACAACACGATTCCGACGGTGAATCACCAAGTCCCGAACCTGGTGCTGGGCTGGCCGAACCTGTCGAGCCCCGCGCCGGGTGCCGGGAGCGTGACAGCCTCAGAACTCCTGACATGCCGGTGGCACATGTTGACACGTGCTTATATCGCGCGCGCATGTGCGCGAATTCGCCCGGGTTTTATGCACTGGTGTGACAGGCCAAATCGCCACCCCCCTCCGTCGGCCTCCAGCGGGATTTATGCACTGGTGTGACAGGCCAAATCGCCACCCCCCTCCGTCGGCCTCCAGCGGGAGACGGTATTACACAGGGGTATGTCAGGAGGTCTGAGCCTCGGAGTTCTCGGATCCGGCCGCCATCTGTACCTACAACGGAAAGCTGTTCGTCGCCGACACTGGGTACCAGCGAGTGCTCATCTGGAACAGTCTTCCAACTTCGAACTACGAGGCTGCCGACGTCGTGGTCGGACAATCGAACTTCACTTCCTCCGGCAGTGGTCTGAACGCATCAACCCTCCATGATCCCCGCGGAGTTGCTG
The DNA here is from genome assembly GCA_016213865.1 of Candidatus Rifleibacteriota bacterium. The sequence continues at coordinate 24,501 of JACQZL010000189.1, forward strand.
CCCAGAACAACAGGCTGTTCGTGGCGGATTCGTCCAACCGGCGGGTATTGGTCTGGGATCCCATCCCGACGACGAACGGCGTGGCGGCGACCTGGGTGCTTGGTCAGGGCAGCTTCACCACGAACATGATGTGCTATCCCTTCGGTGGCGCCCAGGTGAACGCCACTGGCTTCGGGGGCGCGATATGGGGGTTGACCACGTTCGGGTCCGGTGTCATGGTCGCGGACGGCTGGGCCGACCGCATCTTGTGGTGGACCAGCGCCCCGACGGCGAACGGTCAGGCGGCGAACAAGGTCTTCGGCCAGCCGGACTTCACGACGTGCTCGGAAACCCCCGGCCAGAGCGTGCTGTCCGAAGCCTGCAACGTGAGTTGCTACGGAGCCACCTACGTGTGCGATCAGAACCGCGTGCTCATCTGGGACGGCGGCCCGGCAAACAACGGCCAGGCAGCGGCCAGAGTCCTGGGTCAGCCGGACTGGACCTCGTTGAGCGCCAACAATCCAAGCCTGTCGGGCAGGACCCTCTCCTACCCGAAGTCGGCCTCCGGTGACTCGGGCCACACCGTCGTCGCGGACAGCAACAACAATCGCGTGCTCATCTGGAACAACTATCTCCCTTCGAGCTACTCGAATGCCAGCGTCGTCCTGGGTCAGCCCGACATGACTTCGAACTCGGGCTCGAATCCGGGCGTGAGTGCCACGATCGCTTCGCCGCTCCGAGTGGCCTCGGACGGCACCCGGCTGTTCGTGGCGGATGGGACCAACAACCGCGTACTCATCTGGGACAGCTTGCCGATCACGAGCAATCAGCCGGCCACCCGGGTGCTGGGCCAGGCGAACTTCACGACCAGGACGGAAGATGGCGCGAGCGTGTCGGCCCAGACCCTGGACAACCCGGACGGGATTGCCACAGCCGGCGGCCAGCTCTTCGTGTCGGACACGGACAACCACCGGGTCCTGATCTGGACCAGCCTGCCCACGACGAACCGGCAGACCGCGGAGCTGGTCCTGGGTCAACCCAGTGAGCTCTCGGCCACGGCCAACAACGGCGGCATCTCGGCCTCGGGCATGAACAACCCCAGGGGGCTTGCGGCGGCAGGCGGCAAGCTGGTCGTGGCGGACGGCAGCAACAACCGGGTCTTGCTCTGGAACAGCATCCCGGTGAGCAGCACTGTCCCGGCCGACCTGGTCCTGGGACAGCCCGACGTGCTCACAAACACCGTCAACAACGGAGGTGTCTCGGCCTCGAGTCTGTACGCTCCGATGGCGGCCGCCACGGATGGCACGAAGCTGGCCGTGGCCGATTACCTCAACAACCGGGTGCTGCTCTGGAACAGCTTTCCGACGTCAAACGGCCAGCCGGCGGACGTGGTCCTGGGGCAACCGAACCCCATCTCGAACACCGCCAACAACGGTGGCCTTTCGGCCTCCAGCCTGTACCGGCCGTACAGAGTCACCTGGGACGGCCGCAGGCTCTACGTGGCGGATCGCAGCAACAACCGGGTCCTGGTCTGGAACGGGTGGCCGACCTCGAACGGCGCGCCGGCCCACAGCATCGTCGATCCGACCGGCTCCACGTATCCGTCTCCCACCAGCCTCCAAAGCCCGAGAGACGTCGCCGTCACGGGAGAGTTGCTGTGGATCGTCGATGAGACGCCGCGCGTGGTGAAGCTGCAGGTGGGCTACTTCGAGGCCGTCCTTGCGTACGATCAGCCCGATCGCCTCTACTGCGCAGAGCCGTTCGCGGTAACGGCGACGTTCACTCGCGTGCCCGCCTCGGCGCCGACCCTCCTCATCGCGGGCGGAGGTGTCGGAGCGGCGAACGACGTGACAGCGACGGCGATGCTGCCAACTGCCGATCCGCTCGAGTTCACCTTCACCCGCTCAGTCGAGACCGGCGACGATGGCGCGTTCTCGCTCACCCTGACGGCCAGCTCGACGCTGGGCGAGACGCTGATCTGGCAACCGTGGAACAACACGTTCTCCGTCGACACGGTGGCGCCGGCCGTGACCCTGACGTACAGCCAGGCCGATCGCCTCTACAAGGCGGAGTCGTACACGCTGAACGCGGCGTTCAGCGAGACCCTGGCCGCGACGCCGACGGTGGCCCTCGCGGGGGCGGTGCCCGACGGCGTCAACGACGTGACGCCGACCTCGATGACGGCGACCGCGGACCCGAAGGTCTGGACGTTCACCCGCACCGCGCTCGCCGGTGACGACGACACGTTTGCCGTCACCCTCGGCGCCAGCGACCCGGCGGGGAACACGGCGCCTGCCGCGCCCGCGAACAACACCTTCACGATCGACGCCACGGCACCGATGGCAACGGTTTCCTGGAATCAGCCCGATCGCAAGTACAAGGTCGAGACACTCGTGCTGACGGCGACCTTTGCCGAGCCGATCACGCCCACGGCGCCCAGGCTCAGCATCAGCGGGACGACTGGTGGGGGAGCGGTCACGAACGTCTCGATGACGGCGGGCGCGGACCCGACGGTGTGGACCTACACGAAGGCCTTGCTGGCTGGCGACACGCAGGGTACGCACTCGATCACGCTGACGGCGACCGACGCGGCCGGCAATGCGTTGACAGTGCAGCCGACCGACCGGACCTTCGTCGAGGACTCGGTGGTGCCGACAGTGACGCTGGCGTACAACCAGGCCGATCGCTTCTACGGCGCCGAGCCGTTTGGGCTCACGGCGACGTTCAGCGAGGCGATGGGGGTGACGCCGGTCGTGGCCATCGTGGGGGCGTCGCCGGGCGGCATGAACGACGTGGCGCCGGCCGACCTGGTGGCCACGGCGAGCCCGACGGTGTGGACGTACAGCCGCACGGCCGTGGAAGGTGACGACGACGTCTTTACCATCACGTTGACAGCGGCAGACCCGTCCCGCAACGCGGTGGCCGTGCAGCCGGCGAACCGCACCTTCACGGTGGACGCGACGGTCCCGACCGCCTCTTTGGCCTACAGCAAGTCGCCCGCCGTCTACAAGGCCGAGTCGTTCAAGGTGACGGCGACCTTCAGCGAGAACATCACGCCGTCGGCACCGACCATTACCATCAGTGGGACGACAGGCGGCATCGCGGTCACGAACGTCTCCATGACGCAAGGGGCCACCCGCTCGATCTGGACCTACGCCCGGACGCTGCAGGCCGGTGATACGCAGGGGGCCCACACCATCACTTTGACGGCCGCCGACGGGGCGGGCAACGGTCTGCCGGCGCAGCCAGCCAACAAGAGCTTCGTGGTGGACACGGCAGCGCCGACGGCGAGCTTCACTTTCAGCAAACCCAGCCGCCAGTACAAGGCCGAGGAATTCGCGGTGAGCGTGGTTTTCAACGAGGCGATGGCCGCGACCCCGACGTTGGCGATCAGCGGGACCACGGGCGGTATCTCGGTCACGAACGCAGCGATGGCCGCGACGGCCGACCCGGCGGTCTGGACCTACTCGGCGACTCTCGTGCCGGCCGACACCCAGGGCACGCACTCGCTGACCCTGACCGCGAGCGACCTGGCGGGCAACGCGTTGGCCGTGCATCCGGTGACACGCACGTTCACGGCCGAGACCGTGCCGCCGACGGCAACGTTCACCTACAACCAGGCGGACCGGCTGTACAAGACGGCCGAGCCGATCCGGGTGACGGCGACGTTCAGCGAGGACATCACCCCGACGGCGCCGGCGCTCTCGATTGACGGGACGGTTGGAGGAGCGACGGTGGCGGGCGCGCCGATGGCGCAGGGCGCGACCCTGAAGACCTGGACCTGGCAATCCACGGTCGCGGCGAACGACACCGAGGGCACGCGGACGATTACCCTGGCGGCCGCGGATGGCGCCGGCAACGGGCTCGCGGCGCAGGCGGCGAACAACACCTTCAGCCTGTACACGCGCGTGCTGGCACCGACCGACGTTACGGTGACGGCGCCCAACCGGGCGCTGCGGCCCGAGCCGGGCCAGGCCCTGCCCGACCCGACGCCGGTGACGGTGACAGTGATCAACTCGAGCACGACGAACAATGTGCGGGTCGACGCCGTGGCCCTGACGTTCTTCCGGGGAACGCAGTCGGCCGCCGGGCACTACGTGGTGACGGCCCCCGCGGTACCGGTGACCCTCTCGCCGCAGGCTAGCGCCGCGCTGGTCTATCAGGTGCGGCCCACCGCGGCCACGCCGGTCTTCGAGCCGGTCGACCTCACCGCGACGGTGTCGGCGACGGATCTGGGAACGAGCCAGGGAGGCGAAGGGTCCGCAGGGACGCGGTGGTCGGTCGTGCCGCGGCCCGGGCGGGTGCTGGGGCAGGCAGACTTGACCTCGACCTACCGCCTGAGAAGGGGCCTGGAGAGCCCCACGGCAGCCTGGACGAACGGGGCCAAGGTGGCCGTGGCGGATTACTCCAACAACCGGGTCCTCATCTGGAGCAGTTTCCCGGCTTCCAACGGTCAGCCGCCCGATCTCGTCCTGGGCCAGCCGGGGTTTGGCTCCACCGACGCGAACCACGGAGGGCTGTCCGCATCCAGTCTCGATACTCCCCTGGGCCTCCACTCGGACGGGACCCGCCTGCTGGTCTCCGACATGGCCAACAACCGGGTGCTGGTCTGGACGGCGTTCCCGACCTCGAACCTCCAGCCCGCCGACCTCGTTCTGGGCCAGAGCGACTTCCTCACGAACCTCGCCGCCACGGCCCGTAATCGCTTCAACTCGCCCGAAGGGGTGTTCACCGACGGGACCAAGGTCCTGGTGGCCGATCCTCTCAACTCCCGGGTGCTGCTGTGGAACACGTTCCCGACTGCGAACGGTCAGAACGCCAGTACCGTTCTCGGCCAGACCAACTTCACCAGCAGCGTCCCCGGTACCAGCGCCACGCAGCTTCGCCGCCCCAGCGGGGTATGGACCGATGGGACCCGCCTTCTGGTGAGCGACTACCTGGACAACCGAGTCCTCTACCATTCAACCTGGCCGACAGGCAATGGCCAGGCCGCCACCTGGGTGCTCGGCCAGCCGGATATGGGGAGCAACCTGCCGGGGACGACGCAGTCGACGCTCAATCGACCCGAGTCCGTCACCGCCAGCTCGAGCCGGATCTACGTCGGCGACCGCGAGAACCACCGCGTCATGCGATGGAGCTTCCCGACCGGCAACGGCTCCAACGCCACGGCGGTGCTCGGACAGGCCGACTTCACCTCGGCCGCTGGGTGTGGCAGTCCTCTGAGCGGGGCGTGCTTGTCGGGCCCGATCGGGATCTCGACTGACGGGAGCCGTCTGCTCGTCCCCGACTGGACCGACAATCGCGTCCTCATGTGGAACTCGCTGCCGGGCTCCGGCAACCCCCCGGCCGACCTGGTGCTCGGACAGCCGGACTTCACGACCGATGCCGCCGGCCACCCGGGCACACCGTCGGCCGCCACGCTCAGTTCTCCGGGCGGTCTCTTCACCACCGGTGGACCGATGGTGCTGGCGGACCGGTACAACCACAGGGTCCTCATCTGGGACTCGGCCCCGCTGACGCCCTCGCAGCCGGCCAACCGCGTGCTCGGCCAGGCCGACTTCACGGCCAACCTCGCCAACCGCGGAGGCTCGCCCAACTCCTCGAGGTTGAACATGCCGGCAGGTTGTGTGCTGGTGGGTTTGCGACTGGCCGTAGCGGATCAGAGCAACCACCGGATCCTCATCTGGAACACGTTCCCGCCGGCCAACGGCCAGGTAGCCGATCTCGTCCTGGGACAGACGACCTTCTCCGGGGCCACCGCGAATGCCGGCGGGGTGAGCGCGGCCAGCCTCAACAACCCCAAGGGGCTCGCGACCGACGGAACGCGCCTCATCGCGGCCGACTACTCGAACCACCGCGTCCTGATCTGGGACTCGCTGCCCATCACGCACACCCAACCCGCCAACCTGGTGCTGGGGCAGACGGACTTCTCGACGAACGCCGCCAACTCACCCACCATCGGGGCTTCGACCTTGTTTTCTCCGAGCAGCGTCTGGACGGACGGCACGCGGCTGGTCGTGACCGAGTACGGCAATCACCGGGCCCTGGTCTGGAACGTGTTTCCCACGGCCAACGGCCAGCCCGCCGATCTGGTGCTGGGGCAGCCGAACTTCACGTCGAACACCCAGAACAACGGTGACCGCGGCGCGTCGACGTTGTACCATCCCTATGGCGTGACGTCGGTCGGCTCGCGACTGCTCGTGGGGGATTACGGCAACAACCGTGTCCTGGTCTGGGCATCGTTCCCCACTGCCAACTTCGCGCCGGCGACGGCCGTGCTGGGCCAGGCCTGGTTCGCCAACGGCAGTGCCCCTGTCGAGGTCACGCCGGACAGTCTGGGCTATCCCATCGGCCTGGCGGCCTTGGGCAACACGCTCTGGCTCGGCGACTCGACGCAGAGCCGAGTTCTGGGTTACGACCTGGAGCACTTCCAGGCGACCCTCGCGTTCGACAAGCCGGGCCAGGTCTACCGGGCCGAGACGCTGGCGCTGACAGCAACCTTCACCTCCGACGCGGCCTCCGCCCCCACGCTCGCCATCGCGGGCGGCGGCCCCAGCGCCGCCAACGACGTCTCGGCGACCGCGATGGCTCCCACGGCCGACCCGCGGGTCTGGACCTACTCCCAGACGCTCTCCGCTGACGACGTGGGCACCTTCACGGTCACGCTCTCGGCAACCTCCGCGGCGGGCGAGTCCCTGGGCGGGCAACCTGGCAACAACACCTTCACCGTGGACGTGGCTGGCCCGACAGCCACCCTGGCCTTCAGCCAGGCGGACCGCCTCTACCGCGCCGAGGTCTTTGCCGTGACGGCGACGTTTGGCGAGGCACTTGGAACGACGCCCACCATCGCGCTCACCGGTTCGTCGGCCGGCGGGGCCAATGACGTGACGGCGACTCCGATGACGCCCACCGCCGACCCGCGGGTCTGGACCTTCACCCGCACGGTCGTGACCGGCGACGACGACACGTTCACCGTGACGCTGGCCGCCAGCGACGCGGCCGGCAATGGGCTCGACACCCAGCCGGCGAACAACACCTTCACCGTGGAGGCAACCGCCCCGACCGCGGTGCTGGCCTACAGCAAGGCCAGCCGCGCCTACCACGACGAGGCCTTCGTGGTGACGGCGACCTTCAGCAAGCCGATCACTCCCACGGCGCCGGCCGTTACCATCGACGGGACGACGGGCGGCGGCGCCGTCTCGAACGTGCCGATGACGATGGGCGCGGACCGCACGGTGTGGACCTACTCCACGACGCTGCAGGCCGGGGATACGCAGGGAACGCACGCTCTCACGTTGACCGCGAGCGATGCGGCGGGCAACGCTCTGGCCGTCCAGCCGGCGGGCAATGCCTTTACGGTCGACACGGCCCAGCCGACGGCGACAATCGCGTACAGCAAGCCCGGCCGTTTGTACGGGGTCGAGCTGTTCCGGGTAACGGCCACGTTCAGCGAGCCGATCACGCCCGTGGCTCCGACCGTCGGGGTCGACGGGACGACTGGTGGTGGCACCGTCACCAACGCCCCAATGACGATGGGTGCGGACGCCTCGGTCTGGACCTGGCAAGCGACCCTGCAGTCAGGCGACACGCAGGGCACGCACACGCTGCTCTTCACCGCGAACGACGCCGCGGGCAACGAGCTGGCCTACCAGCCGACCGGCAACACGTTCACCGTAGACACGGCCGTTCCGACTGCGACGCTGTCGTACAGCAAGGCGAACCGAGTCTACGGGGTGGAGGCGTTCGTGGTGACGGCGACGTTCAGCGAACCGATCACGCCGGCGGCGCCCACGCTCTCCGTGGACGGGACGACGGGCGGCGGCACCGTCTCGAACGTGGCGATGACGATGGGCGCCGACGCGGCGGTGTGGATCTACTCGACGGTGCTCGACTCCGGGGACACGGGCGGCGTTCATACCCTGACCATCGCGGCCGCCGACGCTGCCGGCAATGCGCTGGCCGTGCAGCCGGCACAGAACACGTTCACGTTCGACACTGCCATGCCGATGGCCACGCTGACCTTCAACAAGGTGGGCCAGCCGTACCAGGCAGAGCCGTTCGTCGTGACGGCGACGTTCAGCGAGGCGATGGCCCCGACCCCGACGGTGGCAATCGCCGGGGCCACGCCCGGTGGCGCCAATGACGTGGGTGCCACTGCGATGGCGCCGACGGCCGACCCGAGGGTCTGGACCTTCGCTCGCACCCTGGTCGACGGCGACAACGACAGCTTCACCGTGACGTTGACCGGAGTCGATCTGGCGGGCAACTCCCTGCTGGCCCAGCCTGCAGGGAACACCTTCACCGTCGACACGTCGGTCTTCACGGCGACGTTGACCTATTCCAAGAGCAACCTGCTCTTCGGGGCCGGGCCCTTCGCGGTGACGGCGACGTTCAGTGAGGCGCTCCTCTCCACCCCCACGTTCGCGACTGCTGGAGATACGCCGGGCGGTCCTAACGACGTGACGGCGACCGCCATGACGGCGACCGCCGAGCCGAGGGTCTGGACCTTCGCGCGTACGGTCGTGGGTGGCGACGACGATGCCTTCACCGTGACGCTCGCAGGCACCAGTGCCACCAGCAGGCCGCTAGCCGGGCAGCCGGTCAACAACAAGTTCGTCGTCGAGGCGACGGCGCCCGCGGTGACGCTGGCCTACGACCAGGCGGACCGCCTGTACCTGGCCGAGAGCTTCAGGCTCACGGCCACTTTCACCGAGGAACTGAACGGGACCCCGACGGTGGCCATCGCCGGGGCCGTGCCAGGCGGCGCCAACGACGTGGCGGCGGTCGGGATGACGGCTTCCGGGGACCCGAAGGTGTGGACCTTCGCGCGCTCGGTGTGCACCGGCGACGACGACACCTTCACTGTGACGTTCGTCGCAAGCGACGAGGCTGGGAACGCGGTGGCCGCGCAGCCGGCGAACAACACGTTCGTCGTGGACACGACAACCCCGACGGCGACGCTGACCTTCAACAAGGTGGGGCAACCCTATCAGGCCGAGACGTTCCTCGTGACGGCGACCTTCGCCGAGGCCGTGCAGGCGACGCCGACCGTGGCAATCGCCGGAACGACGCCTGGGGGCGCAAACGACGTGGCGGCCACGGCGATGACCGCAACGGCCGACGCGAAGGTCTGGACGTACGCACGCACGGTCGTCGACGGCGACGACGACACGTTCACGGTGACGCTCACGGGCGCCGACCCAGCGGGCAACTCGCTGGCGGCGCAACCCTCGAACAACACGTTCACGGTCGACGCCTCGGCGCCGACGGCGACACTGGCCTACGACCAGGCAGACCGGCTGTACGCGGCCGGGCCGTTCGCGGTGACGGCGACGTTCAGCGAGGCGTTGGCTGCAACGCCGACAATCGCGCTCGCGGGCGCGACCGTGGGCGGCGCGAACGACGTGGCCGCGACGGCGATGACGCCGACAGCCGACGCGAAGGTGTGGACCTTCGCGCGCACGGTGGTGTTCGGCGACGACGACACGTTCACCGTGACGCTGGCAGGCGCCGACGCGACGGGCAACGCTCAGGTAGCGCAGCCTCTGAACAGCACGTTCACGGTTGACGCCTCGGCGCCTGCGGCGTGGCTGGCGTATAGCCGGGCGGGCCGGCTCTACGCGGACGGGGCTTTTGCGGTGACAGCGACGTTCACCGAGGTGCTCGCGGCAGCGCCGACCATCGGGCTCGCGGGCGCAACCGCGGGCGGCGCGAACGACGTTGTTGCGACGGCGATGACGCCGACGGCCGACGCGAAGGTGTGGACCTACGCGCGCACGGTGCTCGCGGGGGACGACGACACGTTCACCGTGACGCTCGCCGCGAGCGACCCGGCGGGCAACGCGCTGGCCGGGCAGCCCTTGAGCAACACGTTCACGGTCGACACCTCGCCGCCGGCAGTGACGCTGGCCTACGACCAGGCGGACCGGCTGTACAGAGCCGAGGCGTTCGCTCTGACGGCGACTTTCAGCGAGGCACTCGGCGCGGCGCCGAGGGTGGCCATTGCGGGAGGCACGCCCGGTGGCGCCAACGACGTTTCGACCGCTGCAATGGTGGCCACGGTGGACGCGAAGGTATGGACGTTCGCGCGCACGGCGCTCGGCGGTGACGACGACACGTTTACGGTGGCGTTTACTGCTGCCGATCCGGCGGGCAACACTCTGACTGTCCAGCCGGCGAACAGGACGTTCCGGGTGGACGCCACTCCGCCCGCCGCTCCAGTCTTGACGTTCAGCCAGGGGCCTTCACGGTTGAAGGCCGGCAATCTGGTGATCACGGCCGACTTCGCCGAAGACCTGGCGGCGTCGCTGACGCCTTCCCTGGTCTTCACGGGCACGGCGGCGACGAACGGCCGCCTCGGTCCCGTGGCACCGTCGGCAGCCCGCGTGAGTCCGACTCGGTTCGTCTATGCGGCGACGGTCAGCCGAGCAACCGCTCCGGACGGCGAGGGCTACACGGCGACCGTGGATAGGTCGACCGTCGAGGACCTCGCCGGGAACGTCCAGTCGGCATCCAGCGCGACCGCCGTGGGCCTCGTCGACCCGGCGGCGGCCACCCTGTCCTTCGGCTCGCTTGCAGCACCGGCACTGGTGTCCCTGGGACAGGTCTTCTCGGCCCAGGTCGTCGTGTCCAATCCCGGTGGTACCTCGATCGACGTGACCTCGACCTCGCTGACGTTTGACGGCACAGGCCTGACGGCCGTGCCGGACCAGACTCCGAGCGTCATCGCCGGTGGCACCAGCGCCACGTTCCGGTACACGGTCACGGTGTCCCTCCAGACCGGAACGGGCCCTCACACGGCGACGCTGTCCGTACTGGCCAGGGACCACTACTCGAACGCGGACGCCGGCAACTCGCAGACGCTGGCGCCGGCCGTCACCGTGCAGACGCCGGCAACGCTGCAAGTCCTGTCGGTCGAGAGCACTCGCACCGTGATTGCTCGCGGACAGAACGGGTTCGTGACGTTGTCGGTGCGGAACACGGGGCAGGCGACGGCGACTCTCTCCAGCATCGCCCCGACGTTCCACGCGGGAGACTCCGACGTAACGTCGGAGTATACCGCGGCTCCGGGCTCGAATCCGGCGCTGCTCGATGGCGGAGCGACGGGGACCTTCACCTTCGCGGTGGGTGTCGGTGCTGGCGCCACGCTTGGCACCGTGTCGCTCAATGGCACGGTTAGTGGTGCCGACGCGAACTCCGGCGCCGTGGTCTCGGATGCCTCTGCCGACGTCACCGACTCCTGGACCGTCGTGGCGGCCGGGGCGGCCTTCGTCGAAACCGTCATGCCATCGCCGGTACTCAACGATGCACCGGCGGCGCTCACGGTGACCGGCTTCGGTTTCACCGGGCTCACGGGCCTGCGACTCGGCGAACCGTATCGGATCTCGCTGACTGACGTACGAGTGCTCTCCGACGACACTCTCACGGCCACGTTGCCGGCCGGGGTCCCCGCGGGCACCTATGCCCTGATCGCGGCCCGTCTGTCCAGCGAATCCCCTGCCGGCGGCCCGGGTCTGACGGTGGTACCGGGCGTTCCGAGGGTCATGGGGTCGACGGTCACAACGTGCGTCGAGGACGTGCCAGCGCCGCTCACGTTGACGGGCTCCGGATTCGCGGGAGCGACCGGTGTGAACCTGACCGATCTGGCCAATACGGCCCTTGCCGGCCTCCGCGTCGTGGACGACGGGACGTTGGAAGTCACGGTGCCGGCCGGAGTCGTCCCGGGCACCTATCGCTTCGTGGTGGCCACCCCGCGCGGCACCAGTACGGTCTCGATTCCGACGCTGGTGGTGCGATCCGCCCACGTGGCACCCGTGGCCAACGCCGGCAACGGCTTCTCGCGAGCCGTGGGGGAGCTGATACGGCTTGACGGCACGGCCTCGTCCCCGTCCGGAGGGTACACCACCCAACTGGTGTATGGGTGGTCCTTCACCAGCGTGCCGGTTGGAAGCAGCGTCACGACCGCGTCTTTCTCGGAGAACGGTTCGATTCGGGCCGCGCGGCCGTCCTTCGTTCCCGATCGGAAGGGCCCGTATGCCGTGCGACTGATCGTCGACGACGGCGTGATGGTGTCGCCGCCGGCCCTCGTCACGGTGACGATCGTCAATTCGCCCCCGCGGGTGACGGCAGCCGTGGCCACGCTCGAGACGACGGTCGGTCAGTCCGTGCGCGCGGCGGCCTCGGTGACCGATCCGAACCTCGAGGATCGCACCGATTGTCTCTGGAGCGTCGTATCAGTGCCACCCGGCAGCGCGGTGACAGGGTCCTCACTGCAGCCGTTCCGCACCGGGACGGTGGAATCCGCGACCTTCACGCCGGACTTGCCGGGCACCTACCGGCTCCGGTTGGTGGCCTCGGACGGCGAGGCCGTTTCGCTGCCGGTCGACTTCACCGTTCATGCCATCCAGGCGACCGGCGCAATCGTCTTCCTGTCCCCCGCCGACGGCGACAAGTTGTCGGACGACGCGTCGGCGGCCCGTGACTTCCAGCTCGCCGTACGGGTGCGAGTCGCCAGCACCGCCGGCGGTCCCGTGCGGCTGCTCGTGGACAATCTCCCGGTGGCCGTGGCAACGGTCGGAGCCGACTTGGTGGTCGAGTTTCCGACCGTCACCCTCCCGATCGGCCGGACGAGCTGGCTGACCGCGCAACAGCAGACCAACGCGGCCTCCATTCGAGTGACAGTGCCGACTGCGCTCGTGCCTCACGCGACGGTCCACACCCCGGGTGCGGCAGGCGGCGGACCCCGGGTCCTGATGCTCGACGCGTCTGGGAGCTTCAGCCCGACCGGCCAGCAACTCACCTATCTGTGGGAGCTGGTGACTGCCCCGACAGGAGCGTCTTCGTTTTCGTCCACGGAGCCGACGACCCAATACGTGGCCACCGTGGCTGGCACGTACGGCTTCACGGTCACGATCACGGACGTCGGCGGCAATGTCACCCGAACGATGACGTTCACGGTGGATACCGTGCCCCCCGTGGCTGACGCCCGTGGAGATCGGCAACTGATGCTGAGCAGGCCGGATCTCGTGGCGCCCTTCCCGACGACGCTGGAGCTCGTGCTCGACGGTACGGCCTCCAGCGATCCCAACGGACAGCCGCTGACGTACTTCTGGGAGGTGCTGCAGGCCCCTGATCGTCCCGCGGGACAGGCTGCGACGACCTCGCTGGTGAGGTTCAGCTCGTTCGTCGAGCCCCGGCCGCGAGTCACCTTCTCGGGGGCCCGGGTCCCCGAGGTCACAGGGGCGCCGCTTGCAGCGGCGGGCGTCTACGTGTTCCGGCTGACGGTATCGAAGGGACCGGTGTCGGCCTCCGACACGGTCCAGGTGGTGGCGGTCGATCCGGGCAACCTGTTGCCTGCGGCCGACGCCGGCGTGGACAGGATGTTCGCGTTGCGGCGTGATACACAGGGCAACCTGGTGGCCACGTTCCCCGACCCGCTGGTGCCCGCGGCGCAGCAGGGTGATCCGGCGAACCTGTGCACCTTCGTGCGCCTCGACGGCCGCGAAAGCGCTGATTCGAAGCAACGTCCGGTCACCTACGCCTGGACGGTCGTGTCGAAACCGTCGCGCTCGGCGATCGAGACCCTACGAGACGCGAGCACGCCCTTCCCGTGCTTCACGCCGGACGTCGAGGGCCTCTATCGGTTCCAGCTCGTGGTGAACAACGGGCTCTACGACAGTGCTCCTTCGCAGGTGGGGGTCCTCATCGCCAAGGCCAACCAGCCACCGCAAGCCCTGCCGGAAGTGCAGGATCTGCGGCCGCCCATGAAACGGTGCACACCGGCGGACCCACCATCCCGGTGGCCCGTTGGGTCCCGGGTGGATCTCGATGGCTCTTCGTCGCTCGATCCGGACGCCGGCGATCGACTCAGCTATCAGTGGGCCCAGACGGCCGGTCCGAGCGTGAGCCTGGAACCGAACACCACTCAACCGCACGTGACCTTCACCGCCACCCGGTCGGGCCGACTGGAGTTCCGGCTGACGGTGACCGACCCCCACGGGGTCCACGATTCTGAGACCGTCTGCTGTCTGGTCTGCGAAGGCAGCATGCCGCTGGTATCGATCGTCGCCACGGCGCCCGGCACGGCACCCGGCGAGGCTGTCTCCGAGGGTATTGCGGTCACGTCGTGCCGCTCCCTGCGGACAACGGCTTCTACCACCGTGACCCTGACGGGGAACGTGACGGGGGCGCCCCAGCGCCAGACTTTCGACTTCCTGTGGCGACAGGTCGGCGGTCCCACCGTGCAACTCAGCTCGACCGGGCTACTCGGCACCGCGCAACCCGCGTCGGTGACGCAGTTCGTGCCGACGACGTCACGCGTTCACACGTTTGAGATGGTTGTGCTTCCACTCAATGCCACCGGTGAGCGCACGGGCCTCCTGCTGAAACGTCGCGTGCGGGTCATCGTGGACACTGCCACGGCCAGCGTGCCGGAGGCAGTGGGGATCGTCACCCCGGAGAGCATCCCGCTCTCGGGCTCGACGACGGCTCGCACCGTCACGCTCGACGGCCGCGGCTCGAGGTTGGTCGGAGTGCTCTCCCGGTCGGGGCTGCCGCTCTGCTATTCCTGGCGGCAGGTCGCCGGCCCCCGCGGCACGCTCGACAACCCCTATGCACCGCAGACGCATTTCGTGGCGCCCAGCTTCGAAGGCCAGGCAACCTCGCGGAACTACCTCTTCGAGCTGATGGTCGACGTGACCCCGCCGGGAGACCGCAGCGAGCCGGTCTATCGTCAGGTGGTCCAGCAGGGCCAGGGCGCAACGCCCATCGCGACCATCGTCCGGGTGTATCTCGACGGCCAGCCGATCTCCGAACCGACGACGCTGACCGACGGCCTCCTGCTGCTCAGCGTCACGTTGCCGGCGCAGTTGGCCGACAATCCCGTGCTGACGGTGGAACAGGTGGACGACTCGGGCAGTCGTCTCGACCCGCCCGTGGTGCTGCGAACGAGCATCCTGGTCGTCACGACGAACGGCCCGACGGTGTTGCGGGACGACGGGACCGGCGTGATTGCGATCTCCCCGACAGTCCTGGGGACGACAGTCACCGCGGTCCTCACGAACCTCGGCACTGGCACTCCAAGCAGTGGCGGAACCTCCTGGGGAGGCAGCCGTGGCGGTGGTGGCTGTGCCTTGCCGGGGACTGGCGGCGGTTCGGCGTGGCCCGACGGCCTCGTGCTGCTCCTCCCGCTCGCCCTGGCCGGCGTAACCCGGCACCGCAGGGCCCGGGCCGCCTGACGTCTCGGAGTCCCCCGCGCAGCCATGCGGGTTCCCAGTTTTCAGGGACGCTGGCGTCTCACCCCGTCCTACCGATCACGCCTGTCGGGCAGCGAAGTCACGACGAGGCGGTCTTCATCCGTGGCAGCCAGGATCACCAGCCGCCCGGGCGGCGCCAGGAGCTCGAGCCGTTTGAAACAGCATTGCCTGACGTCCAGGGGCTGCCACGTCTTCCATGGCTCGCCGTCCTCGCGGGTCGTCTCACGGGAAGCTGCCCGCGCCGGAGTGTACGCGGCCGCGGGGCGTCGAGGCGCCGCGGCTACTACGACAAGCGCGTCGCATCGTGGGCTCACCGCCCCTTTGCGCCCGGTCATCGGCCGCTCTCCCAGCAGTCGGCGTCCTCAGCTCCTCCGCTCGTGCACGGCGGCTCTGTAGCGCGAAGAGCAGCGGTGTCGATCCGGTTCTACCGCCCGGACCGTGCCTTCGAATTTGTCGGCTGGATCGCGATGGTGGTGACCGGCGGCATCGCCGCCACGCTGGCGGTCGGTTCCGAACAGGTGATCCTGCTCGAGACGTACTGAGCCTATCCGCGCTGATCGGGATGCGCCCACCACGGGAGCGGTGGCACGACGCGCGACGGCCGGCTCGCGGACGGGGGAGGGGGAGGCTGCCGGCCCAGGCGCAGTCGCACGGCCAGTTCGGCGAGGGAGCCTGGCGGCCGCGTGCGGGTCCAATGCCGCGGGACAACCCCCGCCAGGCGCGGCGCTCTCAGGCCCGGTGAACGATGGGGCGCCTGCAGCGCGAGCGAAACGCCGGGAGCCGGCGGCCGTTCGCCAGGCTGGGGCCAGAAGATGAAGAGTGCCGCCAGGCCCACGGCAAGGGCCGGCGCGAGCACCCCAGGGGCCGGCAGGAACCCGCTCCACCAACGTTCCAGGCGCGCGAGCAACCCCATCCGGCGCTCGGCCGCAGCCACCAGCCGGGCGCGCATGGCGCAAGCGGCCACGGGGTTCAGCTCGGGCGCCTCACCGATGGACCGCAACAGGTCGGCTGTTTCCAGCGCGTCCGGAGCCGCGCCGCCCGGCTCGCCGGGAGGGAGGTTCAGCGCCCGGGCCAGCTCGGCTGCCTTCCGGGCTTCCCGGGGGTCGGCCGCGGTATCGGATCCGGTGGCATCCGCCCGGGCGTCTTCGGGTCTGCGATTCTGATCGGTGGTCATGAGGAGACCTCGCGGGAAGGGCCGGATTCGAACAGTCTTCGGAAGGCCTTGCACGCTCTGTGGAGCACGACGTCGAAGGTGGAGCGGCTGACGCCCAGGGCGACGGCGCACGTCTCGGCGCTCTGGTTGTCCACGAGCCGCAACTGCAGCGCCTCCCGGTAGCGGGGATTGAGCTGGGCCATCACACCCCCGACCTGGGCCCGCAGGCCGGCAACCCGCTCCTCCTCCTCGACGGCGTCGCGGGGCGGAGGCTCGACGGCTTCGAGGCGGGCCAGCAGCCGGGCGGCGCGTTCGGTCTGCCCGGTGCGCCGCCAGTGATCCCGGGCCTTGTTGAGCCCGATTGCGCGCAGCCACGGATAGATGCCGCGCTCGCTCCAACGATAGGAGCCGAGCCCCTCCAGCGCCGCCATGAAGGTGTCCTGCAAGAGATCCTGGGCCACCGTGGCGTTGCCGGCGCACGCAGGGAAGAGCACCTTGCGGTACAGCGCGGTCCCGTGGCGGTCGTAGAGGGCCCCGAACGCGGCCCCGTCGCCGTCCCGGGCCCGCTCGACCAGCCGGCGCTCCTCGTCGAGCTCGGGAGCCGGGCCGGGGCCGGAAGCGTGCGCGGGAGGCGCCGCCGGAGCGACTCGTGGCCCCGGCGGCGCCTGGTTGAGGATGTCAGGTCCTCCGTTCACGGCGGTCTCAGTGCCTGGGGATGACCGGCGAGACGAGCCCTGGGCCTGGATTCACCGGCGTCGCCGGGCGCGTGGCGGCTCGGGACTGGGGGAGGGACCCCGCGATAGAGCCGGCAGCGCTCGTGGCGTTCTCGGCCCGCAGCTTCTCGTACTCCTCGGTGCTCAGCGAGCGGGCGTTCGGCGAGGGTCGGGGGTCCAACGCCTTCCGGGCCGTCTTCTTCGAGGCGGAGAGCAGTGGGAGCTCGGCCATCATCGGGCGGCCGTCGAGCCCGGAGTAGACGACCACGCCCGTGCCGCGTCTGCGGTCCACCCAGGTGTCCCACAGGTAGACCTGGTCCCAGGCTCCCAGGTCGTAGCCGTTGGCTGCCAGGGTCCCCACGTACTGGGTGCCGTCAGCGGAGACCCTGTAGACGTAGTAAGCCACCAGGCCCACGTCGCTGCCGGCCGTCGCCAATCCAACGGGAGCCGAGAAGGCCGCTCCGACCACCGCGTCGACGGCCGTCTCGTCGACGGCCAGGACCCCGGTACCATCTTGCGAGTAGCGCGCCCAGAGAAGGTGCTTGGCCTCGGCCTGCTGACGCTCGTCGTAGGCCGGGAGGACACCAAGGACCTGTCCGCCCTGCAGGTACTCGAACCAGTAGATGGCATTGACGACGTCGGCCGGCAAGAGCTGAGTGTCCTTGCCGGCATCGCCCGCCGGCCGCTCCTCCGGTGCCGGAGGAGTCAAGAGCCCCTCCGAGTCCAGCACCTGCAAGGCTTCCTTGACCTTCGGGTTCTGCGAACTGAGCGCGCGGTACCGTAACGCGCTCAGCGCATCGTCGCGCGCCTGGACCGCGGGGGCGCCGGCCAGCAAAGTCATCGTGGTGACGGCCGTGACGGCCGCGAGCGTGAGCCTTCTCATTGTCTTACTCCTCCAGTGGATTTCGTCCGACTTCTCGTCTCGGAAGTCTTGCCCCGATAACGGCCGGGCCCCGCCGGATCTTACACTCGGACGGGCGGCCTTCGACCGCATCCGCTCTTCAGCCGTGCGGTCGAGGATGCGCCGACGGCCTGCCGGAGGCGGACGGCACGGCGGCCACGGCCCGGCTCGGCTTGAAGGGGCCGAGGTTCGTGGAGCCCGGTTCCTGGCGGTGGGTGCGCTCGCGGTTCATGGGTGAAACTGGTAGGGCCGGCCTCCGTGCCGGCCCAGG
>JACQZL010000194.1 GCA_016213865.1 Candidatus Rifleibacteriota bacterium
CCGCCTGGTTCACCTTCTCGCCCAGGTAGGCCTCGGCATCCTTCCGGAGCTTCATCAGGATCTCCGCGGAGATCTCGGGCGGAGAGTAGTTCTTGCCCTGGATCTCGACGCGGGCGTCGGCGTTCTGGCTACGAACGACCTTGTAGGGCACCTGGCCGCGCTCGGAGGGAACCTCGTCGTAGCGCCGCCCCATGAACCGCTTGATGGAATAGACCGTGTTCTCGGGGTTGGTGACCGCCTGGCGCTTGGCTACCTGCCCGACCAGGCGCTCGCCGTCCTTGCTGAAGCCGACGACCGAGGGGGTCGTTCGGGCCCCTTCGCTGTTGATGATGACGACGGGGTCTCCGCCCTCCATGACGGCCATGCAGGAATTGGTGGTTCCCAGGTCGATACCGATGGTCTTAGACATTGATGATTCGTCCTTTCATGACTGAGGGTCCGGCAGACGCCGCCCATAGATGTCCGCCTGAGCCCAAGCAAACATCGATCCATAGCAACACTTTCGTTTATCGATGAGTGTTTTCATCGATTCACGCCGAGCGAGCAACCCTCCCACTGTTTCAGCAGCCGTTACAGGCTGAAACAGCAAACCGGCAGACGCCCGTGCAAGAGGCGGCGCCTCGCGTCCGGTGCCTGTCGCGCGCGGGCCCGGAAGGACCGGCTACTCCTGCGCCTTCGAGTCGGCCGAGTTCGCCTCGCCGGTAGCCTCGCCCGCCGGCCGGCCGGAGCTGACGACGACCCGGGCGTGACGAAGCACTCGCTCGTTGAAGAAGTAGCCCCTCTCGGTCTCGGCCGAGATGACGCCCTCGTCGTGGTCCGCCGACGGAAGCTGGGCGATCGCCTCGTGCAGGTTGGGATCGCACCGTTCGCCCACCGCCACGATAGGCTTCACGCCCTGACGGCCCAGGTAATCCTTGAAGATCTGGAGGATCTGTTCCATCCCGGCCTTCACGGCCGCGGGCTCGACCGCGCGCTGCAGACTATCCACTGCTCGCTCCACGTTGTCGACCACCGGCAAGAGCCCCTTCAGCAGCGAGATCTGTAGGTCGGCCAGCTCCCGCTCGCGGTCTCGCTGGATCCGCTTGCGTGAGTTGTCGAGATCGGCGGCATGTCGCCGGAGCTGCTCGAGCTGCGCCTGCAGCTTCTCGACCTCGGGGGGCGACACGGCGCTCGCCTCGGCGGGCGGTTCGGCCGGTGCGGTGCGAGCCCCGTCTCCGGCGGCCCGAGGCGATTCTCCGTTGCTTCCTGCTTGTTGATTCGGCGTGGTTTCTTCAGTCATCTGTCTTGTCCGAGAAGACCCGCGACAGCGAGTCGGAGACGTGGTTTACGTAGCCTATGATTCGCGGGTAGTCCATTCGCCGCGGGCCCAGGATACCGATGGCGCCCTTTGCGACGCCCTTGGACCGATAGACAGCGCTGACGAGAGAGAAGTCCTGGAGCGCCGCGGAGCCCGACTCGGGCGCGTTCCCCACGAAGATGATCTGGGAGCCGCTGGTCTCGGCGGCGGTGAGCATCCTCGCCAGCAGCTGCCGATCCTGGAAGGCATCCAGGATGGCGCGCACCTTTTCGAAGTCCTGGAACTCGGGCTGGGCCAGCACGGAGGTCGCTCCCGAGACCAGCACCTGCTTTTGCGTGGAGCGGTCGATGCGCGCCAGAAACGCCTGCAGGGCGCGCTGCACGCAGACCCGGTAGGACGACTCGAACTGGTGGACCACCAGGAAGAGCCCGTCCAGGAACTCGGTCACCGGCCGGTTGCCGAACAGGTCGTTGAGCATCGTGGCGCACAGGTCGAGGCGATCCTGCGGCACCGCTTGCTCCAGGGGAACCAGATGGGCCTCCACGGCATTGTGGTCGGTGACGAGCACCACCAGCACCTGCCGGGGATCGACCGCCGTCAACTGGAGCTTCGTGAACGTTCGCTGCACCGGCGTCGGCATGGCAGCGACCGCCACGAGCCGGGTCACCACGTTCAAGATCGACACGGCGTCCCGCAGCAGGTCCTCGGCCTCCCGGCACGAGTCGAGACACTCGTGCTCGAGCTGCTCGAGGCGCGTCCGCTCTTCCTGAGGCTGATTCACGTCGCGAAGGCTCTCGACGTAGGATTGGTAGCCCCGATCGGTCGGCACGCGGCCGGCCGAGGTGTGAGGCTGGGCCAGGTGCCCCGACTCTTCGAGATC
>JACQZL010000195.1 GCA_016213865.1 Candidatus Rifleibacteriota bacterium
ATCTCCTGCCATGGGTTTGCCGGCGAGGCCGCAACGGTGGCCACGCCAGAAGGTAGAAGCGGCTTCCAGCCGCTTTTTTGGGCGGCCGGGCTCACGTCTGGCTCCGAGGAAGCGGCAAGATGCCGCTTCTACCTTTCCGAGGCCTGTCATGCCTCTCCTGGTGAGGGATTTAATGCCATTGAGCTGAGCCCCCTCGCAACCTGGCGGGCCTTTCGCACGTAGTGTCATGTGAGCTGCCTCGTGCTTTGCCGGATTGACGATCCGCCAAGCCCTCCCTAAACTCATTGCGAGGATGAAAGGCAGCCTCGTGAGGAGATGACGTTCATGCGGAAGTCCAGCTTGGTCCAAAAAAGGATGCTGAGGACGCTGGCGGTCCTGGTACTGACCGCGTTCCTTGGGCTGGCCACGGCAGCTCCGGCCCAGGCCGGGATCCTGGACACCATCAAGGGCTTCTTCGGAAAGGCCACGGACACCGTCAAGGGCTGGTTCAGCGGCGGCGGCGAACAAGAATTCGTCAAGCTGCTCCAGCAGGTGGCCGAATCCCAGAAGGCCCTGTCCGAAAAGCAGACAAACCTCCAGGCGCTGTACCAGCAGCGTGGGCAGGCCGGCGCCAAGCCGAACGATGCCGCTCTCAACGAGCGGCTCAACGACATCGCCCAGACGGCCCGCCAGAACGAGGCCCTCTACCTGTCGTTGCTCAAGGCCCGGGACGAACTGGTCAAGAACAAGAAGGACATCAGCAAGTACCAGGATGCTCTGACCCAGTTGACCGAGGGACAGAACAAGCTCGAAGAGCAATACCAGGAGCTACAGAAGTACAACAAGGAGATCGGCTCCTTCACGCCGCCGGCGACGGTCGCCTCGGCCGGAGCGGGTAAGACCTCCGCCGGCGGAGAGCCCGACTGGCGCGATCCGTCGGTCCAGGGCTTCATCGACGAGTGGCTCCAGGGTGTCGGCCTGACCGAGTGGGGCCAGTACGTCGCCCCCGGTGTCAAGGCAGCCGGTCCGCCCGATCACGGCGCCAAGCAGCGGCACGAGTGGGTCTGGGAGAACATGTGGACCAAGACGGCCGGAGCGAACATGACCCTCGGCGACTACGTCAAGGCGCGCATGGCCGGCAAGTCACCGTCGCTCGTTTCCCCGAACCGGACAGCCACGTTCCAGGGCGGAGAGGTCGCCACGGCCCCCGCGGTCTCCGTCCAGGCCGCCCCGCAGCCCGCACCCGTTGCCAGCCAGATGGAGAACCAGCCGGCTGCCGCCAGTACGGGTGACAGCGCCGAGCTGAGAGACGTCCTCGACCAGGAGAAGGCCCTCGTGGCGTCCATCCAGAAGATGAACACCGAGGGTCAGGGCAATAGCGAGTCGGCCCAGAAGCTCTACGAGAGCCTCAAGGCCGTGCAGTCGCGCAAGAACGCCCTGATGGCCCAGCAATCCACCAGCGGCAGCTCGACCGGCTCGATCACCGAGCCGCGCTGACCTCAGACGCGAATCGTTCAGAGGACCTGGCCGTGATGGGCCGGGTCCTCTTTGCATCCCCCCCGATCGCAGTCACTGCTTGCGGTTGCCGGGTGCCTGCGAGCCCTGGGCCAGAGAGTTGCACTCCGCCCCCGGCTCGGTCAACTGCAGCAGGGCCTTTGCTTGATGAAAGCGGCCGGCCTCGATTTCGCTGCAGACCTGAGTGAAGACCGCATCGGGACAGAGCATCAGCTCCGAAAAGCCAAGGCCGTTCGGGTTCGAACAGTTCGTGCGCTTCATCGCTTTTGCCTCCCGGATTCAGTCACCGATGGAAACGAAGCAACTCCAGTACCATCATCGGCACGAGGCACCGAGTCTTACAGAAAGCGACCGAGGAACCTCCGACTCGTACGGTTTGCACGCTGGAAGCGGGCTGCTCGGACCGTCAGGCGGGCCGTCGCTGTCGCGAGAACAGACACGGGGGGTCTTGCTGACCCCGCCCGATGCGTGCAGGCGGCCAAACTACCCCGGCCGTCCGTTCAGCGCCGAACCAAGATCAGGGCGTCGACGATCAGCTCGCCGCGACCGCGAGCGATGGCCGGGTTGAAGCCCTGGTAGCGCACGCCGAGCCGCAGCGTCTCCTCGACCCCGGGGTTCGGCAGACCCGCACCCTCGTCGCTGAAGCTGATGCTGCCCAGACGCTCGATTGTGGGAGTCGGCGGGAATCCGAAGTTCTGCTGGAAGAAGTCCTTGCCCGTCAGGCTCAGCTCCGGGCCGATCGAGTTGGAGCCCGTGTTCGGCTCGTCCAACGCCATGTCGAAGATGCCGCTCGCGCTGTTCCTGACACTGACCAGGTAGACATCGTAGGACCGGAAGATCTGCTGCGGCACGAAACCGGTCGCGTCGATCTCGGTCTTCCACTCCAGGGTGAGGAACGCGACGCCCGAGACCGCGGTGCTGGACGGACGGATCAGCAACACGCCATTTCCGATGAAGGGCGCGGGGAAGGCCTCTCGGATGATGCCGCCGCCGTTGACCTGGGTGAAGTCGGCGATGTTGGAGATGCCGACGATGGCCGCGTCCTCGGCGTTCAGGTAGAAGACGCCCGAATCGGGGCCTGGCACGGCAGCCGCTGGCGCCGAGGGCGAGCCGAGCAGTCCGTTCGCCTCGGCCGCGACCTTGTAGTAGAGGGTCTTGCCCGGGATGGCCAGGCTCGTGTCCGTGTAGGTGTTGATGGTGTTAGCCAGCAGGCCGCTGATCTCACGATAGCCGCGGTCGCGTTCCTCGCTGCGATAGACGCGGTATCCGTCGACCGCCTGGGCCGAGAGGCGCCAGGTGACGATGACGCTGCCGAAGCTGTTCCCCGCGAAGGCGTCGACGTTCTGCGGAGCGGCCGGCACGAAATTCTGGACGCTCACGATGTCCGACGGCTGGCTCAGGTTGCCGCTGTTGTCGAAGGCGCAGACGTAGTAGAAGTCGAGCGCGGTGCCGTTCCCGTCGGTGAAGGTGAAGGTGATCTCGTTGCCGATGTTCTCGATCACGCCGACTGGCATGAACGAGCCCTGGGCGGCCTTGCCCCGGTAGATGACGAAGCCTCCGCCCACGAGGTCATCGTTGAAGCCGCCGCCGATCAGGCTGCCGTCCGTGTTCTGGGTCGGCCGGCCGAAGCTGAGGCGGATGCCGGACGCCGTCTGCGCCGCGATGACTGCTCCGTTGGCCGGGTCATGGCCCGGAGGCTTCGGGACCGTGGCGTCGCCGTCCTGCACGCGCAGGGCGCGGCTCTGGGTGCGCCGGCCTTCCAGCAGTTCCCGGGTGACCGGGACTACCTGGTACATGTACTCGGTATCGTTCGAGAGCCCTCCGTCAGTGAACGAGTTGAGGCCCTGAGGAACGACCGCGACGAACTGGAAGCCGTTGTTCGTGCCGAGTTGGCTGCGGAAGATCTCGTAACCGAAGACCAGACTCGAGAGGTTCAGGTCCCAGACGACGACGGTCATGGGGCTCCCGCCGTAGCCACGGACGTGCGCGACTTCCAGATCGGCCTGGCCGACCGGCAGGGGCTGTGGCCGGTGGAGCCCACGAGCCTGAAACTGCCCGACGAGTTGTCGCTGCGATAGACGTTGTAGCCGACGAGATCCGGCTCGCGGTTCGACGTCCAGAGCAGGCGGATGCGGCTGTCGGCCGCCAGGGCCCTGAGGTCCTTCACGACGGTTGGCGCCTGAAGGTCCACGATGCTCTGGATGTTGGCGTCGCCGCCGCACCCCGTCACGAGGGCGGCGCAGAACGCGAGACAGAGGACAAACCAGGTTTTGGAGATAGTTCGAGCGATCACGGTATCCTCCACCATCACCTTCGGCTGGCGGAGGTCGAACCGTGAGAGGAGCCGCTCGGGTGGCTCTGCGGTGAGGGCTGCCCCCCTCCCAACCCTCCCCCTCCGGGGGAGGGCAAGGGTGGGGGGAATTCGGGCTGGGCCTCACTTGAGGAAGGACGAGACTTCCTTGGCGAACTCGCTGGTCGGGTCGAGCTGGAACAGCCGAGAGAAGCAGTCCCTCATCTCGGCCTTCTTGCCCGATTCCATGTAGGCCTTGCCCAGCCAGTAGTTGATCGTGATGTCCTTCGGGTCGATGTAGTAGCCGCGCAGGAGTCGCGTGACGGCTGACTCGTAGTTTTTCAGCTTCATCATGCACTTGCCCGCGTCGAGGTACAGCCGCGGGTCTTGCGGGTCGAGCAGCAGGAAGGCCTCGATGTCGCTCTTGCAGGACTGGAGGTCGCCCTTGACGGCGTAGGCATGGGCGCGGCCGACCAGGGCCTTGATGTTGACCGGGTCCTTCTCGGCGGATTCCGCGGCCTTCAGGTTGCTCTGTTCCTGCGTCTCCTTGATGTTGGCGTCGCGTTTCTTGATGGTCTCCTTGAGGCCCTTGTGCGCATCGGGAGCCTCGGGAGTGTCGGGGGTGGCGCTCAGCATCACGAAGCGATCGTGGATCTCGGTGAAGATCGAGATCGCCTCGTCGGGCTTGTTCAGCTCCACCAGTGCCCGTCCCTTGAGGATCTGGTTCTCGACCGTGTCGGCGTAGGCCCGCTTGCCCTCGAGCTCGTTGAGCAGCTTGACGCAGGATTCGAACTCGCCCTTCAAATACTGGAGGTTGGCCTCCTCGGCCTTGGCTCGCGGGTCGTTCGGGTAGCTGACGTAGGTGTCCTCGATCGCTTCCTTGGCCTGGGCCAGGTCGGTCTTGGCCCGGTCGGGGTGTCCTCGCTCCTGCATCTTACGGGCGCGGTACAGGTGAACCCGGGCGGTCAGCGTCCGCGGTGGCACTGGAGTCAATTGCTCCAACAGGTTGAGCCAGTCGAGGACCTTGTCCATGAACCCGCCCGTCTTGGCCAGCGGATGGCCGGTCGTCGCCTCTGCCACGGCGTAGTACTTCAGCGCCTCCTCGAGCACCTCTTCCTTCTTGGTGGCGATGGCTGACCAGAAGAGCACCGTTCCCATCCCCGAATTCATCTGGGAGTAGTCCTCGTCGGTCGTGCTGTTCAGCGAATCGGTGCGGGACTCCTTGTCCGCTTTCTCGCGCTTGAACTTGAGGCCGGCCTCGAACTGCCCCTTGGCGCCGTCCAGATCCGGTGCGCTGAGCTGCAGGAACGTGTAGCCGAACTTGTGGTACACGTCCGGATTCCCGACCTGGTCGTAGAGCAGCGAGTCGCGGTAGTACTCGATTGCCCTGCGGTAGGCGTCCTGCGCGTTCTTGAACCGCTTTTCAGTCGTGTCGTACTCGAGGATCTTGCTTCCGCGGATGCGATGCGAATCCCCGATGCGCATGTAGAGCCAGCCCAGACCGCATCCCTGGATGCAGACGGAGGACAGGCACAGGAGCAGAAGGAGTAGCCGGGTCCTGACCGCGGGGCGCTTCTCGATGGCCATGGTCCCATTCTATAGCTGCTGGCGACGGGTTTGTAAATCGCCGGACCGGCCTGGCCGAAATCGGGGACGCGACTCACCCGGGAACCGAGTCGCGGGTCCCCAATCTATGAACAGCGTAGGCCAGAAGCGCGGCCAGGGCACCAACGGCCACCCGCGCCCACGGCGACGAGAACGCCAGGAAGAGAGAGGCCGTGTTGAATCCCGAGTGCGCCAGGATCGACGCCCGCAGGCCGCCCCCCAGGGCGAACACTCCCCCACAGAGCAGGCCCAGTGCCAGCGAGGGCCAGAACTGCCCTGCCAGGAAGTAATGAGGAATGGCGAAGAACAGGCTCGAGACGAGCAGCCCCGCGAGCGGCCGGCCGCTCGAGGCGACCGCCGACCGGTAGAGCAGCCCCCGAAAGAAGATCTCTTCGCAGATGGGCCCCGAGACCAGCGCCGCGAAGAGCCACAGGAACCCCAGGACCGCCGCCTTCGAACCGAGCAGCCCCTCCAGCGTGGCGATGCCCGAGCGGGCCTGGCTCGACTGGACGAAGCCCCAGACCAGCACCGCTCCCAGCCCGAAGGTCACGGCCAGGCGCGGCGCCCGCCAACCCCGGCCTTGCCAGGCTGCGCCGATCGAGTAGCCCTTGGCCCCGAGGTACCCGGCCGTGGCGAGAGCGAGGGCGAGCTGGCTGCCCAGCAGGGCGGCCATCCCAAGGACCCCCTGGGCTGCCGCGCCCATCCCCGTCGTGAGCGCGATTGCGACGTTGGTAAGCAGATAGAGGCAGATGTAGGCGTCGAAGATGATGAACGCCTCGCCGAAGCGCAGGCCCGGCCCGGCCGACAGGAGCGTTGCCTGATCGTAGTACTCCAGCCGCTGCGCAGCCTTCTCGAGGACGAAGTGGACCAGCAGGGCCGTGACCGCGAACAGGGCCAGCCGGTTGGGCACGGCCAACGGGAAGATCAGCGCCAGCGCTCCCAGACTGCCTGTCAGGTAGAAGAGCGAGGCCGCGGTCAAGGTCGCGCCTTGCTGCTTGAAGAGCGCGTT
>JACQZL010000196.1 GCA_016213865.1 Candidatus Rifleibacteriota bacterium
TAACACCTGACACCTGACACCTACTCCACCACGGGGATCAAGTCGAAGAAGTTCTCCTGCCATCCCGGGAAGACCGACTCGCGGCCCTGACTCGGGACAGGCAGCAAGATCGTGTAGGGCGTGCCTCCCGCCTGTCCGGTTGCCCGGGCCGTCAGGGTCACCTGTACCCCCGGCACGAACGTGTCCGGCGGTTGGAACCTGACGTCCGCGAAGGCCTCGGAGCCCAACCTCTGGCCGTTTCGCGAGAGTCTCCCCGAAGGAGCGTCGAATCGGTAGGTGACTTGCTCGGTGCGGATCGCTCCGGCTGTCTCGGGATCGCGTTCGGCCGCCTGCAGGTCGAGCCGGTAGTCTGCGAACCGGAAGAGCGTGAGCTGCGGGCCACCGGCGACATTTCCTGCCTGGCCGTCGCCAGGGACGATGACCGCCTGGGCCACGTCGTCGGCCAGGACCTCCAGCACCAGGACCACCGATTGCACGCGCCGGAGGTCGGAATCGAGCCGGGCACTCTGACGCGACCCCGAGAGGAAGAGGAACCACGCCCCGCCGAGGACGACCGTTGCCAGCAAGGCGACGACCAGCATCTCGACCAGAGAGAAGCCGGCCTCGCGGCTCGACCTGTCGCCTCGACGGCGGCTCGATTCGCCGTGCCCTGCCGGGAACAGCCGGCATCCTCCGAATACAGGACTGAGCGACGCCGGGCCAGCAACACTCGGGAGCGGCGCCAACTCAGGGGAAGACGACCGGTGGTTGCTCTTCCGGTTTGTAGCGCGGGGGCTTGTCCCCCGCTTGTGGAGCGGCGACTCGACCCGAGCGGGCCGCAAGCATGTCCTGAGCTTGTCGAAGGGGGCCCGCGCTGCAGCGCTTTGCGGGGCAACGTGGCCAAGCGCCTTCCCGTTTCTCTGCGTCGCTCCCGCTGCGCTCGGCGGGTGTCGGGGTCCGAGTCCCGAGCTCCGGTCTTTCATCGGAGCGCCCAGTCTCCCGTCAAGCCCAGTTCGGGTTTGTGAACCAGCGATCGCACCGTGCAGGTATGGCTGAGGTCCGGCGGATCGGTCGGCAGCCGCCACTCCACCTGCGAGGTGACCTTCCAGAGCCCAGGGTAGCCGGGGACGCCCTCGAAGCGGACCGCTTCGCTCCCGGCTGCCCCCCCTGTCACCGGCACGCCCTGTCCGATCGGCAGATTGCGGAACCCTGTCCGGATCGCCATGTCCACCGACTGGCTCAACAAGGCCTCCGCCCGGAGGTGGGCCCGGAGCTGCGCATCGCCGAAAGCCGTTCGCCGCGCTCCCGACGGAAACAGCATCAGGACCGGCACGCACGCCAGTGCGAGGACCAGCACGGCAAGCAGGATCTCGACCAAACTGAAACCGTCTCTCACCTGTTCACCACCCTCCTGTACACCGTAGTGGGGCTGAAGAGGACCACATACCGATCGGCCAGCGCGCCGGCCCCGGCCGTGCCGCTGGCGCACTTCTCCTCACGCAGGAGCGAACCCGCAAGGACGCTGCCCGGGCCCAGCCGCTCGGCCACCAGGCCACCGCGCAGCACGGCATCTGCCGTGAAGCTCACCACCGGATCGGGCGGCCCCGAGCGATCGCCGGCCGGCAGCGAGGCCAACACCAGGCTCGCGTGGACCTCTCCCTGCACCTCCACGTGGGAGCCGAGGGCCACGACGGTGAGCAGGTCGGAGGGGCGGTCGTTCAGGTTGGTGCCGTCCAGGATCAACCTGCCTCCGTGAACGGCCACGACCAACTTGCCAGGGAGATTGCCGCGCAGAACGAACGGAGCGGCGCCGGGCTCGACCAGGACCACCCCATTGACCACCCCCAACCTGTGCACCAGCGCGTCGAAGCGCGCCTGGACGCTCTGCCCACCGGCCTCCTCGACGACCCAGGCCGCGACGCGGCGCCAGTGAGTCAGGCCGAGACGTGCGTGCTGGGAAGCAATGGCCGCGTACTCGGGGGCGGCATCGTCGAGGATCCGGTACGAGGCGCCGTACGCCCACACACGGTTGAGGAGCTGCTGCGTCCCCTCGAGCGAATCGGTGAGCGCGGCCAGGAAGGCCTCGTGGGCCGTGACGTTCGCCGGATCGGACTGGACCGTCGCCAGCGCGGCGGCGGCCTCTCGACGAGCGGGCGGACCAGGGCCTCCTGGGCTGCGAGCTTGCGGTCCAGCGCCAGGCCGTCCAGCGGGTACTCCTGGCCTCCGACGCCGACGGCCAGGAGCATGGCGGGCTTGGACTCGGCGAGGCGCGGGACGCGCGCGGCCACCTCCGGCACCGAGGAGACCGAGCTGCGGGCTTCGGCATACCGTGACTGCAGCGGTGGCGGAGCCAAAGCGGCCGCTCGTTCCAGGTCGACGAGCTGCGCGGTCGCCATCTGGACGTGGCGGTCGCGAAGCCGGTTGACCTGCGCCAGATCGACGGCCGACCAGGCGTCCCCGACGTAGACGGCCGCCTGGTCGAACGGTCGCGGCACCGAAGCGAGGACGACCTTGAACCCCTGAGCGATCTCGAGGTCTCGGACGACCCAGGACACTCCCGGACCCGAAGCCGCGACCCGGGCGCTGTAGCGCATCATCCCGAAGCGTTCGAACGGCAAGTCCTCGAACGGAATCTGATAGGCGACCGACGCAGAGCACTTCTCCAGCGACATCTCAGGGGTCACCTCTTCGGCCAGGAGCGCCGGAAGGACGTCGAGCCGGGCGGAATCCGCGACCTCGAAGCTCCCGTCGGCTCCGGCCGGGACGTCCTGTCGCAGCTCGTGGAAGAGGCGGCGTTCGGGATCGCTCGCGTCCAGCTCCACTCGGTGCTTCAGCTCTTCGACTGCCGATTCGGCGGCGCGCAGGGCGAGCTCGCCCCAGGCTCCACGGCTGGCCCCGGCCGTGACATGGGACGCCCAGAAGAGCTGGTGGAAACCGACGGTGCCCAGGATCAGCAGGATGCAGAGGACCAAGAGGAGCGGCAGACCAAAGCCTGCCGCCGGGCGCTCCTCGAGAGGCCGCCGTCCCATCCGCTCAGCGGTTGCGCAGCCGCGCGTCCAGGAAGGGCTGCAGGTCGGCGACGACCGCCGCGGGCGGGTTGTAGTTCGCTCCCCGGGCGGGAGCGCCCACCTTCTCGGCCCAGAAAGAGAGGGCCTCCGCCATGGCCTCCTCGACGGCGCTGCGGGCGTAGCTCGAGGGGAAGACGGCCGGGTTGTTCTTGTTGGCGCGGAGGGTCGCCTCCAGACGTTGGCCGGCGGGGCGGTCGACCAGCATGGTCAAGTCGTGGGCGAACTCATGTGCCGAGACGTGGGCCAACTGGGGTTGGAAGATGTTGATCTTCGCGGTGCGGCCGTTGGACGACCAGAGGCCGGCGACCGGGTACATGCTTGGGTCGCGCTGGATCACCAGGGTCAGCTTGTGCTGGCGAGTCTGGTAGAACTGGACCGACTGTAGCGCCATCGCCAGGTAATCGCCCACCGCGTCGGAACCCCTGACGTCGAGGTTGTAGCGCCGGGCGAGCTCTGCCTGATCGGTCTCGAACGAGACGGGCGCGGCCGGAGGCTGGCCGATGCGGACGTTGGGCGGGGGCGCGGGCTGGCCGGGCTGCAAGGTGCCCAGGTTGGGGACCTGACCGGTGGGACTGCCGGTCGGACCCGGGGCAGGAGGCAAACGCCTGCGCAGGACGACGCGTATGGGCGAAGAGCTGGACTGCTGCCCTTGCACTTGCTGGCCCGCCGGGATGACCGTCACCGTGACCCCGTCCTGCTCGCCGCATCCGGCCAGGCCGCAGAGCGCCAAGGTGAGGAGCAGGGACAGGAGCTTGTTCATGGAGGTGACCTCGTCGATCGACGGCCGGCGGACGGTGCGTCACCATGAAGGATGCACCGGAGGGCCGGAAAGTTGGTACCTTTTCGCGTTGCGCTACCGGCCAGGCAAGGGCATAATCTGGACAGGAGACGATGTACGTCCTCTCCGACGCTTAACGCATGGGCATCCGATTACCGATAGGGGACAGTGGAGGCACCGGCCACCTGGCGATGGCGCCGGGCCTTCGACTGCAATGCCAGAAGTCCTGCGAGCCGGCAACCTACGGTACCTCGACCGGGCGTATGCTCCACCTGTCCGGGAGGAGGCGGGCGTGATCAAGCTCATCGTCGTCAATCGCGACTCCGAGGCGACGGAGTTCCGGATCAAAGACCGGATCACGACCATCGGCCGCTCCAGCGACAATCACCTGGTCCTGCCGGGCAGTCACGTCTCTCGCAACCACGCTACCATCGAGCGCACGGTCAAGGGGTTCGTGCTCACGGACCTCGAGAGCAAGAACGGCACGTTCGTCAACAACAAGGCCGTCAAGAGCTCGGTGCTCAACGCCGGCGACAAGGTCAAGATCGGCGAGAACTTCCTCTTCGTCGACAACGCCCAGGCCGACCGCGAGAACGCGATGGACTACCTCCTCGAGAAGCCCGAGGACGGCGAGAAGCGCTTCCTGCAGGCCGGGATCGAGTTCCTCAAGATCGAGCGCAAGGATGTCTTCCTCAAAGAGGTCGGCAAGGCCGCCTTCGAGGTCAGCCTGATCGCCATCCCCCTGGTCGTGCTGGTCGGCTTCATGCTGGGCATCATCAAGTTCAAGGACCTGTACGATGGGCTCAAGGCCATCCTGGCGAAGCTGGGCGGGGGCTAACGAGGCTCTGCCTCGAGCCGCGCCGGCCGGGCGCGACGCTCGCTATCGGGCGATCGCTTCCAGTCCGTCGACGTCGATCGCCGTGGCGGGCGCGACGCCGTAGCTGGTCCGGAGCGTGACCTCCAGGCTGTTGGCACCCCGCCGCAAGAGTCGACGCGGCAGGGTCACGCAGACGATCCGATCCTGGGGGAGGACCTCGAGGGTCCACCCCTGCGGCGACCGAAAGACCAGTCGCGGTCCGTCGTTGACGACGATCTGGAAGTAGTGGCGCCGGACGAGGTGCGCCACCCTGAGGACGATCGCGACCTCGCGGGCCTTCTCGTACTCGGCGGCCGGGACCTGGAGTGTGAACGGCCACCTCCCGGGCCTGGTCGAGCTCGGACGAGGGGATCTGGAGCGTGAAGACGTGGCGGTCGTGCATGACCGCCGCAAAGGGCGCCGTGCCCAGCCGGATGCGGCGCGTGTCCTCGTCGTCGCCCTCGGGGACCCAGGTCCCGTCGTGCTTGGTGAAGTCCGTCTTCCACCGAAATCGTGGGGGGAACGGCTGCGCGCCGGTGTTGCTGCTCGCGAACGGCTTCACCACTTGCCAGTACCCGAGGATGGGGGGCACGTGGAAGTCGAGGGCGGCCGAATCGAAGCACTCCAGCGACGCGATGGAGTTGAAGACCTCCAGCCGCAAGGGGTCGCTGACCCAGGGGAGCTCGACGAAGAAGGGCCTTGCGATGGCCCTGAACTGCTGCCAATGCCTGAAGAAGGGTAGGCCTCGCACCTGGTCGAGGATCCGCCGGTGCTCGGCGTCGCTCGCCTTGGGATGGCCATAGAGCTCGCGAAGCACCTTCCCGATGGCGGCGGTGTCGACCGAGTCCGCGAGGGCCTTGGGCAGGCCGCGGACACTCCCTATCGAGACCTGAGCTTCCTGTCCGGGAGCAACTTCATAGCCGAATCGCAGCGCGTCCAGACCGAGGATCGCGTCGCGCAGGCTGACCGCGAAACGATGCTGCTTCGAGGGTTCGGTGCTCTCCTCCCGGAGCCGGCCATGCGTCGTTTCCAGGAACCCGAGCACCGGTACCGTCGTGTCCAGGACGAGCCTCGCGCGGGTTGCCGTCGCCTCGAAGCTCGGCTCGCCGGTCGTGCCCGTCACCAGCGGATAGGCAAGGGAGGTGACCCCGGTGGCCGTGCGGACGCGGACAGCGTACTCCCGGCCTGGCTCCAGGTCCGCCAGGGTCTCCTCATGGTCCACGGCCGGCTTGCGGTCCACCACGTTGACCGTCTTCCAGTTCTCTCCCTTCGGGTCGCGCGCCAGCTCGACTTGGGACTCGACCGATGGGGTCGTCCGCCAGCGAATGACCGCCGAACGCAGTGACGGTTCGACCCGCACGTCGGTGACGAGAACGGTGGGCGTCTCCCGGGTGCGCAAGGCGAAGTAGAGGGCCAGCACCAGCACGAACCCGATGCCTGCACCCAGAGCTGCCGCGAGCCCGATCGTCAACCTCCTCCTGGCGTGGCGAGACCGGCGCGTTCGGGCCGTCGTCGAGCCGCTGCGCACGGTCTGGTCCAGGTCCTCTTCGGCACGGAGGCGGCCCACCGTCGCCAGGTCGGGCACCGACGGGTCCGGGAGCTTGCCCGCCAGCCCGTCGGCCAGGACCTTCACGACCTGGGCCGCGCTCTGGTAGCGCTTTCGGGGGTCCTTGGCCAGCAGCCTGCGGACCACCGAGTCGAGCCAGGGTGGAACGTCGGGGCGGATCTTCGCGAGTGGGATCGGCTCGCGCTCCAGATGGGCCCGCATCAGGTCCTGGAGTGGCAGGTTGCCGAAGGACGTGGAGCCCGCGACCGCCTCGTAGAGCACCATCCCCAGGGAGTAGAGATCCGACGCAGGCGCGGGGGCGTGGCCCGTGATGACCTCGGGTGCCGTGTACTCCGGCGTGCCCATGAAGATGCCCGATTTCGTGATGCGTTCGGCCGCATCGAGCGCCAGGGCCAGACCGAAATCGGCCAGCTTGGCGTCGCCCGACGGAGTCAACATTACGTTGTTGCACTTCACGTCGCGGTGGAGGACCCCCTGCTCGTGGGCCATCGCCAGGCCGTCGGCGACCTGCGAGACCATGCGCACGGCATCCTCGATGGCGAGCTGGCCCGCACGGTCGAGGCGGTCGCGCAGGGTGTTCCCTTCGACCAGCTCGAAGACCAGATATGGGTGCCCGCAGGCCTCGCCGGTGTCGAGGATGCTGACGATGTTCGGATGGCGAAGCCGGGCCAGCAGCCTGCCTTCCCGCTGGAACCGGGCTCGCATGTCCGGATCGGGGATGAGCATCAGCTTGACCGCGACCTGTCGCTTCAGGTCCTTTTGTCGGGCCCGCAGCACCACGCCCATCCCTCCGCGCCCCAGCACGCCCAGGATCTCGTACTTGCGCGCGAATTCCGGCCCTAGCTCACGCGCCAGGACGGCTGGGTCCTCCGAAAGGCGGTTCATCTCCGCCTCATGGTAGCTCGCGCGGGGGCCGGATGTTAGGTGGGGGGCGACGCAGACAGATGGGAAGCCGCATCACTGCGAAGGCACGAGGAGACCAAACCACGAAGGCACGAAGGACACGAAGAGCGGCACAAAGGGCCTCCTTCGAGCG
>JACQZL010000197.1:0-4671 GCA_016213865.1 Candidatus Rifleibacteriota bacterium
CCACCAAGACCTTTTCACTCGAGGCAGCAATGATGCGGACCCCCACCTTCCGCGAGCGCACCCCGGCGCCTTTCGGGGCTTCCCAACCGGGGGTCCGTTCGTTAGGATCATGCCCGTGACGGCCCGGCCGGCCGTCGCTCGACTCTGTCTACAGAGGTTTGCGATGACGAGACGGTGCTGCACGATTGCGACGCTCCTGATGGCTCTTGCGACAGCCGGGTTCGCCGGCGGGATCCCGTTTCCCGGGACGACCGGCTACCTGAGCCGTAGCAGCGCTGCGGTGGATGACGGCCTGGCCAAGCGTGACCTGTCGCTGGCCGACGAGTTTGCGTCTCTCCTCGAGGCGGGGGCCTACGACAAGCTCCCTGTCCTGAGGACCGGTATGACCAACCGGGTCTTGCGCTCGCTCGCCAGTCGCTCGCCGGCCCTCCAGGGCACCGGCGACGGCGCTCGGACCCCTTTGGCCGCTCTGACCGAGCGGATCCGAAAGGCCTCGGCGGCGCGGCCACGCGTGCAGGCCGTTCAGCCGCTGACCTTACCGGCGGACGAGGGGGCTCACTTGCGTCTGGCGGAGTGGTGGTACCTAAACGGCCACTTGCAGGATGACGCCGGTCGTCCGTACGGCTACGAGCTCTGCTTCTTCCATGTGAGGCCGGGCATTGCGTTCGCCCACATCGCCGTGACCGACGTCGAGGGACGCAGGTTCCACCGGCTGCGAAAGTACTTCTCGCCCTTCCAGTGCCGGATTCCGCGGGACAAGCTCGAGCTGGCGTACGGCGACAAGCAGTCCCTCTCCCGTATTGGCGACTTTCTCTATCGGGCACGCGGAGACACGGGCGATGCCGCGCTAGACCTGCAGCTCCAGCTCGTCAAGCAGCCGATGATGGTCAACGGGAACGGGCTCATCGATATGCCCGAGGGGACCTTCTCGTACTACTACTCGCTGACGCGGCTGCAGACCGAAGGGCACCTGGTCCTGGACGGCAAACGCTTCCGAGTGGCCGGGGTTTCCTGGATGGACCACCAGTGGGGCAACTTCGTCACCATCGGCGTCGGCTGGGATTGGTTCGCAGTGCAGCTCCGGGACGGAAGCGACCTCAACATCTTCAGCTTCCGCCAGGGAAAGCGGCAGAAGGCCCAGTTCATCAACAGGACGGAGGCCTCCGGCCAGCTCACGAGCTGGCGCTCCATCGGCATCGAGCGATTGGCGTTCTGGAAGAGCCCCGTTACCGGCTACCGCTACGTGACCCACTTTCGCTTGAAGCTGCCGGACGGACGGCCCCTCGAGATACGCGCGCGTCTCGACGATCAGGAGATGCCGGGACATGCGCTCGATCCCGCGCCGACCTACTGGGAAGGGAAGTGCGTTGCCCGGCTCGGCGGCAAGCCTGAGGTCATGGGGCTCTCTTACTGCGAGCAGTTCCCGTATCCGTGAAGCCGGAGGCCCGAGGGGCCTTGCGTCCATCGCCGATACGGATCGCCCCGGTTCTGCCCTCCGCGACCGATCGCCGAGATCCGGTCCACTCTCACGGTACCGGCACGAGCATGAGCCGCGAGTTGTCCTTGTCGAGGATCCATATCCGCCCCGAGCTTGCCAGCGAGGTCGTTGCCACCGAGCTGGGTGACGACATCGAGAAGGCGTCGCGCACGCCTGAGACCGTGTTGTTCGGGTCCTTGTCGGTCCCGTAGGCCTGCCCCACCATGTCGACGTAGGCGGGGCCGTTCGTCCACAGGACCTGCGGTGGGTTGTTGTAGACGACCACCCGGTTGTTGTCCGAGTCCGCGACGAACAGCCGGGTCCCTCCCGCAGCGACGGCGGTCGGCGCCTTCAGCGTTCCCTCGGTGGTCGCGCGAGAGCCGGCGCCGGACTGGAGGTCGATCTGGCCGAGGACGCCGCTGGCCGGAGTGTCGACGGCACCTGGCACGGCGAAGAAAGCGAGGACCCGTTCGTTCCCGGTGTCGGCCACGAACAGACGGATGCCGTCGGTCCCCAGACCGGTCGGGAGCGCCAGGCTGAGGGCCGTGGGGTCGCCGGTGCCGGTGCGGTTGATGGCCTGGCCCGTGAAGTCGTGCTGGCCAATGACCAGGCCGGCGCCCGTCGTGGTCAGTGGGACGGGGTCCCAGACCAGGATCCGGCTGTTGCCCCTGTCCGAGACGAGCAGCTTGTTTTGGATGACGACCACGCCGCGCGGGTTGTCCAATCCCAGTGCCGAGGGCACTCCGGTCCAGTCGGCCACGGTGCTCTGGAAGTTCGGCTGCCCGAGCACCACGCTGGCCTGGCCTCCCGTTGCGGGCAGGGCGGTGTAGTTGTTGTAGATCAGGACGCGGTTGTTGCCGCTGTCGACCACGATCAAGCGATTGCCCGTGACCGCGACGCCTCCGGGGGCGTTGAGCGTCCCGGCGCTCGGGGCCAGGTTGTCATTGACGTCT
Source organism: Candidatus Rifleibacteriota bacterium (assembly GCA_016213865.1). The sequence continues at coordinate 2,431 of JACQZL010000197.1, forward strand.
CCCGACGTGAAGCTCGAGTGGCCGAGGACGACGTCGGCGTGGCCCCCACCGGCCGGCAGGCTTCGGTAGTCGTTGAAGACCAAGACGCGGCTGTTCTGCGTGTCGGCCACGATCAGCCGGGTTCCGTCGACGGTGCACCCCAGAGGCGAGTTGAGACGCGCCTCCGTCGGCGGAGCCGTCACCAACGAGGCGAAGTCCGGCTGGCCGACTACTTTGTGCGACTTCTCTCTCACGACCCACGACTGCAGCAGGCCGTTGACGACTGTCGGCGCGAGCGTGTTGGCGTCGGCGACGGTGGCCCGGGGCGTCAGCCAGATCGTCCTGAACTTCTGGGCCGCCGGCTTGGCGGCCACCTGAAACGTGACCGTCTGCGAGCCTTGGCCGGGAACCGTGAACGGGGCGACCGTCGTGGGCGAGATGTCGTACTCGGTGCCGATCGTGCCCGTCCCGGTCGAGAACTGGAGGCTCACGGCCGACACGTTCATGGTCGCCCCGTTGAGCCCGTTGTTGTTGTTGATCCGGACCCGAACCGGGACGCGGCTGAACTGGAGGTCTCCTGTCGTCGTGCTGCTGGCCCGATCCACGCCGCCCGGCAGGTTCGGATCGAAGTAGACGTCGCCGGCGCTCGCAAAGACGCGCTGCTCGAGCAGGAAAGTGCCCGCGTCGACCGGCGGAATGACGGACGTCGACACGTCGCTGGCGTCGACGGCCGAGGTGGCGGGGACCGTGGCGCTGACCTCGATGAGGCCGAGCGCTGTGGCCGTGATGTCCGGCGTGACGTCGAACAGGATCGTCGCCCCGGAGGTCTTGCCGGTGCTGGCCTTGCCGATGACGGCATTGGCGCCCGAGACGAGCAGGCGCCGGTACTCCGACGACTTGTCGACCAGGCCCGCGTACAGTCCCAGCGCCGGGGCCGCGCCGAAGCGCGCCTCCTCGGTTCCGAAGTTCTTGACCTCGAGCCTGAACCTCACGGTTTGGCCCGTGGAGATGTTCGTCCGGGCCGGGAACACCCCTGGCAGGCGGTTGTCCGGGCCGGCAATCCGCAAGACAGGGCGCCCCACGGCCACGTTGGTCGCTCCATCGGAGAGCGGAGTGACCGTGACGGCGGAGCCGTCGTTGGCGTCGACCGCCGTCGCCGTGGCCTTCACCAGCGAGAACCCGAGTTGCGCCAACTCCGAGACGTTGAGGGCGAGCTCCACGGTCGTCGTGGCGCCGGCCTCGATCTCGACGGGCATCGCCGAGACGATCGTCTGCTGGTACCGTGCCGAGTCGTCCATCGTTCCACCCGAGAGAAACTGCAGGGTCACAGTCGTCACTCTCACCTTGGCACCGCTGGTGGTCGGATTGCGGATCCGCAGGTAGACGGGGACCAGGACCTCTCCGCGGCTGACGGTTGCGGGCAAGTACGGCGCGTCCATGGTCGGGGCCGGGTGCTTCTGAACGGTAAACGAAAGGGTTATGGACTTGGTCGTGGCGGCGATGGGCGTCCCGTAGTTGCCCTCGTTGGCCCTGACGTTGACCGTGACGGTCTTGGTCCCCAGGGAGCCCGTGCCGCTGGTACTGGTGATGTCCAGGACTGCCGTGCCCGTCTGACCTCCCGGGATGGTCGGGGACGGGTTCGTCGGCACGACGAGGAACGTGCCGTCGGACTGGCTGAACGTGACCACGGTGTTCGTGACGGCGGCGCCGGCTGCACCCGAGTCGTTCTTGACGAAGACCAGCGCTCGCAACGCCTGACCCTGCGAGATCGTGTCCCGGCTCAGCGACCTGGACAGCGTGAGCTCGGCGGGCTGCTGGATGTCGAGGTTGCCGACAGGGTCCCTGACGACCTGCGGCCCGGCGGTCTGGGTGTTGGTGTCGTTGTACGGCACGACGGCGCGAAGGAAGGCCGACCCCAGTTTCGCGGTCGAGCCGATGAGGGTGGCGAAGACGAGCTGGGTCGGTGCGCCGCCGGCGAGGGTTGCGGGCGTCGGAGCCGTGGTCGTGGCCGTCACGCCTCCCGAGTAGGCCTCGAGCCGCGGGGCCTGGAACTGGGCGGTCGCGCAGTCGACCAGGTTGGTGACGGGGAGCCGCAACTGGAGGGTCTGGCCCCGCGAGACGTGCTGAGGCGGGCTGATCAGCTCGCCCACGGACAGGTTCGGCGGACGCTGGACGGTCACCTGCGTCAAGGTGTTAGTGCCGATCGATACGGTCGCGTTGCTGTTGGCGTCCTTGCCGGACACGGCCGCGCCGATAGCATAG
>JACQZL010000197.1:4792-7199 GCA_016213865.1 Candidatus Rifleibacteriota bacterium
ATCGCATAGGGCCCAGCCGTGGCCCCTCCGTTGACGGCGAAGTTGAACTTGAAGGTTCGCGACAGCAGGCCCGGGACACTGGTCGGATTGGTGGCCACCCGGGACCACGTGAAAGCCGCGCCGTCTGCGATCAGGCTGGGCAGGAGGACGTTCTTGACGTGGGCCTCGCCGGTGTTCGTCACCACCAGGTCCACGACCTTCGATTGTCCCTGGGTCATCGTCGTGGGCGTCGAGAGGCTGTCCAGCCGCAGCTCGCCCTTGGTCTGGATGCGCGTCGTCCCCACGTTGCGTTTGACCAGTGTGATGTCCAGAGTGGGGTCGTTGAGGTCGTTGGCCGTGACGGTGACATCGGCGGTCGTCAGCCCCAGGGCGGCGTTCGAGTCGGCCCTGCACGAGAACCGGAGCACCGTCGCGGCGGGTGCGGTCGGCGAGAGGTCCTTCGGCAGGACGGGGCTGGTGAGCACGGCCGTGACCGGGCCGCTCGACCACTGCAACACGGCGCTGCGGACGTGGGCCATCGCGCCGCCCACGTCCCGCACGCCCACCGTCACCTCGAACGTCTGCTCGCGGCTGACTGCGGCCGGTCCTCCCCAGCCCTCGATCGAGAGCTGCGCCGGCGTCTGGACCACCATCGGGTTCAGCTCCGAGTACGTGGTGAGCGGCAGCGACTGGCCACTGTTGAGGTCGTAGGCGTCCACCGCCACGTAGCACGTCGTCGGCCCCGTCGCGGCGCTGGCCGACACGAGCGTGTTCATCCGGTAAGTCCGTGTCAGCCCGCCGCCCACCGTGGTGACATTGCCCGCCGCGGCGGACGTCGTGAGGCCGGGCCGGGACCAGGTCAAGGTCACCGAACGGATCACCGCCGTCGCCTGACCGTTGTTCTCCAGCACCACGGTCAGCGGGAACGTCCGACCCTGGCTGCACGTCCGGTTCGGTGGCAGCCGCACCTGGTCGACCTGCAAACCGGGAGTCGTCTGGACTGTTACGGTCGCCGCCGGGAACAGTGGGAGCGCGTCCAGATCGGGGGTCCCGGTGTTGTTGTCCACGCCGGACGCGTCGACCCGCAGGTGCGCGTTCCCCAGCACGTTCCGAGGCACCTGGACCGTGAATCGGACCGGCGCGGTGCTGTACGACGGGATGGGGGCCGGCAGCGCGCCCGTGAGGCGCGGGGTCAGGGTCTGCATGTCGTCGAACCGGATGCCGACGGTGGTCAGCCGCAGCGACGCCTCGCCCGTGTTCTTCATCGTGACGGTCACTCCGAAGCTCTGCCCCTGCGAGACATACCTCGGAGCCCGCGCCGAGAGGATCTGAACGCCGGCCGGGTCCTGAATGGTCACCGTCACCGGGGACATCCCGTTGAGCAGCGGCAGCGAACGGCCCGTGTTGTCTTCGATCGCCTGCACGACGGCCGACGTCAACTGCACCGGCCCTTGCCCGGTCGCGGTGAGGTTGACGACGACGTTGCCGCCGGACCCCTTGCCGCCGCCCAGCTTGAAGGCAGGGCCGGGGACCGTCGCGAGGTTGACCTTCGAGGAGGGCAGGCAGACGATCGAGGCGTTGCTCACGGTCATGGTCATGGTCGCCTCCCCGGTGTTCTTGAGCGACACCGTGACCGGGATTGTCTGCCCGAGGGAGACCGAGGTACGCGCGGGCCGGAGTGCCTCGAGCACGAGAGACGCTGCCTTCTGCACGGTCAAGGTCAGGGTCGCCGCGTGGGTGAGGGGCACGGAGAGAGAGCTGTTGGAGTCCGCCCCCGCTGCCGAGCCGTTGACCTTGACCACGCCCGTCTGGACGGTCGAGGCCGACACGTTGAAGAGGAAGGTGCGGCTGGTGCCGCCCCGGAGGTACTCGGCCAGCGGCAGCACGGCCGAATTGAGCAGCGGCCTGTCCTGAAGGAGTTGAGCGCCGGTCAGTCGTGCAACCGCCTGACCGGTGTTGGTCACGCTGAAGCTGACCGTGCTGAGCTGCCCCTGGGTCAGGGTCATCTGCGGCTGGCGGCCGAAGGTCATCGCCGTGACCAGCAACGCCGCCCGCCTCTGCAGCGTGAGCGTGGGCTGGACGGTCGCCTCGGTGACCACGAGAGTGGCCAGGCTGTTCTGGTCGTACGCTCTGACCCGGCTCGCGACGCCGACCGTGTAGGTGCCCGAGGTCGCCGTCAGGGGCACGGTGACCGCGAAAGTGTAGGTCGTCAGTTCGCTGCCCTTCACGCTGCGGCAAACGATTCGGCATCCGCTGATGATGCTGCGCGCATTCGGCACACTGAGCCTGTATCCGATTGTGGACACACCGGAAAAAGCCAAACGGGAATTCTTTTCGGCGGATATGCCAGATGAAAAAGTGCGGGCATATGCAACGCGGTTGCAGGATGAGGCGTTTTTGATGGCATTTGACAGCGGACTTTTGCATC
>JACQZL010000198.1 GCA_016213865.1 Candidatus Rifleibacteriota bacterium
ACGTACGGCGTCGGCGTAAAGGACATGGACGATCAGCACAAGAAGCTCTTTGCTTTGATCAACGACTACTACGAGGCGATCACGCAAAAGAAGGCCAAGGAGGCCGTCGCGGCGCTCCTCCAGGGCCTGCTGGGCTATGTCCGGTACCACTTCGGCGACGAAGAGCGGCTCATCTTCAATGCCGGTGGTCCACTTGATGCCGTTGCCGGGAGGTGGCCCCCACCCAGGTTCGATCATTGGGGGTGTGGAAGACTCGACCGTGCTGCATCTGTCATCGGTGGTTCCGGCCTGATGGTCGCGTAGGGGCGCGCCAGCGCGCCTGCGGCGGCGAGTGCCGTGCGAAGCTCCGGAAGAAGACGCAGGCCGCGTGGCGGCGGCGCAATCCCGACTATTTCCGGGAACGACGACTCAGCGCCCGCTTTGAGGTGGCGCGTGAGGCCGCGAAGCCCTCGAAGCTAGGCGGTGAGCGTCCGCGGCGCCCTCCGCCGCTGCGGGTGAACGACCGTTTGGGCGAAGTTCCCTGGGATCTCGCGCAAGACGAGATCGGGGTCCAAGTCACTGATTTCATTGCGACAGCAGCGAAAGTAGTCCTGCGGGCCGCGCAAGACGAGATCGCCCGTCAAGTCGCTGAGCGGCCGAAGGATCGGCAGAGAGTTCCCCCACCGGTCGGGCAAGACGAGATCCGGGCTGCGTCACCCTGAGGCTGGGTGCGACGCCACTTGTCAAGAGCGCGCCGCCTGGAGGAGGAACGCGATGCCCGGCCCCATCGTCCGCTTCGATCAGCACTCGATCGAGGCCGTGATCCCCGACGAAGGCGCCTACCCCGCCTTCGTCCACTCCGTGAAAGAGCGCGTCTCGGAGCGTGGCAACGCCACGATCCAGGTTGTCTACGACGTGCTCGACGTGGACCCGGCCTGGGACCGGGTCAGCGAGTACTTCGTGGTCTCCTGCCTGAACCCTCGCGCGGTAGCCATTGGCCAGCGACGGTTGTTCTCGCTGTGCCGGGCCTGCGGCCTGGTGCCCGGTGAGGGGGACGAAGTCGATCTCGGCCAACTCGTCGGGCGCGGGCTCGAGCTGCGCCTGGGACACGAGACCTTCGAGCAGCGCACGCGCCTGCGCGTGCTGGCTCACCACCGCCAGCCGTGAGTGCCGAGGTGGACGAGGCCAACGGCGTGCCGGATGTGCGCTGGCTCGACGTGGAGAGCCTGCGCACGAGTCTGGCCACGCTGCGCTCGAGCGCAGCGCCGCCGCCGCAAGGCGCACCCATCCTCGCCGAGATGCCGCTGCGGGTCGCGGCGCGGGAGGACGGCTGCTTCGAAGTCGTGGACGGCTTCAAGCGCCTGGCGCACTGGATGACGGCGGGCCAGCGTCAGGTCCCCGTCCTTGTCGAGCAGACCTCTTCCTCGCTCGAGCACAAGCTCCTGCTCCTGCGCGCCAATGCGCCTCCGCGCCGCACGACGGCCATGGACGAGGCCCGCGTGGTCGACTCGCTCGTCTCGGAGGACAACCTGAGCGAGAAGGCCGTGGCACGGCGAATCGGCCGCCGGCCCGCCTGGGTCTCACGACGGCGCCTCCTGGTGCGGCGCTTGGCACCGATCCTCCAGGGCCAGCTCGACCACGGCCAGATCGGCCCCTCCGTCGCCTACGCGCTTTGCGCTTTGCCCCACAAGGAGCAGGAAGCGCTCCAGCACGCCGCGGAACGAGACGGTCTGAGCACGCAGGAGAGCCTGGCCCTGATCTCGACCTTCCGCTCCGCCACCCCGAGCGAGCGCGCCGGGCTGCTGGCTCAGCCACTCCACAGCGTACGCCCCGACCCGCCTCGCCCCACCCTCGGGCCCCTCTGCGTCCGACTCGAGGAACGTCTCCGCCGCATCACGCAGACCCTGCACGATCTGGCCTCGTTCGAAATCCCACCCGAGGGGCTCTCCCCGGCCGAACGCCGGCGCCTCGAAAGCCAGCACCGGGCTGCGCTCGATCTGCTGACCCGAACCGCACAAGCCATCGCTGTCCCCACAAGGGCGGCATTAACCGGCGACACACAGGAGGAAGAAGACGATGAACGACAAGAACCACAAGATCCCGATGCCGAACGAAGAGAGCCCGCCGCAGGCGGAGCCGACCCCGGAAGAGACGGTGCCCCCGAGCGAACCGCCGCCGACTTCGCGAACGCTCAGTCCCCAGGAGCGGCAGCAGATCCTCGAGCTGTACCAACGCTGTGGGTCGATACGGAGGACGACCTGCGCGGTGGGCCACGACCGCAAGACGGTCCGCCGAGTCCTGGAGGAGGAAGGAGTAACGATTGCGCCCCCTGGCCCCGCAACCACCAACCGGGCGAGCAAGCTCGACCCCTTCCGCGAGACCGTTCGCGAGAAGGTCGCTCAGAGGCTCACCCTCACACGCGTCCTGCGGGAGATCCGTGAGCAGGGCTACCAGGGCAGCCGCACCATCCTCGCCGACTACGTCCGTACCCTGCCGGGCACGCCCGCACCGGGGGTGGCCAAGCGGCGCTTCGAGACACCGCCCGGTGAGGAACTGCAGGTCGACTGGTCGATCTTCACCGTGATGATCGCGGGCGTGCTCTGCTGCGTGCACGCCCTGGGCTGCGTGCTCGCGTACTCGCGCTACCTGCACCTGCGCTTCTACCGCAATGAGCGCCAGTCCACGCTGCTCGAGGGACTCGCCCGGGCCTTCGAAGACATGGGCGGTGTCGCCCTCCGTCTGGTCTTCGACAACATGGCCACCGTCGTCCTCGGACGCGTCGGGAGGAACCGGACCGTCCTCTGGCATCCCCGACTGCTCGACTTCGCACGCCACTATGCCTTCGAGCCCTTTGCATGCCGCGTGCGGCATCCCGATCGGAAGGGTAAGGACGAAAGGGTTTTTGACTTCCTAGAAAAAGACCTCCTGCGCGGATCCTCGTTCGCGAGCTTCGAGGATCTCAACGCCCGCGCGGAGACCTGGACCACAACCATCGCCAACCGTCGCGTCCACGGCACCACCCGCCGCGTCCCCGCCGAGGCTTGGCTGGCCGAGCGTGACTTCCTGGTACGACTCCCCGAGGCCCGCTTCGGCGTCCACGAGGACTCCATGCGCCAGGTCGGCCCCGATGCCACCGTCTCGATCGCAGGGACCCTCTACACCGTCCCCCATCACCTCGCCGGCCGCTCCGTCGCCGTCCGGCTCTACGCCGAGCACTTCGAGGTCCTCGACCGCCAGGGACGTGTCGCCTTGTCCCGCCGCTACGTCGCCGACGAGGACAAGGGCAAGCTTCAGATCGACCCCACTCATTATCTGGGCCTGCCCCATGGCCCTCGTGGTGGGGGCGGCGAGGGAGGTTCCGGCGCATCCGCGCTGGACCAGGCCCTCCTCAAGCGCTTCCCGTCCCTGGCACCTCTGGTCGAGGGCATCACCGTGCGCATGAAGTCGCTTGCGCACATCCACCTCAAGGCCCTGTGGCGGCTCGCCGAAACCCACGGCGACGCGCACTTCCTGGCCGCCGCCACCCGCGCCCAGGACTACCGCCGCTACAGCGCCCAGGCCGTCGGCCGCATCCTCGATCGCATCGATCCGCTGCCCGCCGAGCCGCCACTCCCCGTCGATGCGGCCACTCGCGCCCGCGCCACCCTGGGGGAAGTCGATCCCGGCTCGCTCGATCAATACGGCCACCTCGATACCACCACGCCGTCCCAGACGTCCTCGGACCCGAACCACTCCTCTGCGCAAGAGACCGTCTCCCAGGAGGACAGCGATGAAGAGGCGTGACCCCCCGGACCCGCCCTCGCCCGACGACCTGATGCGCATGGCCGAAGAACTCGATCTGACCGCACTGCGCGACGCTCTGGGCGATTTGCTCGCCCACGCCGAACAAGCCAGCCCGTCCTATACCGACTTCGCTCTCCGCCTGCTGAGCACTGAGTGGGCGGCCCGCCAGGAACGCAAGCTCACGCGCGGCCTCAAGCGCTCGCGCATCGGAACCGTCGAGGGCATTGACAGCTTCGACTTCGCGGCCCGACCCCAACTCGAGCCTCGTGTCGTCAAGGAGCTCCTCAACTGCCGCTTCCTCGACGAGAAGCGGAACATCATCTGCGTCGGCCGGCCCGGCCTGGGCAAGACACGCATCGCCAAGGCCATCGCACACGCCGCCTGTCTCCGCGGGTATTCGACCCTCTTCACGATCACTTCAGAGATGCTCGAGGACATCCACGCCTCGCTCGCCGACGGCACCTTCAAGCGCGCCCTGCGCCGCTACACCAAGCCCTCGCTCGTCGTCCTGGACGAGCTGGGCTACGAGGGCTTCGATCGCCAGATGGCCACCTACCTCTTTCGTGTCGTTTCCGCACGACACGGCGTCAGCTCCACAATCGTCACCGCCAACACCGGCTTCTCGAAGTGGGCCAGCTTCTTCCCTTCGGAGGCCGAGTCCATCGCCACTGTCGACCGCCTCGTCGATCGCGCCACCGTCTTGCGGTTCACGGGCAAGAGCTTCCGGAACCCGAAGGAAGTCCTCGGCGCACCGCTCGACTGATTGTCCCGGGGGCGGAGAGACGACACCGTCTCTTCGCCCCGCCCCCCCGACAACAGATCCTTCTCGTCCCGTGGCAGCGATCGCCGCCGCTCACCGGCGCGCGTGCCTGATGAGTCCACCACTGACCGGCAAACGGGCCCACTGGACCACCGTCAATGAGAATGTGGGGGCTACCGATCAGTTGGCCAGGCGCTAGGACATCTTCGACGAAGGCGGGCGTCGCGATGAGCACAACTCCTCCCCTGAGATAGGTGACGATTCGTGGCTCATTCTCCTGCGGAAGCTCAGATACGAGCGATCGCAGCTGCGGCCCGTCCGGCATTCCATGCCGCAGCTCGCGAAAGAAACCCACCCTCTTGAGTTTCACTACTTCTTCCCAGGCGTAAAGACTCGCCACGCGCCCGTGTTTGCGTCGGCGGTCGGTCCAATCGTGAGCGTACCGTCGCGGTGGATCCACAAGGTGTCGGTCGGAGCGGTCACGTTTGCACCAAGCTTATTCGCCAGGTTCTGAGCG
>JACQZL010000029.1 GCA_016213865.1 Candidatus Rifleibacteriota bacterium
CCCTGAAGCGTCTGGAAGCCGCTTCTACCTTCCCGGGCTGATGGGTCCGGAGAGCCGTGGCTCGGTTGGTCGGTGCCCATTTGGTCTACCAGTCTTTCTCCGGCTCAGGCTCGTCGGGACGCCTTCCAGGCTCGCCCAGGAAGGCCCCCTGTTTCTCCTCTTCCTTGAGCAGGTCCAGGAGCCGCTCGGCCTGCTCGCGCGGGATCGCGCCCTGGATGGCCGACGACGGCTTCTTGTCCTGGTCCTTCTTGTCCTTCTCGTCCTGCTTCTGGCCGGCCGCCGCTTGCTGCTCGGGTTTCTGCTCCTTCGGCGGCTGCGGCTGCTGGGCCTTCTGCTCCTTCTCCTTGCCCTCCTCGGGCTTGGAGGCTTGCTGCTTCTCGGGGTCCTTTCCCTGCTCGCCCTGCTTCTGGTCTTTCTGAGCCTTCTGGTCTTTCTGGTCCTTCTGCTGGCCGGACTGCTGTTGCTGTTGCTGTTGCTGCTTCTGGGCCTCCAGCAGGACCCCCAGGTTGTATCGGGCCTCCGGGTCCTTTGGGTCGAGTTGGATGGCCTTCTTGTACAGTTCGATCGCCCGGTCGAGCTGCTGCTGCTTGGCCATGGCCGTCGCCAGATTGTACGCCACCGGAGGCAGCAGCTTCGGATGACCCGACTGCGCCAGGTGGCGGAACTCGGCGGCCGCCTCGTCGAACTGCCCCTTGGAGTACTTCACGTCCCCGATGTTGAAACGCAGCTCCGGCGCATCGGGTTTCAGGGCCTGCGCCTCCGTGTACTTCTTCAGGGCCCCTTCCAGGTCGCCCTTCTTGAACAGTTCGTTGCCCTCCGCGACCAGGTCCGCGGCCGTTTGGCCCGGCAGTACGGCGGCAGCGGAGGCCGCCGCGAGCCACGCGAGCAAGCCGAGGACGGCAAGGGCCTTGAACCCCGGGGCCGAACGCCCGAAGGAGGGCCAGCAGCCCTCAGCCTGCAGTCCGCGGCCCTCTGGCCGTGAGGCCACAGGCGAACCCGCGGCCGTTCGCTTCACCGAATCCCCCGTCATGCGAACCTCCCGTACCATTCGGCAGTCTCGGGGCGGCGGTCCGACAGGAACCACTCCGCCATCAGCAACAAGAGCCCCAAGGCCAGGAAGACCTGGAACTGGTCCTGGTAGCGGGCCACGTCCTTGCTGTAGAGCTCGTGCCGCTCGAGGCTCTGGATCTCGCGGTAGACCGCCTCCAGCTCCAGCTCTTCCCGGGTTGCCTGGTGGAAGACGCCGTGGGTCAGGGTCGCGATCTCGGCCAGGGCCCGCGCATCGAGCCGCGAGACGAGGATCTCGCCGCCCTTGCTCTTCTTGTAGCCACCCTCCGAGCCCTTCTCGGCGAGCGGGATCGGCTCTCCTTGAGTGCTGCCGATGCCGATCGGGAAGATGCGGATCCCCGCCGCCGCCGCTTCCTTGGCGGCCTCGACGCCCTGCCCCTCATGGTCCTCGCCGTCCGTGATGAGCACGATCGCCCGGAAGGCCCCCTCCTTCTGATCGAAGGCCGACATCGTCGTGCGGATCGCCTCCCCCAGGTCGGTCCCCTGCCTGGCTACCGTGCGGCTGTCGGCCGCGTCGACGAACAGCTCGATCGCCCGGTAGTCCGTGGTCAGGGGGCATTGGACGAACGCGCTGCCCGCGAAGACCACCAGCCCCACCCGGTTGCCGCGGACGTGGCGGAGGAGCGACTGGATCTCGCTCTTGGCCTTGACCAGGCGGTTGGGCTTCAGGTCCTGCGCCATCATCGACTGCGACACGTCGAGGCCCAGGACGAGGTCGCTCCCCTGGCGGCGGACGGTCTCGACCACGGTGCCGAACTGCGGCCGGGCCAGCGCGATCACCAGCCAGAAGATCCCACCCAGGAAGAGCGCCATCTTCAGCGTCTGGCGAGTGATGCTGGCCGACGAGGTCAGCCGCGCGACGAGCTGGGGGTTGCCGAACCGCGCCAGGGCCCGCCGCTTGGCCCTCAACCCCAGCAAGAAGAAGAGCCCCAGCGCCGGCAGCAGGGCCAGCAGCCACAGAGCATGTGGATTCGCGAAGGTCATTACGGGATCCTCCGCAGACGCGTGCTGGCCAGCACGGCTTCGAGGATCAAGAGGAGCAGCGCCGGGGTCAGGAAGAAGATGAAGAGCTCCGTGTAACGATGGTACTCTCGGGTCTTGACGTCGCTCTTTTCCATCCGGTCGATCTCCGAGAAGACGGCCTGCAGGGCCGACGTCGCCGTGGCCCGGAAGTAGACCCCTCCGGTCGACGAGGCCACGTCGCGCAGCATCTCCTCGTTCAGGTCCTCGTCGGTGTAGCCGTACATCCGCTGGCCCGAGAAGGGGTCCACCATCGCCTTGCCCGTCTTCGGGTCCAGGACGGGCACGCGCGCGCGGCCGTGCCCGCCGACGCCGACCGCGTACACCTTGATGCCGAGGGCCTTGGCCATCTCGGCCGCCGTGGCCGGTTCGATCTTGCCCTTGTTGTTGCGCCCGTCCGTCACCAGGACCACGATGCGGCTGGGGGCGCCCGTTTCGCGAAGGCGGTTGAGGGCGGTCGAGAGCCCCATCCCGATGGCTGTTCCATCCTCACGCATCAGCGACGGGTCGGCCTTCTCGAGCAGAGACAGGAGCACCGAGTAGTCGGTCGTCAGCGGACACATGGTGTACGCCCTGCCGGCGAAGACCACGAGGCCGATCCGGTCGCTGCGGCGGCCTCGGATGAACTCCTCCGCCACCTTCTTGGCGGCCGTGACGCGGTTGTCGGGCTCCATGTCCTCCGCCAGCATGCTGCCACTCAGGTCCATGCAGAGGACGATGTCGATCCCACGGGTCAGCAACTCCTCGATCGACTGGCTCAGGCGCGGCCGACCCAGGGCCAGGATGGCCAGGGCCAGGGCCGCGAGCCGCAGGATCGCCAGCAGGTGACGCAGATAGAAGGAGGCGCCGGAGAGCGAGGCCTTGAGGCGGCCGACTTCGCTGAATCGCACGGTGCCACGGCGCCGGCGATCGGCGCTCAGATGATGCCAGAGCACCGTCGGCAAGATGACCGCTGCCGCCAGGAGCAGCAGGTCCGGACGGGCGAACTCGAAGGTCGCAGTCACGGTGTCGCCTCCGGGCCGGTGGAGAACCGAGAAGACACGAAGGCACCGGGCGAGGCCCGAAGGGAAGCTACGATTCCGGCTCTCTGGGGCCTCTTGGCGTCCTTCGTGGCTTGGTGGCGAGAGGTGGGGCGCATACCTGGGGTGCGTTCGTCTCGGCGCCCGCGGGCGGGGCTGGTGCGGCGGGAGGGGGGACGGTTTCACCGGGGCCGGCGGCGGCAGGAGGCTCCCCGGCGATCATCGTGCTTCGGACGAACGTCCGCACGAAGGCCGTCAGCTCCTCGGTGAGGGGCCCCGGCGGCACGTGGCGCGCGAACTTGGCCAGGTCGCAGGTCACGAAGAAACGGCGCATCTGCTCGAACCACGACTTGCCCAGCACCTCGTGCGAGCGCAGGACCGGAGAGAGCTCCTCGGTGGTGGCCTCCATCGAGCGCAAGCCGAACCGTCCGTCGAGGTAGGCGCGGAGGATCTCGGAGAGCCGGCCGAAGTACTCGCGCGTGAGGCCGCGGTCCAGCAGCCGCTCGGCGACCAGCAGATCGAGCGCATCCAACGCCAGGACGTGAGGCGGCTTGGGCGGGGGAGGGGGCCCGGCGCGCCGTCCGAAGAGGCGGCGAAGCCACTCGGGGCGCCAGACTGCCAGCGCCAGGAGGAGGCCGACGAGCAGGACGGCTGCTCCGAGCCACCAGCGTTTGGCAGGTGGGCCGACCAGTCCCACCGGGGGCTTGACGCCGAAGATCTCGCCCGGATTCATCTGCATCCCCTGGGGCAGTTGCACGGGCCGCACCGCGAGGGTCACGGGCGGCACCGGCCTGGTCCCGGCGGTCCCGTCGGGCAGATGGAACCGGACCTGAGCGCCCTGCAGGGTGACGTCTCCCGGCCGGAAGGCCGACACGCGCCAGGCCCGGACCGTCACCTCCGATTCGCCGGGTCGGGAGACGTGCAGCTCGGCGGGCGGCGGGTCCGAGAGGGCGGCTCTCGTCGCCGGGGTTGTCGTGGCCGCGGCGAGCACGGAGGCCAGCTCGAGCGCGCCGTCTGCGGGCACGGCTTCCATCCCCGCCGCCGCCAGGGCCGCGCCTAGCCCGACCACGGTCGTGACCGTGCCCGGGGGGGCCGACACCGTCAGTCCGTAGCGAAGCTGGTCGCCCAGCACGGTCGACGTCACGCCGATGGAGGCGCTGACGGAGACGGCCGGCTCTTCGGCGCAGAGAGGCGGCGCAACCGCCAGTACGAGGCCCATGAAGCCCAACCACGAAGGCCCCAGGACCCGAAGGGCTGTGCGAAGGGAGGCCTCGAGCTTCCCTTTTCGTGCCCTCTGGGTGCTCTTCGGGTCTTCGTGGTGATGATTCGTTGCGAAAACTGCGTCCATCGGAAAAAAGAAGGATAGCCGAGGTCAACGCATCCTCAAAGCCCGTTTACGGAAGAAGGCGACCAGGGGTTCCGCGTAGGGTTCGGCCGTCGACAGGGCGATGAAGTCGACCTTCATCTGTCGCAGGCGGGAGGCCAGCTCTTCCCGCTGGCGGCGGGCTTGCACCTTGAAGGCCTGGCGGAACCGGCTGTCGAAGGTGTCCACGAGCAGCAGTTCGCCCGTTTCGGCGTCCTCCAGCTCCAACAGGCCCACGGGCGGGAACTCCTCTTCCCGCGGGTCGGAGACGAGGAGCGCGATCAGGTCGTGGCGCCGGGCGGTGACCCGCAGGGTGGGCTCGTACCCCTGGTCGAGGAAGTCGCTGATGAGGAAGACCACCGACTTGTGCAGCAGGACTCGCTGCAGGTAGGCCAGGGCGGCTGCCAGGCTGGTGCCGCGGCCCCTGGGCCGGAAATAGAGCAGCTCGCGCAGGACGCGAAGGACGTGCTGGCGGCCCTTCTTGGGCGGAATGAAGAGCTCGACCTCGCCCGTGTACATCAGCAGCCCGACGCGGTCGTTGTTCTTGATGGCCGAGAAGGCGAGCAGCGCGGCGATCTCGACGGCCATCTCGCCCTTCATCTGGCGGGCGGTGCCGAAGTCGCCCGAGCCGCTGGCGTCGACGACCAGCATCACGGTCAGCTCGCGTTCCTCCTGGAACTGCTTGACGAACGGGTTCCCCATCCGCGCCGAGACGTTCCAGTCGATGGTGCGCACGTCGTCGCCGTACTGGTACTCGCGAACCTCGGCGAACTCCATGCCGCGGCCCTTGAAGACGGAGTGGTACTGGCCGCTGAAGACGTTCTCGACGAGACTGCGGGTCTTGATCTCGATGCGGCGAACGGTTCGGAGTATCTCGGAAGGAATCGCGGTCATCGGGGGACTCTCCGGCGTGACCCACTCGCAATCTACCCATTTGGGCCGCCGGATTGTCAACCCGGATCATTCCTCTTTCAGGGCCACGGACAAAGTCGTCATTCCCGCGAAAGCGGGAATCCAGGGGTCGCATCGATCCTGGACCCCCGCTCCCCGCTTTCGCGGGGACATGCTTCGCGGGGGTGACGAAATCGGGTTGCCGAAGTCCTTTTCGAGGGCTTTGCCGGGACCCTGTTACCTCTTTCCTCTACTGCGAGGTCCCCGGCATGCCGATTACCTGAGACGTGAGACTCCGTCCGAATCGGCTCTTTGCGTGTCTTCTTTTGTCGATTGCGGCGCTGGCAGGGCAGACGGCGCCCGCGCGGGCCGCTCTACCCCGCGAGGTCCCCACGCTTTCGGTGGCGGTCAAGCTCGGCCAAAAGCAGGTGGTGCTCGGCTCGACCCGCGGGTTCTCGATCGTCGACCCGTCTCGCAACCGAGTCCTGCGCAAGTTCCCGGCGGGCGGCAGGGTGCGCCTGCGAAGCCGCGGGCACGGCATCGCCTACGGCAAGATGACGCTCCTGCGGCTCGTGGTGAGGCCCGCGTCCGGGAGCCTCCTGCAGCTCGACGGCCAGTCCTACCGCGGGACCTTCGAGATCCGCGAGGAGACCGGCGGCAAGATCTGCGTGGCCAACGTCCTGGACGTGGAATCGTACCTGTACGGAGTCGTCAAGTCGGAAATGCCCGCCGCGGCACCTCTCGAGGCGATGAAGACCCAGGCGATCATCTCCAGGACCTTCGCGCTCAAGAACCGCGACAACTTCAGCCAGCGGGGCTTCGGGCTGAAGGCGACCGAGGAATCCCAGGTCTACTCGGGGGTGCGCGGCGAATCGCCGGAGGCCCGCCGGGCAGTCGACGAGACGCGCGGCGTGGTGATGAGCTACGCGGGCCAGCTGGCCAGCATCTTCTATAGCGCCGTCTGCGGCGGTTCGACCGAGAGCAACGACGTGGTCTGGGGCGGCAGGCCCGAACCGTACCTGCAGCCGGTCGCCTGCAGCTACTGTCGCGTCTACCCGAATTTCCACTGGCAGGTCGACCTGACCTTCGACGAGGTGGCCCGCAAGCTGCGAGCGGCCGGGGTCCCGGTCGGGCAGATCCAGTCGATCGAGCTGCAGCAGAGCCCGAGCGGGCGCATCCGGGGCCTTCGGATCCAGTCCAGCCGGGGCGAGGTGATCGTCCCGGGCAACAAGTTCCGGATGGCGATGGGGCACCGCCGGGTGAAGAGCCAGCGGTTCACCCTGACGCGGCAACTGGCCTCGGCCGAGTTGCGAGAGGACTTTCCCGAAGCGGCCATCCGCCAGATCATCCATGACTACATCCAGGAGAACCTGACCGCCGATAGGACCAACTCGGCGGGCCGACTGCGGATCATGGGAACGGGCTTCGGGCATGGCGTGGGCCTCTGCCAGTGGGGAGCCAAGACGATGGCCGAGCAAGGCCAGGATTCCCGCGAGATCCTGCACTACTACTTCCGAGGGACGCGGCTGGCGCGGGCCTACTGACGATGGAGCGAAGCGACCGGGGCTATAATTCTGGAGGGCCGTGGAACCTCCCGGCAGGCCCACGGTCAGATAGCCATTGGACGGGATGTCCGGGTTCTTCTCAGAGGTGACGGGATGCTCAAGTTCGGTACATCGAACACTTCGCTAGGCGTCGACATCGGCAACAGCACGATCAAGGTCGTGCAGATGAAGAAGGGCGCCAGCGGCCCCATGCTGACGGGCCTGGCGATCGAGCCGGTCCCCGAGAACGCCCTGGTCAACGGCTCCATCAGCGACCCGAAGATCGTGAGCGACATCATTCGCAACCTGCGGCGCACGCACGGCCTCAAGACGGACAACTGCGTGACGGCCCTGGCCGCCCAGAACGCCATCCTGAGGTTCGTCCCGTTCCCGGTCATGCCCGACCCGGAGCTGGAAATCGCCGTCAGGAACGAGGCGGAGCACTACGTCCCGTACTCGCTCGACGAGGTGCACATCGACTTCGCACGGCTGGCCCAGATCGAAGAAGAAGGCATGAGCCGCTACCTGGTGCTCCTGGTCGTGGCCCAGAAGGACTACATCAACACGCTCGAAGGCGTGTTCAAGGACTCGGGCATCGGCCTCGACTCGGTCGACGTGGACACGCTGGCGGTGCTGAACGCGCTGGAGACCAGCATCAAGGCGACCGCCGGGGCGAGGGCGCCCGTCGAGGGGGAAGGCGGCGACGGGATGGACGCCGGCGCGCCCGGGGGCGAGGGCAAGGGCGAGGTCCTCGCGGTGATCAGCATCGGGGCCCGCACCACGAACGTGAACATCCTCAAGGACGGCATCCTGCGATTCACTCGCCCGATCCCGATTGCGGGAAACAACATCACCGCCGTCATCCAGAACGTCTTCAAGGAGTCCTTCGCCGAGGCCGAGCGCACCAAGATCGAAGAGGGCGTCCTCGGCATGGAGGGCGGCGAGGAGGGCGACCAGGAGTTCACCGAGGTCGTCCAGACGACCATCGAGGAGCTGGCCGGCGAAATCCGAAGGTCGTTCGACTACTTCAAGGCCCAGACGCGCGAGCCCCTCATCCACCGGGTGATCCTGACGGGAGGCTCGTCGAAGCTGAAGAACCTCGACATGTTCCTGACGAACGAGTTCGGCATCGACGTCGAGATGGCCGATCCGCTGGCCGGGATCGAGGTCCAGGTCAACAACCCCGATCTCCTGCAGGAGTACCTGCAGGACTTCACGACCGCCATCGGCCTGGCGTTGCGAGGCGTCACCACCGGTTGACGGGCTGTCCAGGCGGCGTGTTCGTGAGCTGACGAAGGTCCCTGGAGAGGAGCTGGAAGATGATTCGTGTAAACCTCCTCAAGGTCAAGAGGCGAAAGGCGATCGAAATCCCCTTCGGCTGGATTGCCGTCGTGGCGGTGGCGATCGTGGCCTTCCTCGGTCTCCTCCTGGTCAACATGCAACGCCAGGCCACGCTGGAGGAGA
>JACQZL010000030.1 GCA_016213865.1 Candidatus Rifleibacteriota bacterium
CAGGACGAACGGAGGGGGAAGACTCCGCCATCCAGTCTTGTTGGCGGGGGCCCGGCATAGTAGCACGAACGGATCCCAGGATCCCCACGAACTGCCGGCGCACCCAGCGCCGGGCGGCTGCCGGCGCGGTGCTTCACCGACCCGCCCCTCTCCGAGCCCCCGGCCCCTGACGTCCCTCACCTGACACCCACTCCGACTCACAGGTCCGCTACCAGATCCAGGAAGAACGTGTCCTCGTCGCGGTTGTTCTGCGAAAAGGCCTGGTGCCGCTCCCTCTCCTGGCGGTAGCCGTACTCGACCCTGGCCTTGGGCGACAGCTCCCTCTTGAACCGGAGATCGTAGGTCCGCTGGGCATACGTGGAGTCAAACTCCGTCTGCAGGCCCTGAACGGCCACGCGCTCGTACAGCAGGGAGAGATCGAGCGAGAAACGCGGGCTGAACTCGATCGTGAACGTGTTGCCCGAGCGCAGGCCCTCGCGGTCCTGATAGTCGAGGGCCGGCGAGCGATTGAGGCGCATCGTGCCCTTCAACCAGGTCGTGTAGCCGTAGCGGCGGCCGAAGTGGCGATAGGAGTACTGCTCCAGAACGAGCCGGTTGGTGTTGACCGACTGGAAGTTGCCGGTCACGGTCGTCTCGACCGAGCCGCGGGTGAGGTCCATCGCACGCTTGCCCATCCGCGTACGTTCCAGACTGACCCGGTTATCGACCTGGTCGAGGAGCCAGCGCGACGCATCCTCGGCGTCCCGCCAGGTGGTGTCGACCTGATCCTCCAGCGTCCAGACGACGTCGTCCCTCGGAGCGGCCCGGCCGAACGCCACGGCCGTGGCCCGGCTGAAGCTGGCTCCCCCGCCGGCGTCGGCGTCGCGCCTGGTACCGGCCAGCGTCAGGCCGTAAGCCATCTCGCGGCGGTCGACGTGGTCGCGGAACATGCGACGGTGGATCGGCACCGGCTCGGGCTCCCGCGAGGCCCGGGCTATCTGGCCGGCCCCCAGGTCGAGCGCGTGGCGTCGGGTTCGGTTCATCTCCAGATCGCCGGCGTACTCGAAGGAGTCACGGTTCTTGCGAGGCAGTTCGACGGGCAGGGGGATCGACTCGAGCCGGAGCGTCTCCGGGAAGTACCGGAAGTACCCGACGGCCAGCCGAGTCTGGTCGTGGTCCGATAGGGGCAGGGCCTCGAAGGTGGTGCGGCGTACCTCGAGCGAGGTCCAGAGGTTGCGATAGTCCGAGAGCTGGCGATCGAGCGAGACCTCGCCGCCAGCGCTGCTGTAGCGGAAGACCGGGTCAAAGTGCTCTCGGTGGACATCCCAGAAACCACCCAGATCGAGGAGGGTCGTCTCCCCGACGAAGGTGCCCACGTCGGCCCGCACGTGGTTGTCGAGGAAGTCGTACCGCTCGTCATTGACGCGTTCGAGGTCGAAGTGGTCCAACCGGAGGTCGTCTTCGAGCAAGAGCATCCAGTTGTCGCCCAGGGTCTTCGGACAGAGCAGCGCTGTAGGCCGCGAAAAGGCCTTCGTCGTTGCGTTCCACGGTGGCGACAGCCCCTGCGGCGTCGGCAGCCAGCCGGCGGTCGGTCCGGTCGAGATACTGGGTCGAGATGCGCACCCGGCCCGTCAACTGGGCCTCGTCGTCGGACGCGGGCTCCTCTTCCGCGGGGGCTTCGGGCTCGGGGGGTGGGGAGAGCGGCCTGACGACGGGTTTGGGCACCACGACCGCGCGAGCGGCCAGCTTCGCCGGAGCAGCGGCCAGGACCAGGGTGGCAGCCAGGACCAGGGCCCAGGTGCCCGGGCGCGAGAGTCGGTACGTGGGGTGAGCGACAGACATGCAACGAAGGGCCGGAGGGACAGAACGGCCCGATTCTGCTATCGACAAAACCGCAGGTGCCGGCGAGAGGGCCGTACCGGGTGCGTGTCTAGCAGGTGGTCCCACGCCTGCTGGAATTGCCCTGGCTTGACTCTTCGACACAGAGACACGGCGCCACAGAGAAAGAGAGACCGTGAGTGGCGACGTCCATCGGATGACAGGACGAGAGAGACTCGAGGAGTCGCGGCGCCTGCGAGCGAGGCAGTGAAAGACCCCTCTGTGCCTCTGTGTCTCTGCGTCTCTGCGTCTCTGTGTTTCGCCTGCAAGGGGGGGGCCACCTACGAGACATGCACCCGGGCCGTACCCCGTTCGTGGTCGCAGGCTGGCGGCTCGTGATAATGTGGCCGGGCCGGTCGCCCATCGGAGGTCGGGCGGCGGAGCGCAGATGAGCAGAGCCAACCTCGTTTCGGAGCGCCTGCGGGCGGTCAAGCCGTCCGCCACGGTTGCACTCACGGACCGGGCCAGGGAGCTGGCAGCAGGCGGGAGGGAGGTCCTCAACCTCGCGGCCGGCGAGCCGGACTTCCTGACGGCTGCTCCCCTTCGGCAGGCGGCCACCGACGCGATGGACGCGGGGTTCACGCACTACACGGCGTCGGCCGGGATTCCGGAGCTGAGACGCGCCATCGCTGCCAAGCTCCGCCGGGAGAACGGGCTCGAGGTCGATCCGGCGGAGGGCGTCCTGGTCTTGCCCGGGGTGAAGCAGGGGGTGGCCTATGCTTGTCTGGCCTTTCTTGGCCCGGGGGACGAGTGCCTGTGTCCCGAGCCATGCTGGGTCAGCTACCGCGAGTTGGTCACGCTGGCCGGCGCAAGGTATGTGCCGGTGCCGACCAGGGCCGAGGACGGGTTCGAGCTCGGCGCGGCGGCGCTCTCGGCGCTGGTCACCGACCAGACGCGAATGATCATCCTCAATACACCCACGAACCCGACCGGCCGGGTCTTTGGCCCGCACCAGCTCGAACACGTGGCCGAAGTGGCCCGGCGTCACGACCTGCTGGTCCTCGCCGATGAGATCTACGAGCACATCGTCTTCGCGGGGCACCGGCACCTCAGCGTGGCCGGCCTCCCCGGAATGGCCGAACGGACGCTGACGCTCAACGGCTTCTCCAAGGCTTACGCGATGACGGGATGGCGGCTCGGTTTCGCCGCCGGACCGGCCGAGCTGATCCGGCCCTTGCTGGTGCTGCAGCAACACACGGCCACCTGCCCCGTCAGCTTCGTCCAGAAGGCAGCCGTGGTGGCGCTGGAAGAGGGGCTCTCCAGCCGGCAAGAGATGGTCGCCGCTTTCGACCGCCGGCGGCGGAGGTTGCTGCAGTTGTTGACCGGGATCCCGGGCCTCCGGATTCTGAAACCTCAGGGTACGTTCTATATGTGGCTCGACGTCCGCGAAGGCGGCCTCGCCTCCGCCGAGCTGGCCGAGTGGCTCCTCGAGAAGAAAGGTCTGATCTTGACCCCGGGGGACGCGTTCGGCGACAGCGGCCGCGGGTTTCTCCGGCTATCGTTCGCCGCCCACGACGATCAGCTCGAGCGAGCCGCCCAACTGCTTCGCGAGAGCTTTCAGGAGTTGGCTTCCCGTCCATGAATTCCAGAGGACTCAGTCTCTACCGCAAGTACCGCCCGCAGGTCTTCGGCGACGTCGTGGGCCAGGAGAGCGTGACCCGCAGCCTCCTGGGTGCGCTCGTCACCGGCGGCATCAGCCACGCCTATCTCTTCACGGGGCCGCGAGGCTCTGGCAAGACGACCACGGCGCGCCTTCTCGC
>JACQZL010000208.1 GCA_016213865.1 Candidatus Rifleibacteriota bacterium
AACTTGGCCAGCACCGCCGACGTGTTGTCGTGCGTCATCACGTGCTTGGGCGCCAGCGATACGAAGTCTCCGGTGTGTACCTGCCGGTCGGCGGGCCATCCCACGGCATACCGCTGGACGAGCTTCTCGATCAGGGTCTGTCCCATCGTCGTCACCTCCGGGGAGTCACGCCACGCTCAGAGCGCCGCGAGGATGGCGTCGGTCACCTGCGTGCTGCTGGCCGCGCCGAGTCCGATCGCCTTCGGGCCGCCCGCAAGCCGCATCATGTCGTAGCTGCGGACCTTGCCCTCGGCGACCACCTTCGCGATGGCGTCGGTGACCCGCTTGGACTTGGCTGTCTCGCCGACGTGGTCGAGCAGCATGCAGCCGCTCAGGATCATCGCGATCGGGTTGACGATGGGCGGGTTCAGCTTCTCGTACTTGGGGGCCGAGCCGTGGGTCGGCTCGAAGACCGCCACCTCGTCTCCGATGTTGGCGCTGCAGGCGAAGCCCAGCCCTCCCACCAGGCCTGCGAAGGCGTCGCTGACGATGTCGCCGAACATGTTGGTCGAGACGACCACCCCGGTGTCCTCGGGGTTCTTCGTCAGCCACATCATCTGCGCGTCGATGTTGTTCGACCACAGCTCGATCTCCGGGTAGTCCTTGTGGACGCGCTTGGCCTCGGTCTCGAACATCCCCGAGGTCTCGCGGACCACGTTCGGCTTCTCGCAGACGGTCACCGAACGGTAGCCGTGCTTGCGGGCGTACTCGAAGGCGGCCTGCAGGATGCGGCGCGAGGCGTTCCGTGTGATGATGCGGGTCGAGACCGCGAGGTCGGGCCCGTTGACGTCGGCGAATGCCTTGAACTTCGGATGCGAGGCCAGCGCGGCCCGCACCGGGGGAGGGGGATCGGTCCACTCCACGCCGCCGTAGAGCCCCTCGGTGTTCTGCCGGAAGATGACCGCGTTGACCTTCGGCTCGTCGAAGCCGCCGTCCGGCCGCTTGCGGATGAAGTTGAGCGGATTGCCCGGAAAACCGATGCAGGGCCGGATGCAGATGTCGAGGTTGAAGTGCTGCCGCATGGTGACGATGGGGCTGTAGTAGACCAACCCCTTGCCCCTCAGTTCGGGCGCCAGCTCGGCCGCGGCGGCCTCCTTGGGCTTGGAGGTGATGGCGCCGAAGAGGCCCAGCTTGTGCTTGGCCAGGGCGTCGATCGTGCGCTGCGGAAGCGGATTGCCTTCCGAGGTCCAGAAATCCCATCCGATGTCGGCCGGCACGTAGTCGGCATCGAATCCCACTGCGCGCAGAACTCGAACCGCCTCGGGGAGTACGACCTTACCGATGCCGTCGCCCGGCATCGTCACCACGGTGTGCTTAGCCACGTGCTCCTCCAGTTGTCTTCGTCCCGGCCGGGACACGGCGGGCCCCGGCACCCGCGAGGGCTGGCTCGAAGCTGCCCTACGGGCCGCCAGATTACCACGGCGGCGTCAGGCCGCGCACTCCGAAAACCGGCGCTGGAAGACGCGATGCGGCGTTGGTGACCGAGGTCGCCGCAGTGCGCGACGGCCCTTGGCAGTGAAGAGTTCGAAGAAGACCGCTTTCCGGGGACGCCGTCCCCGGGCCCCTGCCAGGGTGGGAGCCCCACCCTGGACCCGGCACGGATTGCACGCAGTCGGGAGTCGGTTCTCCCTGCGAAGGAAGACCTGGCCCGCTGTCAGGCAAGTCTCCCACCAGCCATCGGGGGGTGCAGGGGTGAACTTCACCCCTGCCGGATCGGTTTCCCTGTGGGCTCAGCCGAAGCAGAGCCACCCCGCGACGACCGAGGCCACCGCGGCGGCCGCGAGCCAGCGCCAGAAATCGGTCCGGAACATGGGCACCCGGGCATAGACCGAACGCACGTCGGCACTGACGTCTTCCCCAGCCACCATCCGCTCCAGCAGGCTGCCGACCTCACGGCGCACCAGCCGCTCGGCTGCCTCCCCGATCTCGCGCCGGGCCTTGGCCGGCCAGCCCAGGTAGCCCAGACCCTGGCCGGCGGTGCGGGCCGTGGAGAACCAGAGCTTGCGGGTGGGCACGACGACGCCCGGCAGTTCGCGATAGTGGTCCTTCACCAGATCGGGCCGCAGATGGAGCATCGCTGAGGTCTCGAAGTAGCCCGCGTGCTTGTCCAGGGGCAGGGCGTCGGCATCCTCCGGCGGCATCGGTGGCGAGACCTCTTCCCGCAGGGCGCGACCGTACTGGCCGGTGAAGTAGCGGCCGATCATCGCGCCGATGGGGCTCACCATCTGCACGCCCTGCCGGCGGTACTTGCGCGTCACCCGCGCGCAGGCCTCTTCCAGGGCGACCACATGGCCCGGCGCTCCGTGGCCGTTGAAGACCAGGATGTGACGGAAGCCGTACTTCGCGAACGATTCGCCCCAGTCGGCCACCAGATCGCGGACGGCGCGCTGCCGGATCCAGATCGAGCCCACGAAGTCGAAGGTCCACGTTCCGAGAGGCACCAGCGGCGCCAGCAATGCGGTCCGGGTCAGGTCGGCGCGTACGAACTCCTCGGCCGAGACGCGAGCGAAGTGCACCGCGTTCATCGCGTCGGTGCCGATCGGGAGATGGGTGCCGTGCTCTTCCAGCGGGCTCACCGGCAGGAAGATGGCGGTCGCTTCGCGGGGCAGTTCGTCGAGCTGCTTCCACGTCAGTTCTTCGAGCTTGTGGATGGGCATGGGAAGGGGTAGGGGGTTGGGGTCAGGGGTTGGGGTCAGGGGTTGGGGG
>JACQZL010000209.1 GCA_016213865.1 Candidatus Rifleibacteriota bacterium
GACCTGGGTGGGCTGATGCCTGGCGTGGCCACGGCCCTCACGCTGCGGCCCTTCGACGCGGCCGGCAATCCGGGGCCGACCTTCTCGGGCACGGTGACCCGCGGTCCCGGTGGCAGCGTGGGGGCACCGCGGCTGGATGGGCTGGAGATGACGCCACCGTCCGGGGCCCTCACCAACAACCCCGCCGTCCGGATCGCCGGCCGCGTTGCGGGCGAACGGCCGCCGTTCCGGGTCGACTTCCTCGTCGATGGCTTCGTCGAGCGCCAGCTCACGGGTCTCGGCCCCGCTCAACCCTTCGCCCACACCATGGCCCTGCCGGGGGACGGCACACACCAGTTGACGGTTCGCACCTTCGATGCGGCCGGTGCCTCCGGCACGACCGTTGCGGGGGCGATTACGCTGGACCGTGTGCCGCCTGGGCCACCCGTCATCGTCGAGCCGCCACCGGGGAGGCCGGTCTTCACCAACGCAGACCGGCTCGCGATCCGAGGCTTCCTGGCCGAGACGCCCAGCGCGGGTCGGGCTCCATCCATACATCTTCGCGGCCCGGCCGGCGTGCGATTCGAGCCCGCACAGCCCCAGGAGGTCCGCGATCTGCAGGGCCACTTCTCGACGACGGTGGTGCTGGCGGGTCTCCCCGACGGCGACTACCCCATCCGCGTGACGGTTCGTGATGCAGCGGGCAACGAGGACCTGGTCCAGTCAGTGACACTCTCGCTAGCAGCCGGCAAGCTCGAGGCGCGGGTCTCGCGTCAGGCGGAACCCCGGGCCGTCCTGCGGGCCCTGCGCGCGCACCAGGAGCGGCGCCGCTGGCTCTTCCGGCTGGGGCAGGCTGCCGAGTAAGTGCCTCGGGCAGGGACCCCGGCTGACGGGCCCACGAAGCTGCCCTGGCTCGCCTGCGACCTCACATGACAGCATGGCGGCAAGGGTCTGGCCCCGGCCGAAAGCCTGGCCCAGAGCGGGCTAGGACAAGCCCGAGCGCAACGCGAGGGCAGTAGGGCCTACGTTAGCCGGGTCGGCCCACCTCCGAACGGAGACACGGCGAGGGCTCTTGCCGCACGCGGGCGCTGAGCGCGACCTGCGCGGCCTCCGCCAGGCGCCCGTCGTCACCGAACTGGCTGCGAGAGCCGAGCCGGAGAAGCTGCAGAGGTCGCTTCCAGTTTCCGCTTCTCTTCCCAGGAAGCGGCGGCCTCCGGGTCGACGTAGCCAAGGACCTTGGCCTTCGAGAGCTCGAGGCACAATCGTCGAAGTTGGCTCATCCTCAGAAGCCGGCGATCGATTGCGGTGGGAGACATGTCGACGATCTTCACGGTATGTCCTCGGAATTCATCGCCTCGAGGTCGGCGAGGTCCTTCAGTCGGCCCGCCTGGCGCTTCATGTGGATGAGCCCGTCCCGAGATACGCAGGTGACTCGTCTGCGGCCAACGTCCAAGAACTGGCGGCTCTCCCATGCCTCGTCCAGCTTCGTGCCGACCACGAGCAAGTCTACCGTCAGCGTCTCCTCCCCGACAATCCTCGAGACCCGGTGGACGCGCCTCTCTGCCGACGTTCCTCTATTGAACGTCATGGGCAGGGCTGGCACGTTGTAGCCGAGTGGTCGGAGCAGATCGCGCACGCGCTCGACCTCCGCTTCCGGAATCAGGAAGTCGATATCCGTCGTGGCCCTCGTGCAGCCATGGATTGCCAGCGCCACGCCGCCGCAGACAGCATAACTGGCTCCCGCTTCGTTCAGTGCGTCGATCAGCTTCCAGAGCTCGTCGTACAGGTCCATCGTCATTTCCCTCCGGGCGGACCCGGCTGGCGCCGGGCCAGAGCCGGCAGGGACACCGGCCCTACTGCCCTCGCGTTGCGCTCGGGCTTCCCCCTCCGTTCGTCCTGAGGAGCGCTCCGCCGGAACTGACCAGAGCTCCTCAGTGTCAGGAGCGCGTCGCGAAGGACGGACGGCGGGGGCCGCCACACGGTCTGACCTGGCGGGTGCGGCAGGCGGAGAGGCGCTCGTCCAGACCCGTAGCGACGAGCAACGACTCGAAGTCTGCCCGGTGCGGCTGGTCGCCACCCTCTTTTCCTCCACGATTCCCACGCTGCGAAATGTGTAGCCAAGACCACATCAAATAACATATCATGATTGATGATTTAGATCCACAACAGATCGCGAAAGGGGTGAACCGCGTGCTCACGAAGACGATTCAGGTGCCGATGGAGGTCGAATTGCTCGAGAGAATCTCCCGGGCGTCCGGCCAGGCCTACAAGAGCCGTGCAGCCTTCATCCGGGAGGCCTGCGACCGGTATCTGCGGCTGCTCGAGACGGCCGAAAAGGAACGTCGGTACGTCGAGGGGTACCGACGGATCCCGGAGGATCCCATCGAAGGCGAAGTCGGACTGAAGCTGGCGGCGAGCGTGCTTTCCGACGAGGACTGGAAGTGAATCGCGGCGAAGTCTGGTGGGCCGAGCTTCCGGCGCCGGTGAACCGGAGGCCCGTCGTGTTGCTTTCGCGGGACGCTTCCTTTGGAGTCCGCACGTCGACGACTGTCGCACTCATCACCCGGACCATCCGAGGGATCCCCGTCGAGGTGGAGCTGACTCCCAATGAAGGGCTTCCCTACCACTGCGTCATCAACGCGGACAACCTCCAGACCATCCCGATTGGGATCTTGGGCCAGCGCATCGCGACGCTGAACCCGGTCAGGCTGAAGGAGGTCGAGACAGCCGTTCGATTCGCCCTTGGACTGGACTGAGAGCGGCTCC
Source organism: Candidatus Rifleibacteriota bacterium (assembly GCA_016213865.1). The sequence goes on from JACQZL010000209.1 coordinate 2,746, forward strand.
GCAGCTCAGCGGCATAGCTCACCAGCGACAAGTGCGGCCACGCGTCACGCTTCTGGTCGATGCACCGTTGCAGCTCGATTTCGAGCAGCGGAAGGCCCAGATCCTCCGACAGTCTGCGCAGATTGTCGTCCTCCAACGTGACACTCGAGCCGGCCGCCATCCTCTGGAACTCGGCCGGCGAGCCGTCGGCGTCGAGTCGGAGCGAAGGCCGGCCTGCAGCCCAGGCCGGACCACAACCGGGAAGTTGACCAGCCTCTCGGGCCGGCTCGAGTCACGCACGGCGTTGGGCTCGAGGTCGCCCTGCTTCCTCACGAAGAGGATGAACTTCCCCAGCACCGGCGGCGTGATGTTGACGACCCGGGTGTCCTTGAAAGCCACGACGTGAGCGCGGGACTTGCCGACCTCGGATGAAGGACCCGAGCACCCTGGCGGAGCACTCGGCGGCCGATCCGATCCACGAGTGGACGGTCGGGACCCGAACACGGTTGATGGGGACGCGCTCGACCGACCCGGATGCGGACGATCGCGGGCACTTGACTTACGTTTGGAGGCAGTTGGCCGGACCGAGCGTGAACCTGGAACCGAGCACGACCCATCCGGACGTCACCTTCGTGGCGTCGAGGCCAGGCCGCCTCGAGTCTTCTTGCAACGAGCAAGTCTGCCGTCAGCGTCTCTTCGGCAACGATCTTGGAGAGCCTGCCAACCCGGTGCGCCCTCGCCTCACAGCCCCTGGAGCATGCCCAGGGCCGACTTGGCCGAGATGTAACGTTCCCCGAGCATCCTGAGCCGCTTGTTCGAGGCCTCGAGCATCCTGAGGAAGAGCTTGCTCAGGGCCGCCGCGTGCGTCGCCTGCATTGCGTTGAAGGCGTCCTTGCTCAGGAAGATCAGCCGCGCCTCGTCGCGGGCCTCCGTGCCGGCCGTCCTGCGGGTGTCCTCCAGGAGCGACGTCTCGCCGAAGGACTCTCCCTCGCCCATCGTCCCCAGGTGGTGCTTGCGCATCGAGACGTCGTACGAGAACACGTCGACCTCCCCCGAGAGGATCACGTACATCCCGTCGGCCACGTCCCCTTGGCGGAAGATGAGGCGGTGGTCGCCGCCGTAGGTTCGCACCCTGGCCGAACCCAGCAACGCGACGATCTCCGCCGGGGTGAGGTCCCGGAAGAGGGGGTACGCCTGCAGTTCCGCCACCGAGATCGGTTTCTTCGAGTCGCCCACGGTCTCATCCCCGATTTGCTGGCAGTCTATCACTCCCGGGTCGCCGGGGAGTCGGGGACCCGAAGCAGTTCGTGGGACTTGGCTTCCCTCGGGCTGTCTTGGTGGTTCCTCGGACCAGGGCCCGCGCCTGCGCATCCGGTTCTCGCTGCCCACGGCACTGGCCGACGTCGCCGGGGCGCTGGTCTGTGAGCCGACGGTCGCCCTCGCCTGAAGTCACGCGTGGCAGGAAGACGATTTGACCATCGCAGTGCCGGCGGCCCTGACCGCCGGAGGCAGCTACCGCCTTCGGGTCACTCGCGAGCTCGTCGATCGGGCGCGCTCGAGACGCCTGGCGCCGCCCACCTTTGTGCGGCACTACTGAGGATGCGGCCCACATCATCGGCGCCGAGACGACGCTGCCCCCTCTCTCCAAGAATCCGGACGTCGCCAGGCTAGTGTGGTGGTCCAGAAGTCCCTCTACATATCCGTTCGGCCTGAGGAGCCCGCGAAGCGGGCGTCTCGAAGGCCGGCCGGCCGAGTGCCCTTCGACTCGCGGCTCTACGAGCCGCGGCTCAGGGCGAACGGGGAAATGCAGAGAAGCGTTGGGACCACCACACTAGCCGACGACATGCTTGCCCAGCGAAAGCTGCTCCGCCTCCCGGCATCTTAAGGCCCGGCCCTCACGCCGGACCCGGGAGCGCGCCGGGGCGAGCTTAGGAGCGCCCATCGCCCCATCGCCTCGATGTTCTGGGGCGACCGCCTGCAACTCGACGATGCTTGCCAGACCATTCGCGACTGGGTCGCCGGGACCTTCGCGCTGTAGCTCCGGGACGCTGCCTCAGCTCACACCTTCCGTCACATCTCTGACCGCACCCTTGCGGCCATGTCGTCGCGACTGAGCTCCCGGACATCGATCGAGAGGAGTTCCGGGCCCACGTCAGGAAGCACGGTCTCGAAACACGTTGCGAGGAAATCTACCGGCTCACTGAGCGCTCTTGACCTGGAAGCCGGCCTGCACCTCGACCGAGCGGACCGCGACGCGCTCCGACGTGCACGTCAGAGCCGACCCGTCTCGCTCGACGGCTATCTGCAGTTTCTGCGCGGGTTGTCCACGCCGCGGCTTGCAGAGCTGAGTGGACGTCGCGGGCCGCGCGGCGAACGGCCTTCGTACGCTGATCCACCGCTTCCGAAATCGCCTTCTCGTGTTCGTCGGGCTGTGGTACCCTCTTGGAGCACCTGCCACGGCATGCCGCGATCGGCCCGAATTGCCCGTCGTTGCGGATGCTGAGCGGGTCGCGTACGGTTTCGAGGCTTCATCCAAAGCCGTGCCGACATCGATCAGGACTTTCCGCGTGTTCGTTTCCTCGACGTTTTCGGACATGCGCGAGGAGCGAGGGGTCCTGCAACGGCTGGTCTTTCCGAAGCTGGAGAGACTCTGTCTCGCCTCGGGGGCGAGGTTTCAGGCGATAGACTTGCGCTGGGGGGTCAGTGAGGCTTCGGCCCTCGAGCAGCAGACCATGCGTATCTGTTTGGGCGAGATCCGGCGCTGCCAGCGGCTCTCGCCGAAGCCCAACTTCTTGGCCTTGCTGGGCGACAAGTACGGATGGCAGCCCATTCCAGACCGAATTCCGGCGAAAGAGATGGAGGCAATCCTCGGAGTCGAGTCCGCTCCGGGCAAGCAGGACGCTGGTGATGAGACCGTCTCCGAGAGTTCGAAGGCGCTGCTCGAACATTGGTACAAACTCGACACCAACGCCCTGCCCGCGGAGTATGTGCTCCAGCCGAGAGGAGAAGAGTACCGGGACGCTGCTCGATGGTACCGGACTCAGGGCCGGCTGCGGCAGGCCTTGAGAGCGGCCGTCGACAAGCTGCCTTTCGATGAGCGCCAGCGCATCAAGTACTTCGCCTCGGCCACGCATCAGGAGATCCTCCTCGGCGCGCTCGAGGCTCCGCCCGGCGCCGACGCCCCCGAACCTCACGTGCTTGCGTACTGCAGGACGATGACCGGTTTGCCCGCTGAGGCTGCCGCGGCAGCGTTCGTCGACATGCTCGAGGGCCATGTCGATCGCGACAGCAAGGCGCGGCTCGATGCCCTGAAAGCGGAGCTCAGGACAAAGCTCGCGACTCGTTTCAAGGACTACTCGGCCGTGTGGACTGGCCTGGCGTCACGCATGCAAGACCCTGCGCGCTTTGCCGAACAGGTCTACGAGGATCTTCGAGCAGTCATCGAGCCGCAACTGAAACAGTCCGGAGCCGACGAACAGCTCGTACGTGAGCGCGCGAGCAACGAAGCTCTGAAGCACCGATTGACGGCGCGGTTCGTGGGCCGGCGCGAGGTTCTCTCACAGATAGAGGCCTATCTCGGAGAGGCGACGGACGGGCCTGCGCTTTGCCTCACAGGACCCTCGGGCTCCGGAAAATCGAGCGTGATGGCGAAGGCGATCACGGAGGCGGAGGGCAGGCACGAGCGGGTCCTCTACAGGTTCATCGGAACCTCGGCACCCTCCTCTACACTTTCCTCCGTGCTTCGGAGTCTCTCGAGTGAGTTCGCAGACCTCTCGGGCGGCTCGCTACCCCCCTCGCCAGAGCCGCGAGCCGAGGGCGGCGCGAACCCGACGCGCGTCTTGCTCGAACAGTTCCGCGGCCAACTGGCCTCAGCGTCCAGCACGCGCCCGACCTCGCTCTTCCTCGATGCGCTCGACCTCCTGCCTGAGACGGACCTCGACGCGCTTCTGGAGTGGAGCTCCGAGGCTCTTCCCGGGAAGGTCAAGGTAGTCGTGTCCTTGCTGGCCGGTCTGGAACCCCGGCTTTTCGCGCCAAGGGTCATCTCACTGCCCCCGCTGCCCAAGGCGGACTCGGCGGAGATCCTCGAGTACTGGCTGACGGATTGCGGGCGGAGGCTCACCGATGGCCAGCGCGCCGAGGTGTTGAGCAAGTGCGACCGAACCGGCCTTCCGCTGCACCTGCGCCTTTCTTTCGAGGCAGCGCGACACTGGCAGTCCTACAGCGACCCCTGCCTGGCCCAGGCTGACGTGAAGAGTGCCCTTGAAGAGTACTTCGCCAGGCTCGAACGCGAACACACACCCGAGTTTTCCCGCAATGCAATCGGCTACATGGTGAGCGGCAAATACGGCGGCCTGGCCGAGAGCGAGATACTCGACCTTCTCGTTCTCGACGAGCGCGCCTGGGCCGATTTCCTCTCGTCCTCGCATCCGGACCACCGTTGCGAAATCGAAGAGGCCAGGAGACTCCCGGTATCGGTGTGGTCGCGGCTCCTCCATGCGATGGAAGCGTACCTGACGGAGCGGGATGCGGACGGCGTGCCGGTCATGGCTTTCTTTCATCGAGAGTTCAGCGCCCATGCGCGGACGTGGGTAGCCCGCCCGCCCGATGACGGGCCGACAGGAGGTAGTCGCCTGGACCGGTTTCACCGGAACCTCGCTCACTACTTCGGAGGGCAACGGCTCTGGTGTGACCAAGCTTGCATGACCCCGAACGCAAGGCGCCTCGCAGAGCAACCGTGGCAACTGACGAAGGCGAGGTCGTGGGACGAACTCGTCGAAACGCTCTGCAATCTGCATTTCGTGGAAGCGAAGATCCAGACCGGACTGTTGTACGACCTGCTGGAAGACTATCGGTCGGCGGTGGAGGCACTGCCTGGAGCAGATGAGCCAGACGGCCACCGCGACGAGGCAGAGCGGCGCCTGTCGAGATACGTCAGTGACTTGCTTGCCTATTCGAGCGGCAGGAGCAAGGAGCTCCAGAGCATCCCGTCGGTAAAGCCTCAGGAACAGACTCGCACCGCGGTTGGCCCCGATGCGGGTGGCAAGGTCCCGACGAGAGCGGAGAGACTGGGGGCTTTTCTCCGATTCGTCCGGAGCAACTGCCATTCCATGGCGACGCACGGCAGCTTGCCGGGCTTTGTCCTGCAGGAAGCGTACAACCATGAAAGCCAAGGCCCGGTTGCCAGCGCCGCCGAAAAGGCTCTGGAGGGCAGGACCGGGCCCCCGGTGTTGCTTCGCGCGTCAGCCTGGAGGCCCACGGCCGATGGTGTCAATGGAGGATTGAGTACGCTGGAAGGACACCGGGGCGAGGTCCTCGCCGTTGCCATGACTCCCGACCGAAAGCTGGCACTCTCGGCCGGCAACGACGCCACCATGCGTTTGTGGAACCTGGGGTCCGGCCGGTGTCAGAAGGTCCTCAGAGCCCACCAGGCGCCAGTGACTTCCGTCGCAGCGTCCGCGGGCGCGCATCGTGCGATCTCGGCAGACCGAGATGGCCGGGGGTGCACTGCAGTGCTCCTGGAGCACGGGCCGGCAGGCCGGGCGGTAGCCATCACTCCCGACGGTGCCCTCGGCGCCTCTGGTGGTGACGCTCGAGCCATACGAATCTGGGACCTGGAGAAGGCGGTGTGCGTTGCCGAGCTCACGCACCACGACCACTTCATCCAGGCTCTGGCACTGCCAGCCGATGGCAAGCGACTCTTCTCCGTGGGAGGTAATGAGCCGTTCATCCGGGACCGCCAGCCGGTGGAGTTCTGCATCTGGGACTTGGCCGCCGGAGCCTGTCTGGAGGCGATCGCCGGGCCGCTCAGCGGCTACACGAGCCTCGCCGTGACGCCCGACGGAACGAGGGCCATACTGGGGAGCAGATCGAAGGTTCTCGGGACCGAATTGACCGAGAAGGAGATAGTCCTGGGGAGAGACAAGCCCGAACGGTACGAGTCGGTCTCCATCTGGGACCCAACGCAGCGGCCGCTGCTTCGCAAGTTTGCCAGTCGGCATGGTTCGGTCAGCAGTGTGGCGCTCACGCCTGATGGAAGGCTTGCGGCCCTGGGAGGAGACGCGGGAGGGGTGTCTCTGCTCGACCCGAGCACCGGGGCAGAACTGGTGTCCTGGAACGGGCATCCGCACCGAGTCACCGGGCTGGCCGTGTCCGCCGATGGAAGGTACCTGGCGTCGGCCAGCGCCGACGAGACCGTGAAGCTGTGGGAGCTCGAGCGACTTGGCTCTCCGTCGGCCTCCCTGGAGTGTCCGCGCAATGTGGACGCCGTCCACGTCACGCTCGACAGCAAGCGAGCGATTGCTCTGCGGCAGAGAGATACCGCGATCCTCTGGGCAGACGCCATCGACAGGTGGGCCGGGACGGCCAGTCACGACGACAATGTGTTCGTGCTGGACTACGAGACGGCCAGATGTCGAAGTCTGTTCCAGAGCGCCATCTCTCTCGGCCTGGTGAGTCGGCTCACCGCGGGCAACGACCTGGTCGTCTTCACAAGTGAGGCGGACAGTGAGGTGGATGCACAGTTCCGGCACAGCGGCTTCGTGTTCGACCTCGCCAGCGGAAGCTGTGTCAAGGCCCTTCGCCTGGACGAAGCCGGCGGGATCCAGAAGGCGTGCCTCAACCTCGACGGGAGACTGGCTCTGGCCTGGCGCGGCAAGTGGTTCGTCGAAGGGCCGCGAGGGAACCTGGGGCAGACCCCTGACAGGTGGGGAACTAGCTCTCTGGACTTGCTGGACCTGGAGACGGGCGACTGCCTGCGGACCCTCGCTCGCGGCGACATGCGCGACGTGGGCTGCGTGCTGATTTCCTCGGACGGGAAGCTGCTCTTCTAGGCGGGCTCGGACGCCGTGATTTGTGCGTGGGGTTCATCCACCGGAGAGTTGAAATTCAAACTGGCAGGACACGGGGCCCACGTGTGCTGCATGGGCCAGACTCCAGACGGGCGGTGTCTCGTCACGGGTGCAGCGGACGGCTGCGTGCGACTGTGGGACGTTCGAGATGCCAGGTGCGTGAGAGTGTGCGCTGGCCATTCCGGACCGGTTCTCGCCTGCGCGGTCACTCCCGACGGCCTGCTGGCCGTCACTACAAGCGCGGACCGAAGGGTCCGGATGTGGAATCTCCAGACTGGAGATTGCGTGGCCGTCTTCTGCAGCGACGGGAAGGTCAAGGGAGTCTCCGAGATCCGGGCTCACGGGGTATTCGCCTGTGCCGTGGAGGGGCGGGAGGTTGTCCTGTTTTCCCCACGAAACCTGGGTCTGGGGCTTCCTGTCGTGACAGCCTCGCGATTGTGGACTTATGGTGAGAAGTCGCGCGCCGGCAGGTGGGAAGAAAGTCTGGGCGGACTGTGCGAGTGGTGCGGGCAGAGGTTCCCTGTACCGCAAGCCGTGGTCGACGCGATTGGTGAGGTCATCCGACAGGCAGGGGGGGCGGAGCACGAGTCTCCCTGCCTGAGGATGCAACGCGAAGCCTGGGAGGATTCCCGGCTCCGGTGCTGTTGCCCTCACTGCCACGGCGAGTTGAGGTTCAACCCCTTCATCAATGACACTTCCTTGGGGCTGGGAGGATTAGAGAGCAACGTCGATGCCTCCGTGGCGGCCCGGTCGCAGCCGCGGCCGGCTCTGGCGCCTCGACGGGCGCCCGGCCCGGATCCGTCCCGGGGAAACCCAAATGCGCAATTCGAGCAGATGATGAGGAGGCGCCGGAAGCCGTAGCCAACAGGATGGGGTGGCGGTCGAGGACCGGCCGGACCGACGCCCAGAGAAGAAATGGCCGGAGCACTGTGTTCAGGGCCTGGAGAAAACGAATCGTAGAGGGAGAATCCAATGAGACCCAGACGCGACGGGCAGTTCGAGTCAGTCACGGTCACGTTGACGAAGCCTGCGTTGTTGAGCGCTTCCGATGGCGATCTGGTGGCACTCGAAGTGGGGACTGAGCTCACCGTCAATGGGATCGGGAAACCGAACTGGAACACTGACGAGGAGTGGGCCCAAGTGACGGTGTGCCACCAGGGGCGTACTCTGGACGGCTTCATCCCCTTGGATCTCCTCCAGAACGCGGCAGGCGTGCTTTCAGCCGATGACTGGGGAGAGGCGCACGGCAGCCAGTCTCGGCGTCAGGATTGCCCCGCACTGTCCGACTTACCTCTGGTGCAGGAAGTCTTCGGCGGATGCCAGGTCGCGCTGGGACAGAGTCGAAGCCAGGTGCAACGGAGTCTCCCGGGCTTGAGGGAAGTCAGGCGAGCGGGAGCGGCTCTGCAGTGTGAGCTGGAGTTGGACGGACCGCTGGCATATGAGGTGGCGAAGGTCCGAATGGACTTCGAGGACGAGCTACTCACTCGGTTCCGGATCTCGTACCAGTATGCCCCCATTGGGACAGTCCCACGCGCCCAGCTCATACGGCAGATTGGCGAGCTTCTCGGGTCGCCCGACGGCTACGTGGTGGACGGGGAGGGCAACAAACACCACGCGTGGAAGAAGAGAGGGGTCACCATAGCCACGGACGAGGAGCCCGTGCTGCACTGGTACACCCTGGAGTTCTTCAAGGCGGCGGATGAACCCGCGGATGAGGAGACGGAGACACCGTTGAGCGGGCTCAAGGTGGAGAGTGGACTTGTTCCTCCCTCCAATCTGCTGAGACTGCTGTCTTCGGATATCGCGGGGATCGAGCGGGACAATCCCCGTACCATCGATCGAGTGTTTGCCCAGATGGTCCTGATCGGTCCCATGTTCTTGCAGCGCTTCCTGAAGTCCTCGGTGACGGAACAGAAAGCCGAGCGGGCGATGTTCCAGCTTGACGGGAAGGTCTATGAAGGAAGGGTGCTGATGGGTCTCAAGCGCGTGCTGCCGCTCGCGGATCCTCAGTTCGAGGCTGTGATGTCGGAGTATCGAACTGGGCTCCTCCGAAGCGCAACGGACGAGGAGCGACTGACGTTCTACAGGATCATCGATTTCGAGATCGAGGGCCAGCTGGTATACGTGCTCGAGGCCGACATCGGTAGGGTGCTGGTCTTCCTGGAGGGGAACGAGCGGATCAAGTGGATTGAGTACCTCGATGACTGGCGGAAGCCTGAGACTCCGACTCTTGCCGGGCTCTTCGGCTAGATGGGGCCGGCACGTCTGCGCTCCGTCCGCCGCCGCCATCGCGGTGCTGCCACCGGGCTGAGGTCGCCGCACCCGGTGCAGCGTGTGTCGCACCTCGCCACGACGGCCGTCCGAACCCTGACCTTCACGGCTTCCGCGAGCAGGATGCACTGGAGCTGAGCGACTCCGACCGGCCACCGCCGAGCACTGACCACTCGAGTTCGGGACGGCCCTTGGCTTTTTCTTGATACGAGGCTGCCCGGAGAGCATAAGAACTACAAACGGAGGGTCCCGGCCGGGGCGGTGTTTGTGGTATGAAAGCGGTTGTCCGCCCGACGCCGGACTGCCGATCGTCAGTCGAGGGCGCCAGACGGCTCGGGAGCCGGAGGTGAGCGAGGATGGGACCTGTACGCTGCCCGTACCTGTTGGTGCTCGCGGGACTGATCGCCGGGTCGGGTCTCCTGGAAGGCGCCCAGACGCCGCTGCAAGCGGGCCTGTCGCAGGCTGCCTCGGAGCGGCAGGCCTTCGCGATAGTCCAGGTGGAGGCGGCCGGGGAGCCGTACGCCGCGCCCGGGCTGCGGCTGGTCCGGCCCGGGCAGCATCCGGCCACGGCGAGCCAGGGGCCGAGCCTGCGCATCCGGTTCTCGCTGCCCACGGCCCTGGCCGACGTCACCGGGGCGCTGGTCTGTGAGCCGCCGGTCGCCCTCGCCTGGAGTCACGCGTGGCAGGAGGACGATTTCACGATCGGAGTGCCGGCGGCCCTGACCGCCAAAGGCAGCTACCGACTTCGGGTCACTCGCGAGCTCGTCGATCGGGCGCGCTCGGGACGCCTGGCGCCGGGTGACACTCCGTTCGAGTGGGCGGGTGCCCTCACCCGCCTGGCGTTCGTCGAGGTCGGAGACCTCGTCGAACGTCGCAGCCGCCAATTGGTGCACGTCAAGCTGCGCGGCGTGGAGCGCCTGCTCGTGGACGCCGTTCCCGTGCCGCTCTCGGCGCTGCTGAGGCACGACCTGCCGCCGGTGCTGCCCTCGCAAGTCCTCAGACCGCGTCGTGAAGACGACGAGTCGGCGAAGGACCAGGCCCTGGAAACCTTGAGCTCGGCCGACACCGAGCCGGAGTCGCTCTCCGCGCGCTGGGCGGCCGCCGAGTCCTCCGTGGCCGGCGAGCTGGCCACGACGGCCGGCCCGTTCGCCGGCCTCTTCGGGACCGCGTCGCCCGCCGAGAGACAGCTCTTCGTCGAGCCCCCCGACTCGAGTCGGGAACGGCGGACCTCGCTGCCCCTGGCCTGGCGCCAGGGAGCCGCGCGCGGCGGGCCGTGCCTGGTGCGCGTCCGCGACGCGGATTTCCCCGCTTCGGCCGGAACCGGCTTTTTGCTCGTGCAGGTGACGGACCTCTCCGTGGCCTTCAAGCGCTCCGAGTCCGCACTGTCCATCTGGGTGACGAGCCTGCAGTCGGGCACCGTCATTCCCGGAGCGCGCATCTTCCTCGGCCTGCGGGACCACCGTCTGCTGGCGGCGGGGACGACCGGCGAGGGTGGCCTCCTGGCCCTGGAGGCCGACGCCGGCCTGGACAGCCTGGACCTCTCGGGACGGTCCGCCGTGCTAGGCCGCTCGCGTCTCGACCTGGCTCGTCTGGTGCAGATCATCGCCGTGACCGAGCACGACCTGGCCTTCGTCGTGCCGGAGCAGCACGGGCTGAAGGCCCCCGTCCAGACCCGGCGCTTCAAGACCCCCGACCGGGCCGTCTGGCAGGCCCACGTCTTCACCGAGCGCGGGGTGTACCGTCCGGGTGACAGCATCCGGTACAAGGTGACCATTCGCCAGTTCGACGGCGGAGTCGCCGCTGCGCCCAGGACGACAGACGGCCCGCCTCCGAGCTGCGCGGTCTTCCTGAAGTCCCCGCGGGACCAGTCGCCGGTCAAACAGAGGGTGACGCTCC
>JACQZL010000210.1 GCA_016213865.1 Candidatus Rifleibacteriota bacterium
GTTCATTCTCTGTCTCGCTCGCAGGCGCCGCGACTCCTCGAGCCTCCCTCGTCTTGTCATCCGATGGACGTCGCTACTCACGGGCTCTCTTTCTCTGTGGCTCTGTGGCTCTGTGGCTCCGTGTCTCTGTGTCGAAGAGCCATGCCAGGGCCTTTCCAACCGGCGTGGGACCACCTGCCAGACACGCACCCCTGGGCGGCCAGGGCCCTTGACGTCCGTCGACGGCTGACCGTAACATCGCCTTCCCGGCGGTCGCCCGGCAGATCCCATGCGAGTTGCTCGAAGTCTCGAAGAGAAGGTCGGCCAGCTCTTCCATTTCGGCTACGTCGGCGCCGAGCCCACGGAAGAGATCCGCGGACTGCTCGCCGAGCGCCACGTGGGCGGGGTCATCCTCTTCGGCCGCAACTTCCGCGACGCCGAGCACCTGACCGCATTGACGGCGCAGTTGCAGTCGATGGCCCTTGGCCCGCTCTTCTTCAGCGCCGACCAGGAAGGAGGCAGCGTCCTGCGGGTGCGCCGGGGCGGGACGCTCTTTCCGTCGAACCGCGCCGCCGGGCGGCTCGGCCCCACGGCCGCACGGGAGCTGGGCCGCATGTGCGGTCTCGAGATGCGCGCGACGGGGCTGAACATCGACTTCGCACCCGTCCTGGACATCAACGACCCCGACAACCCGGGGATCGGCATCCGCTCGTTCGGAGAGACCGTCGAGGAGGTCAGCTCCTGCGGGCGCGCGTGGGTGGAAGGGCTGCAATCCGCCGGAGTGGTGGCGACGGCCAAGCACTACCCCGGCAAGGGGGCCGCGAGAAAGGACGCGCACCTGGCGCTTCCGGTCATCGCCAAGTCCCGGGCCGAACTGGAGGACTGGGAGCTCCGACCCTTCCGGGAGGTCTTCGATGCCGGCTGTCTGGCCGCGATGACCAGCCACTGCGTCTACCCGGCCCTGGACGAGAGGCCGGCGACGCTCTCGCGCCAGGTGCTGACGGGGCTGCTGCGAGAGGAGATGGGCTTTCGCGGCCTGCTGGTCACCGACGACCTGGCCATGGGAGCGATCGCCCAGGACCGCGACGCACCGACGGCCGCGCTGGAGGCCTTCGCCGCCGGGGCCGACCAGATCCTCATCTGCCGAAACCTGGAGCGGCAAGAGGGTGCCCTCGACCGCATCCTCGAGGCCTTGCGGACGGGCACCGTGCCCATGAGCCGGCTGGACGAGAGCCTGGAACGTATCGAGTGCGTGAAGGACTGGGTGGCCCGCCAGGTCCCGGCGCCCGAACCGATCGCCCTGCTCCATGCCCGACACGCCCCGATCGTGCAGGACCTGTGCGACCGGGCGGTCGAGGTGCTCCGCGATCGCGAGCGTCTGCTGCCGCTTCGCTGGCGGGGGCCTCGTCTCCTGGTCGTCTTCCCGGCGATGGATATCCTGACGCCGGTCGAGGAGCGGACCGACGGCGACCAGCGGTTCGTCGCGGCCTTCCTGGAACGACTCGGAGGCGCCAGGCTGCTCCGCTACGATCCCCGGGAGCCGGCACTCGACTCGGCCGACGCCCAGGGACTCCTGGACGCGGTCGACCAGGTCCTGGTCTTCTCGGTGAACGCCCATCTGCACGCGGGCCAGACCCGGATGCTGCAGACCCTGGCGAGCCGGTTCGGAGAGTCGATGGTACTCGTCGCCCTCAGAAACGCGTACGATGAACGGCTGGTCCCCCAGGTCGGGACGGTCGTCGCCACGTACGGGTTTCTCGACAATGCGCTCGAGGCCGGCGCCCGGACGCTGCTCGGCCCGCACCTTCTTCCGACCTTAACTCGTGACCGGAGAGACACGCCATGAAAGACACCACCAACGGACTCCAGAAAGTGATCATCGTCGGAAGCGGTCCCGCGGGACTGACCGCGGCGATCTACGCGGCCCGGGCCAATCTCCGGCCGCTGGTCCTGGAGGGCAACGAGCCCGGAGGGCAGCTCACCACCACCACGGACGTCGAGAACTACCCGGGATTTCCGGAGGGCATCCAGGGCCCCGAGTTGATGGTGATGCTGCGAAAGCAGGCCGAGCGCTTCGGCGCCGTCTGCGTCAAGGAGTCGGCCGCGTCGGTCGACCTCTCGCAGAGACCGTTCGCCGTACGGTACGCGGACCAGGACGTGCGCGCTCATGCGCTGATAGCCGCCACGGGCGCCTCCGCGCGCTACATCGGCCTTCCCAGCGAGCAGGCCCTGCGCAACAAGGGCGTCAGCGCCTGCGCGACCTGCGACGGGTTCTTCTTCCGGGGAAAGCGCGTGGCGGTCGTCGGCGGCGGCGACACGGCGATGGAAGAGGCGACCTTCCTGACGCGCTTCTGCACGCGGGTCTTCGTCGTCCACCGCCGAGACAAGCTGCGCGCCAGCCGCGTCATGCAAGAGCGCGCCCTGGCCAACCCGAAGATCGAGCTCGTCTGGAACTCCGTGGTGACCGAGGTCCTGGACGTCCAGAAGGGCGAGGTGACCGGCCTGCGGCTGCGCAACCTCCAGACCGGCGAGGACTCGCTCCTCGAGGTCGGCGGACTCTTCGTCGCCATCGGGCACGAGCCCAACACGGCGCTCTTCAAGGGCCAGCTCGAGATGAACGAGGTCGGCTACCTGCTGGCCAGCGATCGCACCCACACGAACGTCGAGGGAGTCTTCGCCTGCGGGGACTGCGCCGACTTCCGCTACCGCCAGGCCATCACCGCGGCCGGGACGGGCTGCCAGGCCGCGATGGAGGCGGCCTGGTACCTCGAAGAACACGGGCTCTGAGCCGAGCTTCGCGCCACACGGGGCGCTGCCGGGCAGAAGGACGGGCAACAGGGAACAGGGAACAGGAAACGGAACGGGCAACAGGCCAGGTGGTGTCCTTGCGTTTCCTGTCTCCTGTCGAGCAAGTGAACGCCAGGTCAGCGCATGGGGTGGGCTAAGGGTCCCGGCAAAGTCCTCGAAATGGACTTCGGCAACCCGATTTCGTCACCCCCGCGAAAGCGGGGGTCCAGGATCGATGCGACCCCTGGATTCCCGCTTTCGCGGGAATGACGACTTTGTCCGCGACCCTGGGGGTGGGTTCCCCCCACTACCCGCCAGCGAGGGGATCTGTTACCCTGACCCGCGCGCACCCATGCCCCCCACGACTCGGGGACCACACCATGCCCCGCGGTGACTCGCCGCCGGAGCACCGAACCTGCTGGAGGACTGCAAGCCCATGTCGAAGACCGTCGAGCATGTCCTGGGAATCATGGACCCGAACAGCCTCTCGTTCCGAGCGGCGCTGGAAGGGCTCTTTTCGCACCTGAAGCCTGAACTGAAGGTCGGCAATGCTGTTCATGGCTTCCGCACGCGCCGCATCTTCTGCCGTCCGTACCTGACCACGGGCGCCGAGAGCGACTGCTCGGCCATCGTCAACCGCGGGGCGCACTGGAACCCGCATTTCAACAGCTACTTCCAGATCGTCGCTCCCACGGTCTACCTGCTCAACGACATGGTGAGCTTCAAGGCGATCGACAAGAATACCGGCTACGGCCACATGTACAACCTGGGCCTGAATGTCCCCAGGACGGTCGCCATCCCGCAAAAGGACTACACTGACCTGAAGAAGAGCCCGACCATCGACGCCGAGCTCACTTTCAGCGAGCACGAGATGTTCGACCTGGCCGAGCTGGGCGAGGAGGTCGGCTATCCGGCGTTCCTCAAGCCCCAGGACGGCGGCGGCTGGGTCGGCGTCAAGCGGGTCGAGAACTTCGAGGAGTTCCAGAAGGCCTACGACGAGTCCGGCCAGCGGCCCCAGAACCTGCAGGCCGCCGTCGACTATCGCGAGTTCGTCCGGACGGTGGGCGTGGGCCCGCAGACGCTGCCGATGCACTACAACGCCAAGGCGCCCTACTCGCACCAGCGCTACCTGCGCAGCGAGAACCAGGCCGTGGCCTTCAACTGGTTGTCGCCCGAGGAGGACTGGGAAGTCCGGGCCATGACCAAGCTGATCAATGCCTTCTATGGGTGGGATCACAACAGTTGCGAGGCCCTCCTCGGCAACGACGGCAAGATCTACCCGATCGACTTCTGCAACGCCTACCCGGACTCGAACCTGATCAGCCTCCACTTCTACTTCCCGGATCTGGTCAAGGCGATGACTCGCTGGCTGATGTTCGTCAGCATCACGGGCACCAACAAGAAGCTCTCGTTCTCGTACGACTGGAGGCGTTACTTCCAGGTCCGCGACGAGGCGAACGCGAAGGGCTGGGACTTCAAGACCCGCCTCAAGAAGTTCGAAGACTTGGCCGACGAGCACTTCCAGAAGGCCCGCTTCGAGAAGTTCGTCCAGGAAGAGCTGGGCGGCGAGCAGTTCGACAAGCACTGCCTGGAGTTCTTCGAGAGCGAGCGGTTCGACGACATCCTGGTCCGTCAGGTCGACCGCTACTTCAAGGTCAAGGAAGAGGTGCCCGAGCAACTGGCCCACTACCGAGGCATTCACGCGTTCTGGTGCCAGTGCGAGCGCAACCGCCTGGCCGGCGGCGAAGCGGCGAAGTCCTGAGCGCTCGTTCGCCCTCCTGTCCGCGGGTCGCTCCCGGCGGCCGGCTGTGACCACCGCCGGCGGCGATCCGCGGGTCTCCCGCGTCACGCTTTCCTCGCACCCCGGCAAAGGAGCAGTGCCATGATCGGTCGGTCGAAGCCCTACATGAGCCGTGGCCTCTGGATTTCGGGCGCAGTCGCGCTCCTGGCCTTGCTGGCGTTGCTTCTCACCCCGGCGGCGAGCGCCCAGGAGCCGAGCGACGATCCTGCCGCCGGTCAGACCGTCTCGGAGGCGACCGTTGTGCCGGGGCCCGAGGATCGCCAGCGACAGGCGGCCGATCTGACTGACGCCGTGATGGTCCTGTACCGCCAGGGCCGTTTCGACGGCGCGCTCTCGGCAGGCAAGGCTGCCCTCGAGCTGCGCCGCAAGGCCCATGGCCCGGTCCACGCCGACGTCGCCCGCGCCCAGGCCCTCGTCGGCGAAGTGCTGCATGCGCAGGGCTCTCTCGACCAGGCCCGGCCCTACAAGGAGCAGGCCCTCGCCACGTACGAGAAGCTCTTTGGCCCGAACCACCCGGACGTTGCCCAGGCCGCCAACAACCTGGCCGAACTGCTCCTCGAGACGGCGGCCTACGCCGAGGCCAGGCCCCTGTTCGACCGTGCTCTCTCGGCCAGGCGCAAGGTGCTGGGCGCGAACCACCCCGATGTCGCCAGCACCCTCTGCGGCATCGGCCGCCTTCTCTCGGCCCAAGGGGACGCCGCAGGGGCGCGGGCCCAGTTCGAGAAGGCCCTCGCGGTCCGCGAGGCGGCCTTCGGGGCCGAGCACCTCGAGGTGGCTGCCACGCTCCTCGAAATGGCAAACGTCTTCTGCTCGATGGGGCAGTACGTCGAAGCCCGGCCGCTCTACGAACGTTCCCTGGAGATCCGCGAGAAGTCGATGGGCAAGGACCACCTGGACGTCGCCGCCGTCCTGGTCGGATACGGCCGGCTGCTCGAAGCCCAGGGTAACTTCGCCGACGCCTTGGCTGCGAACCAGAAGGCCCTGGCCATCCGAGAGCGGGGCCTCGGCCCGGAGAGCCGGGAAGTGGCCGTGAGCCTGATGAGCGTCGCGGGACTGGCGGTTGCTCAGGGCCGTTACGGCGATGCCAAGCCGATGTACGAGCGTGCGCTGCGCATCCGCGAGAAGCTCCTGGGCAAGGACAGCCCCGAGGTTGCAGCCACACTCGCCGCCTACGGTCGCGTGCTGTCGCTCCAGGCCGACTACGCGGCTGCCCTGTCGGCCTACGAACAGGGCATCGGTGCCCACGAGCGGGCGCTGGGCCGCGAGCACGCGGGGCTGGTCGAGCTGCTCTCGGGTCTGGCCGGCGTGCGCCGTCTGCGCGCGGAGTACCTCGAGGCAATGGCGCTGCTCCAGCGGGCGATGGCGATCGGCCGCAAGTCGTTCGGCCGAGACCATCCGGCCGTCGCGCGCGCGATGCTCGAGCTGGCCGAGGTCCTCAAGGACCAGGCCGACTATGCCTCGGCCCGCCCTCTGGCCGAACAAGCCCTGGCCATCCTCGAGCGCACCCGGCCCAAGAACCACCCCGACCTCGGGTTGGCCCTGATCAGCCGCGCGGCTCTGAGCCGGGCCCAGGGCGACCTCGCGGGGGCCCGACCGCTCTCGGAGCAGGCGCTGTCCGTCTTCGAGAGCGCCTACGGGAAAGACCACCCGGCCCTTGCCCTGGCGCTCGACGCGGTGGCCGAGCAGCTTCGCGAGCAAGGCGACACCGCGGGGGCCAGGGTCCTGGCCGAACGCGCGCTGAGCGTCCGGGAACGGGCCCTGGGGCGCGAGCACCCCGACGTCGGCCTGAGCCTCGACAACGTGGGACTGGTCCTGACGGCCCAGGGGCAGCCGCGCCAGGCGCGTTCGCTCTACGAGCGGGCGCTGGCCATCTGGCAAAAGACCCTGGGGCCCGAGCACCCGACGATGGCAGTGGCCTACCTGCACCTGGGACAGGCCCACGAAAGCGAAGGCAACGCCGAGGCCGCCCTGGCCGAGTATCGCAAGGCGCTAGAGGTACGCGAGAAGGCGCTGGGTGAAGACCATCCGGACGTCGCCCAGACGCTCGTCGCGATCGGCAAGCTGCTCGTGGCGCAGGGCCGTTACCAGGAGGCCCGACCCGAACTGGAGAGGGCGCAGAAGGTGCTGGAGGCTTCGCTGGGCAAGGACCATCCCGCCCTGGTGCCCTGCCTGGACGCGATCATGGCCATGTGGCGCCACCAGGAGGACTACCGCCAGGCCCGCCCGGTTGCCGAGCGGGCGCTGGCCATCTGCGAACGCGGGTTGGGGCCGGATCATCTGATGACGGCCACGGCTTCGCTCAACCTGGGCGAGTTGCTGCGGGCGCAAGGGGACCGGGCCGCGGCCCGCACCCCGATCGAGCTCGCGCTGGCCATCCGTGAGAAGCGCTTGGGCAAGCAGCATCCTCTGGTGGCCGACGCGCTCGACAGCCTTGGCTACTTGCTGGTCGACCTCAAGGACTACGTCGCGGCCCGGCCGGTCTTCGATCGTGCCTACGCCCTTCGCGAGCAGGCTCTCGGCGCCGAGCATCCTGCCGTTGCCGCCAGTCTGGAGAACCTGGCCCAGCTCTTTGTCGCCCTGTCAGATCCGAGCGCCGCGCGGCCGATGCTGGAACGGGCCGTCCAGGTGCGAGAGAAGGCTCAGGGGGAGACCCACCTGGCACTCGCCGGCAGCCTGGAGAGACTGGCCGACCTGCAAATGGGCCAGAAGGAATACTCGCCGGCGCGAGCGAGCTACGAGCGGGCCCTGAAGATCCGCGAGCAAGCCCTGGGGATCGAGCACCCCTCCCTGGCTCCCGTCCTCATCGAGCTCTCCGGAGCGGCCTCGGCGCTGGGCGACCAGGTGCAGGCGCGAACCGAGCTCGAACGGGCCGAATCCGTGCGCAAGAAGGCCCTTGGCCAGCACCACCCGGCGGTGGCCGAGGTCATGGACAAGCTCTCGGCCATCTGCCAGAAGATGGGCGACCGCCAGGCCGTGGTCTTCTACCAGGAGAAGGCGGCCGAAATCCGGCGCGAGTCGGAGCGGTAGCGAGGGCCCGGGACGTGGGGCCGTTCCGGAGCCCTCGCCTGTGTCGGGGAGCGACGACGGATCCTGGGGAAGAGGAACCACCAAGACACCGAGACACCAAGGGCTGCACGAAGAAAAGCCTGATCGAATGAGGCCCTTTGTGCCGCTCCTCGGATCCTTCGTGCCTTCGTGGTTTGGTCTCCTCGTGCCTTCGCAGTGATGCGGCTTCCCATCAATAGCATCGCTCCCCCTCCGCCGGGGGTACCTTGACTTTCATCACAGAGTAAGCTAGAAGTACCTTGAGTTATCTCAGCGCCCGTGTGCGGCCACCGCTTTCGGAGGCCTTTCGATGGACTTCCCCAGACTGGCAACCGAATCCCTCGAGAGCTGGAGTCGGCGTCCGGAACGCCGGCCGCTGGTCATCCGCGGCGCCCGACAGGTAGGGAAGTCGCATCTGGTGCGCAGTTTCGCGCAGCGTGCGGGCTTCGAGCTGCTCGAGCTGGACCTCGAGCTCCAGCGTAGCGCGGCCAGCTTCTTCGAGGCCGACTCTCCCCGGCAGGTCTTGCGCAATCTCGAAGGCCACACCGGCAAGCGAATCGTTCCGGGCCGCACCCTGCTCTTTCTGGACGAGATCCAGGCTGTACCGCGAGCCTTCACGATGCTCCGGTACTTCTTCGAACAGGTCCCGGAGTTGCACGTGCTCGCGGCCGGCTCCCTCCTCGAGCTCCACCCGGGTGAACATGCGGTGCCGGTCCCGGTTGGGCGGCTCGAGCACCTGGAGCTCGGGCCGATGACCTTTGACGAGTACGTGTTGGCCTGCGGCAATGAGCCGCTGGCCGAGCGTCTGCGGTCGTTTCGCGTGGGTGAGGAGTTTCCGAAGGGCCTGCACCTCGGCTTGCTGAATCGCTTCCGCGAGTACCTCGTGGTCGGCGGCATGCCCGGGGTTGTCCGGGCCCTGCTGTCGAGTGGCTCGCTGGCCGAGGCTGTCCGGGTCCAGCGAAGCCTCCTGCGGACCTTCGAGGACGACTTCGGCAAGTACCGGGACCGGGCCGACACGGCCCGTCTCAGGAAGGTCTTCACGCGCGTTCCGGGACTGGTCGGCTCCGTGGTCAAGTACTCGCACATCGATCCAGACGATCGTGCGGCACCGCTTGCCACGGCGCTCGAACTGCTCTGCCGGGCCCGGGTGGTCTTCCGGGTGCACCGCTCGGCCTGCAACCAGGTCCCCCTGGCCGCCGAGGAAGACGCGCGTCGATTCAAGCTGCTCGCGCTCGACGTCGGCTTGCTGTCGGAAGCGTGGGGGTTGGCCCCAGCCTGGCTGGGCTCCGAGCGTGAGCTGGTCAACGTTCGTTCCGGCGCGGTCGCCGAGCAGGTGGTCGGCACGCACCTACTGACGTCACGCTCGCTCGTCGCAGGCGGAAGTCGACTACGTGCTGGAGGTGGGGCCCAGGATGGTCCCGGTGGAGGTCAAGGCCGGGGCAACGGGAGCACTGCGCTCGCTCCACCTCTTCGTCCGCGAGAAGCAGCTCGGAGCTGCGCTCCGCTTGAACAGCGAAGGGCCGTCCCTGACGGACGTGGCTCACGGGCTGCCGGACGGTTCTCGGGTTCGCTATCGGTTGCTCTCCCTGCCTCTCTACCTGGCCGGACAGGTTCGTCGCCTCGCGACCGAGCTCGTGGCCTGAGGCTCGCGGGCAGTCTCGGGACCCGTAGCCCAGCAGCCTTGCAGCCTTGCAGCCCTGCAGCCATGCACATCCACCCAACCACCCAGCCATCCAGCCACCCAGCCTCTTCGCGCCCTGGTTCCGCATGCCGATACCAGGTTGTCAAAGGCTGCTTGACCGCGTATAATGCGACGCTCTTCGAAAGGACCGGGGAGCGGAGGTCCGATGAGTCTTTCGGGAATTCGTGGACTGCTTCGTGAGGTCGGGGTGTTCGGGGTTGCGGCCGGCTTCGCGATGGTGGCGTCCTTCGGCGCGGTTCCCGCGCAGCGAATCGCAGGAATCGAGGTCCAGGGCAGTCCGGCCATCCGGGCCACGGCCGCGCGGCTGGGGCTCGAGGCGGGCCTGGGCCGCCCCGTGAGCGACCGGATCGTCATGAGCGCGGTCGAGCGGCTCAAGCGGATCGGCCGGGCCGCGGGGGTCAAGGTCGACTTCCGGTCGTCGCCCGCCGGTGTCTGGGTCTGTTACCGGGTGCGGGAGAATCCGAAGATCGAATCGGTCGAGTTCCGTGGCAACACGGCCATGACCGGTGCCGAACTGGCCGGCGACCTGGCGCTCAAGCACGGGCAGGTGCTCGACTACGACGTGCTGTACCGAGAGGTCAACCGGATCCCGAAGATCTACCTGGCCCGCAAGGGGGTCCTCTATGCCGGCGTCCTGTCGCCCGCATCGGTGGAGGTGACGGGTGGGCGCATCGTGATCGACATCCAGGAGTTCAAGCTGCGATCCCTGGAGGTACGCGGGGCCAGCTCGGACCTGCGAAGCGCCGTCCTGGCGTCGTTGCCGCTCCGGCGAGGCCAAGTCTTGCGACGGTCCGACCTGCTGGGCGGCCTGTTCAACGTCTGGCAGCTCCCGCAGGTCAAGGACGTGGACTACCGTCCCAGGTTCGACCGCGAACGTGGAGAGATCACGCTGGTCTTGAACCTGGTGGAGCAGGGCCGCGAGGCGTTGCCCCGGCCGGCGGTCGCAAACTGACGTTCCACCGGCTCGCAGCTCGGAGCCGCCTCACCACCTGGCGGCGGCGACCTGAAGCGAGGGGATGTGCTCGGGCTGGATCTGGCCCGGGCCTCGCGTGGCGGTCGTCAGGGGGATCTCGCGGACGAACTTGACCGGCTTGGACTTCTCGAGCTCGAGGCGCAGTTGCTCGGTCTGCTCGGTCAGGAAGTCCTGGAAGTTGATCGTCCACTGGATGGCGTATCGGTCGAGCTTGGTGAAGTCGATCTCGTGGCGATAGCGCTCGGGGTGGAAGGCCTGGCTGTCGGGCGGCTCGGCGGCCAGGGCCGTGACGGGCAGCAACAGGATGGATGTCAGGACCACGAGCAGGGTGCAGCGCATGAGGTACCTCCGGTCGGACGGTAAGGGTACGGGACTCGGGTTATTCCCAACAAAATGTACGACGTTCGTGAAAAAAGCGTCCCGGCATGGTATTCTAGCAGGCTCTTCCCGGATCCGCCGTTGTCGGGACCTGCGGTCAAGGCCGCGCCCGAGGCGGAGCGCTCTTCTCAGATCGCGCGCCGGGACGACGAACCGATGTTCAGACCCGCGGCCTCAGCACTCGGCCGCGGTGACAGCGAGGCACTGAAGTGGTCATGAGGGTTGCCAGCAAGGTCGCCATCCAGGAGAAACCCGAGAAACTCAGCATCGCCAAGAAGCTCAAGAAGCTGGGTTCTACCCTGGCCCTCAAGGCGGACATTCTCCAGACCCACAAGAACCAGGGCAGCAAAAAACATGTCCAGCGGCTATACAATTTGTTTGCGCCGCTCTACGATCTTGTCTGGCCCAGCCTGAAGGACTACCGGGCCTGCGCCCGGCACGTCCTCGACCAGGTCGTGCGACCGGAGTACCGGGTCCTGGACGTCGGCACCGGCGCCGGCATTCTCGCTCTGGGCGCCGCCGAGCGAGGCATCTCGGTCGTCGGTTTCGACCTGCACCCGAAGATGCCCGGCACGTCCTCGACCAGGTCGTGCGACCGGAGTACCGGGTCGGCATTCTCGCTCTGGGCGCCGCCGAGCGAGGCATCTCGGTCGTCGGTTTCGACCTGCACCCGAAGATGCTGGGGCAGACGCTCAAGAAGGCCAAGAAGGCCCACAAGAAGAACGGGAAGACTCTCGACGCCCTGCGCCTCTGTCAGGGGGACGCGACGATCCTGCCGTTCCGCGATGGCGCGTTCGATGTCGTGATGTCCGGCTTCATGCTGGTCCACCTCTCGAAGGAACAACGTCAGACGGCCGTCCGCGAGATGCGGCGCGTCCTCAAGGAGAACGGACGGCTTGCACTGCTGGAGAGCCCCGGGGAGCTGACCAAGCGCTACGACACGCGGGAGCAGTGGGAAGAGGTACTCCGGGAAGTCGAGCTGGTCGAACCCGTCTTCGACGACATCTACGACGTGTACCGGGTCATCTTCGCGCGAAAGCCCGCGTCGAACGGGCACTGAGCGTCGGTTGCCGGCGATCGGTCGGCGGTGGCTCTCGACGTGAGCGGGCAGCGCGAGAACGGTGAGAAGTTCGCCACCCTCGGGATGGCTTTCATGGTGGGGACGAACCTGGTGGCGTGTCTGGTGGTGGGGGCCGCTGCGGGGTACGGACTCGACTGGTGGCTGGGGGTATCGCCCTTCGGCGTGGCCGCGGGCGTCTTCCTCGGGATGGCCGCCGGCTTTGTCCAGTTGGCCCAGACGGCGAGCGAGCTCCTGCGCCGGCAGGAACGGCGGCCGAAGGACGGCCCGCCGGGGAGCGGAGGGGCGCCATGAGTGAGGTCCCCGCGCCTCCCGCGGCGGACCCGGCCGGCATGGAGTCGCTCTGGCCCGGACTGCTGTCCGA
>JACQZL010000186.1 GCA_016213865.1 Candidatus Rifleibacteriota bacterium
GCGGTCTGCCCATCCCGCTCCCTCACGCGTTCGCGCGCGAGCCGTCGCGGCTGCGGAAGAAGTCCCGCACGACGTCGATCAGGATGAGCCCCACCCCGACGTCGATGACGATGTCCGCGAGGTTGAAAACCGGCCAGTGGAAGCTCCGGTAGTGGACGTAGATGAAGTCGACCACGTGACCGAGGAAGACCCGGTCGATCAGGTTGCCGATCGCCCCGCCCATGATGCAGACCAGCGCCACGCGCACCAGCTTCTCGTCATCGCCGATCATGCTCAGGTAGGCGACGATGATCAGAATGGTCAGGAGCGCCATCGCAATGAAGATGTGCGTCTTCCCCTGGAAGAGCCCGAAGGCCGCGCCCTCGTTGGTCACGAGCACCAGGTCGAGGATGCCCGGCACCACGTTGATCCGCCCCCCGTGCGCTCCGAGCAGGGCAGGCATGACCCACTTGGACAACTGGTCCGCCGCCACCAGCGCCACCCCCAGCGGAAAGAGAGTGCGGGAGAGCATCAACGCCCCCAGGTTCCTGAGCACGAAGAAGGGCCACAGCGCAGCCCACCACAGCCCGCAGAACACGAAGACCCCGAGCCACCGGCAGGCGTCCAGCGGTCCGAACGCCTCGTCCGGCAGGCGACGAGGCACCTCGGCGCCGGGTATGTCTCCTGCGACGGTCATGACGGACTGGCAGGCTCACCGTTGGCCGCTGCTGCGAAGCTCGTCGCGAAGTCGGCCAGCGTGCCCCCGCGGATCGCTTCGCGGATACCCTCCATGAAGCGCGCGTAAACCCACAAGTTATGGTGCGTGGTCAACCTCAAGGCCGTGAGCTCCTGGGCGTGGAAGAGATGATGAAGGTACGCGCGAGTATGCTGCCGGCATGTGTTACATCGGCATGACGGGTCGATGGGAGAAGCGTCTCGCCGGAAGCGCGCATTGAGCAGGTTGAGGTGCCCCTGGGGGAGGACGGCCCGGCCGTGACGGCCCAGGCGCGTCGGCAGGACGCAGTCGAACATATCGATGCCGCGCCGGACGCCGTCCAGCAAGTCGGCGAGCGTTCCGACCCCCATCAAGTACCGCGGGCGGTCGGCCGGAAGGTGCGGAACCGTCGAATCCAGGGTCGCAAGGCACAGCTCGCGAGGCTCTCCGACCGACAGGCCGCCGATGGCATACCCGTCGCAATCGAGGGCCACGATCTGCTCGGCCGACCAGCGGCGGAGGTTGGGGTCGCAACCGCCCTGCACGATGCCGAAGAAGCGGTTGTCGATCGGTCCTCGCTCGCGGAAGCGCTCCAGACTTCGTCGCGTCCAGCGGTACGAGCGCTCCGTCGCCTGCTGCAGGTACTTTGGTTCGGCCGGGTAGCGGACGCACTCGTCCATTGCCATGACGATGTCGCTGCCCAGCGCCGCCTGCACGTCCGACGAGAGTTCCGGCGTGAGCGTGAACCGCGTTCCGTCCAGGTGCGAGGCGAATTGCACGCCGTCTTCGCGGATCTTGACCAGCTTCGCCAGGCTGAAGACCTGAAAACCCCCGCTGTCGGTCAGGATGGCGCCGGGCCAGTTCATGAACCTGCGCAGTCCGCCCAGCTCCGCCATCACCTCGGGGCCGGGCCGGAGCAGCAAGTGGTAGGTGTTGCCCAGGATCAGCTTGTACCCCAGGCCCCACACCTCCTCGCTGGTGAGGGCGCGAACGCTGGCCCGGGTCCCCACGGGCATGAACACGGGCGTCTCCAGGGTGGCGTGGGGTAGTCGCAGCACGCCGGCCCGAGCCGAGCTGGCCGGGTCGGTCGCCTGGCTCGAGAAACAGGAGGTTCTGAGGGTGGAGGCCGGGAGGTCGTTGCTCATTTGAAACCAGGGCAAACGTGGCCAACAGTGTGACAGGAGCGGCCCCGAGACTCACGCGCCATTTGCCCCCACCTCCGCTTCGATCGCCTGCGGCCTCCCGATGCTACACTTGCAGGCGGTCGGTGTCTTGGGGGCGCGGAGGAGCGACGATGGGTGCGGATGGCGACCTGTACGGGAACGGAAAACCGTTGCGAGGGGAAGGGCTGTTCCAGATCGCGGCCGAGGAGGTCTTCCGTGACGGGGAAGTGGCGCCGGCAGAGAACGCCGTGCTGCGTGACCTGGCCATGTCCCTGGGGCTCGAGCCCGAGCGGGCCCGCGAGATTGCTTCCCTCGCCAAGCGCAAGTTCAAGGCGGGAAAGCTGGGCGAGAGGCGTTCCTTCGATGCCGAGACGCTCCATCGCAGGGCGATGGCCCAAGCCGCGGCTGACGGCCAAGTCGACGAGAAGGAGGCCCGCCTGCTCGCCAAGCTCAGGGAGTTGCTCCAGCTCTCGGAGCCTGCTCCGGGTGGTTCGGCCGAAAGGGCCTCCACGGCCATGCCTTGCGCCACTGTGGGTGCGAAGAAGCCGGATCAACCGACGGCTCCGCAGCCGGACGAGGCCCCCGGGCTGAGGGGCGTCCCCGTGGCGCAGATACCGCCACGGGACAGGCCTCCTGTCGCCCGAGCAACGCCCGGTTCACCCAATCGCCAGGAGACTCCGGCCGGGCCGGATCGAGTGCCGGCGGCCGCGCCTGGCCCGAGACCCGTTCGCGTCGCCGCGGTGCCCCGAGCCGGCTCCGAGGATCCCGGCTTCGGCCGGCTCTGGGCGCAGCTCATCCCTCCGCTGGTCCTCGCCGCCGGAGCCACGCCGCCCATCCTGTGCCTGCGCCGGCTGCTCCGGCATGGCCTCTCGAACTACCGACCGGAGCACACGGGGACAATCCTGGCCCTCTTCGGGGCGGCCTTGGTGCTGGCCCTCGGCGCGTTCTTCTCGGTTCGACTGCGAACGCGCCTGGCCCGGGCAGTGCCCCGGAGCCTCGCGGAGCTCCGGGTTGGCGAGTACGTCCGCGTGTCCGGCGTGGCCACGTGCAGCACCGACTCGGCGGTGGTCGTCCCGTGGACCAGCCAGCCCGGCATCTTCTATGAATTCAAGCCCAACAACTACCTCCATGTGGGCCAGACGGA
>JACQZL010000103.1 GCA_016213865.1 Candidatus Rifleibacteriota bacterium
CACGCACTCCCCGGGGCAGGGTGGCGACGCCGAGGGCCTTCGCCGATTTCGGAGTGCCCGTGGCCCCCGGTGAGCAGGGCCGCCTGAACCTCGGCGACAGCGACTGAGAAGGCCCCCTGGTTTGCCAATCGGGAGCTTCGCCCCCGAACTCCGACCAAGGGATTGCATCCCTTTGGACCCGCGATGATTGCGGGGTCCAGGGGCGAGCATCGCCCTTGGTGAGGTCTGGAGCGGAGCTCCAGTAGGGAACTGGAGTACCGCTAACTCAGTGGCATCGGAGTTAGCGGACCGCCGGGAAGCTCGGCGCGATGTCCACGGGGACCGCACCCAGCTTGTCCAGCGCGTGCTTCATCTCGGGCCGGACGACCCCGTAGCGGTCCAGCATCGCCTTCGTCTTCTGGTACGAGCCTTCGGCCTCCAGGGTCATCAGCTCTCCGGAGAGCTTGGCGACGGCGTCCTGGATCTTGGCGTCCACGATGGCGAACTTCGTGCCTTTCTCGTCGTACGTGATGGCCCCGCGGTCCCTCAGCCAGTTGAACAGCAGCGCCACGCCCTTGCCGTGGGCCTCGGTGATGCCGAACCGGACCGAGCGGAACATGCTGGCCAGGAACGTCGTGTACATCCCGTCGAGGACCTCGGGCCCGACGACGCCCTTCTTGCCCAGGTGGCCCAGGGCCCAGAGGCCGGTGATGTCGGCCTTCGCCTCCTCGACGGCTGAACCGAGCTCCTTGAGCTGCTCACGCACGGTGGTGGGCATCCCGTCGACCGTGATGTTGTGCGGCCCGATACCGTGCACCAACTCGTGGGCCAGGATGTGGGTGAAGAAGGGGTCGAACTTGACGGCGGCGAGCGACTTCGCGTCGAGGACTACCCTGGCGATCGGCATGAGGACCTTGTCGAACTTAGCTTGCTGGACGTTCTTCAGCATCACGCGCTTGGAACCCTTCAGGGCCACGACCCTCTCGTCGTTGGGCAGGTTGAAAGCCGCCGTCTGGACGCCGTGGTTGGCGTCGCCGGCGACGAACACCTCGTCGACCACGCGGATCGGAGAACCGGAGCCCAGTTTGGGGTTGCGGTACTTGGCGTCGATGGGGAGATGGTCCTCGAGCTCCTGCATCTGGCTCGAGAAGCGCGCCAGCTTGGCCGTCTCGGCGTCGTCCCGCAGGGTCACGAAGGCCTCGAAGGCCGCCTTGTAGCCGAACAGCTCGTCCTCGTAGACCTCGTACGGGCCAATCGTCGGCTCGATGGGCGCGTCGAGGTCCATCCATGCGATGTCGCTCTCGAAGTAGTCGTTCGAGGCGAAGGAGTCGGCACTCTTCAAGAGGTAGATCTTGAGGGTCTCGTTCCCCGTGAGCCCGGCGGCCTCGCGCAGCAGCCTCGCGGCCGGCTCCAGGAACTCCTGGTACTCCTTACTGTAAGGCACGAGCGTGAGCTTGCCGTCGGGGGTGCGGCGGACCACGTGGAAGAACCCGGTGGCCTTTTTGCGCTCGGCCTCGGGCAACGTCGCCACCCACTTCTCGAACTCGTCTCTGGTCATGTCCTCGAGGTAGAAGTTGGCGCCGGCCGGCTTCTTCTCGGAGATGCCCGGGACGAATGACTGCCCCTCGTCGATGCGCGACCACGGGCCCACGTTCAGCCGGAAGTACCTGACCAGGTCTGCCGTCTCGGGGGCCTCCCCGGCCGAAAGCCGGGCCAGCGTCTCGACGTTCTTCGACCAGACCTGGCGAAGGTAGATGTCGTCCATCAGCTTGGCTGCCTGGAGGATCTTGTCGAGAGCTGCCTTCTCGCCCGGCGCCAGCTTGCTCATGTCAGCCATGACCTCCGTCGGGGCAAAACGGGCGATCTTGGACGCCAGCGGCATCGCGCCCGGCTGCTCAGCGGCGACGGCGGCTCCGGCAATCAGCAGGAGCGACAGCATCGACCGGACCATGGTTCGACGATTCATCGGCAACCCGTCCTTCGCGGCCGTCGGTTCCGGGAGAGTCGACGCTCGGAGGCAGTGGCTGCGGGTCCGGGCCGCGGTACGGACGGCGGCTGCAAGCTGCCCAGGCCGCAGATGATAGCACGGGGAAACCGCGAACCTAAAACTGAATCCGCAATCTGGGTGAGCGACGACGGATCATAGAGTGCGCGCGCGGAACACGGGGAGCCGCATGACTGGGTGCGCGGCCCAAGGAGTTGTAGCGCGGACCCCCTTCGACAGGCTCAGAACGTGCTTTTGACCTGCAGAGGTCGACGGACCGCATCACGAGCGGGGGCTTGTCCCAATGGCATTAAATCGTGATGGTTCCCATCTCCTGCCATGGGTTTGCCGGCGAGGCCGCAACGATGGCCACGCCAGAAGGTAGAAGCGGCTTCCAGCCGCTTTTTGGGCGCCCGGTCACACGACAGCCACGACAGCGACTTGGCCGGGCCTGTGGAGGCGGCAAGATGCCGCTTCTACCCTACCGGCTTCCGTCATGACTCTCCTGGTGAGGGATTTAATGCCATTGGGCTTGTCCCCCGCGCTACACCGCTCAGAAGGCCCGTTCCGGCTGTTCAACCGTGGACCGCGCATGCACCCCGCAATCTCCGACCGGCGTTCGCACCAGGTCTGGAACATCGCCGCGGCAGCTATACTCATAGACAGACAGCGCGCGGCTTTCTGCACGGAGGGCCTCGCTCGCTCGAAACAGACTATGGGCCTGCTGGACGGAAACCGCTTTTTGCCCGCCATCGCCGGCGGGGTGGTCCTCGTTATCGGGGCGATCGGCCTGGCGCTGATGGGGCCCGGCGCCAAACCCGAGGCCACCGAGACCTCCAATCCGTACATGAACACGCTGGACGGCGTGATGACCCGTCACGGCGCCCCCTTGTCACGCGACTACGTGATGGCAGCGCAAGCCGCTCAGGTCTCCGCGCCCACCACCGGCGGTGCGGCAGATCCCAACCGGCCGAGACCTCCGCGGGCAGTCTCGGAGCTCGGCAGGGAGATCCTCAAGTTGATGGGCGATCCGGACATCTTGGTCCTCGCCCTTTCCCACCCGCAGGGCCACTTCGTCTTCAGTCGCTCGCGCGGATGGCTGACGCTCGAGGGCAACGAGTGGGTGACCCTCCCGTCCTCCAGGCTGCCGGCCGATTTGCGGACCCGCTATCCGGCGGCCATCTATCCAGATGGCGGCGTGCCCGGCTCGCCAGGGGCTTCGGACGGTTCAGATGGCTCGGCATCCGGGACAGATGGCGGCGGCTCGCAGGACCCGGGCGGGGGACAGCCCACCGCCGGCCACGAGACAGGCGCCCGCGGAACCGCCGGCGCCGTGGCCGTCACCGAGAAGGAAGCCGCCATCAGCTACGTGCCTTCGCTGAACCTGGGTCAGAAGGGCCAATGAGGGACCAGCCCGAATTCGCCCCACCCCTGCCCTCCGCCTCCGGGGGAGGGTGGGGACGGGGCAAGTCCGCGCGCAACGCGAGGGCAGCAGGGCCGGCGTCCCTGCTGGCACTGACCCGGTGTCAGCCCAGGATCCCGGCAAAGTCCTCGAAAAGGACTTCGGCAACCCGGTTTCGTCACCCCCGCGTAAGCGAGGGTGCAGGATCGATGCGACCCCTGGATTCCCGCTTCCGCGGGAGTGACGACTTTGTCCGTTGCCCTGGGTGTCAGCAGGGTCAACGTCGCGGTCTCGGGATCCTGCTCGCCCTCGTGGTCACGCTCTGCGTGATCCTCTTCGTCTTCGGCGTGGCCCACCTGCTCTTCTCCGGCCAGGTCTTCAGCCAGGCCGCGCACGGCGCTGGAGGTATGGCAGCCGAGTACCTCGCGACCTCCGCCATCGAGGACATCCTCCAGCAAGTCCAGAAGGATCTGAACGACCCGTCCAGCTCGATCTTCCGAGAGGTGCGCCTGGCGCTGCTGCTCCGCGAGCCCGCCACGCTCGAGCTGTCGAGCCGCTACCCTCCCCGACGCCTCCCCAACGTCATCGACGGCTCTGACAATCGCAAGTTCTACACGATGTTCAGCCTGGAGACCACGTCGGTCATCCTGCGGATCGCCCCGGTCGAGGACCGTCGCATGGCCCAGTCGCTGCTCGTCGAGGCGGCGTACCGGCTCAACCTCGGGAGACGGTCCGAGTACCGCAACGTCCGCGTGGAACGGCTGGTCGGCATCACCCGCGTCGCGCCGCTGCGCCCCCTCGACCAGGTTCCCTTCGCCATCGTCGGCACCACGTTCATCGTCGACTTCCGCGAGTACGTGATGACGCTCGGGCAAGCCATCTTGGCCTACGGCCAGACCCGCGATGCCCTGGGAGTGTGGAAGGAGCAGGTCGAGAACAAGCCGCCCAACCAGCCGTTCTCGGCCATGCTGCCTCCGGTCACCTTCGACCCCGGCTCGATCGGGACCAGCGTGAGCGTCAACCTCTACGAGGACCAGCAGTACACCTTCGGCGACAACTGGAAGTCCCTGGAGCCGGTGGATCTGGCGCCTCTTCTTCCTGCCGACGACAGCGTCATCTTCGCCAAGCCG